>JAZOLQ010000067.1:0-6831 GCA_045653185.1 Eubacteriales bacterium
CGCTAAACAGACTTTACACCGAATACTACCGTTCGAGAGGGTACGATTTTGACATAACCAATTCGACGTCTATCGACCAATCCTTTGTGAACGGCAGAGATGTTTTTGAAAACGTATATCAGATAGTCAGCGAAATATTCAACGATTATATATCACGCAGAGGAAACGTTGAACCGCTCTTTGCGCAATACTGTGACGGAGTGGAGGTCACGTGCAACGGTCTTTCGCAGTGGGGCTCTGTCGACCTCGCCAACCAAGGCTTTACTCCCTATGAGATACTCACCTATTACTATGGGGACGACATAGACATAATACAAAACGCACCCGTGCAAAGCATCAATATAAGCGCCCCATCTACTCCGCTTCGTCTTGGAAGCGCTGGAGACGCGGTAAGAGCGCTTCAAATAAGGCTTAACCGCATATCCGACAACTATCCATCGATTCCAAAGATAGCCATTCCCGACGGAGTTTTCTCTTATGACACCGAGGATGCCGTAAGAAAATTTCAAGAGATCTTTTCTCTCACGCCAGACGGAATCGTCGGCAAAGCGACCTGGTATCGCACTCAGTTTATCTACAACGCGGTAAAGCGTCTTAACGAGCTCGACTCTGAGGGAATATCTTTATCCGAGGTAACATCACAATATAACGACGAGCTTAGTCTCGGAAGCCGAGGGCTCGACGTGGCAAATGTGCAATATTTCATAAACTATATGTCGGCGTTTTACGATACCGTCCCGCCTCTCGCTATCGACGGTATATACGGTCCTTCAACAGAGGGTGCCGTAAGGGCAGTTCAGCGGACATTTGGACTTCCCGTCACAGGAATACTAGACCTTGATACTTGGGAAATACTTTATCGCACCTATCTTGGCTTTGTATCCACTATTCCGCTGAAATACGTCGAAGGGAACGTAGTGCCTTATCCTGGAATTCCGCTAAGACTCGGCTCGAGCTCTGACGCGGTAAGACTGCTTCAGGAATATCTCAATTATATTGCCACTGTCTTTACAGAGCTTCCAACAATACCCGTAACCGGTTATTTTGGAAATCAGACCGAGGAAGCAGTCCTCGCATTTCAGCGAAGAGCAGGAATAGAGCCTACGGGAACGGTCGCCGCGGCTACCTGGCTCGCTATCACCACGCTTTACAGCGACTTATATAACGGCTCACGCCTCAATGAAGGACAGTTCCCCGGATTTGCACTGGGCGAGTGAAAGGAGATATATGAAGAACCTCACAGAAGAACAGGCGATAAGAAACCTTCAACGCTATCTAAGACAGCTCTCTTATGAAGACCCCTCTATCCCCTCGCCACCGATAGACGGAATACTCGGCGAGGTTACGCGGGCATCAATACTGGCTTTTCAAAAAAATCACGCCCTCGTGCAGAGCGGGATAGCAGATAAAGAGACCT
Source organism: Eubacteriales bacterium (assembly GCA_045653185.1). Lineage (GTDB taxonomy): Bacteria > Bacillota > Clostridia > Oscillospirales > CAG-272 > HGM12713. The sequence continues at coordinate 1,418 of JAZOLQ010000067.1, forward strand.
GGGATATGCTTTACGCCGAATACCTTGCGTCTATCTCAGCTTTATCCGCTCCCTACCCTCTCTATCTCTTTCCAAGAGTCCCCGAGGGATATTATCTATCAGCTGGAGACGAATATTTCCTCGTAAGCATAATCCAGCTTCTGTTAAACGAGCTGACAATAATATACGACTCCTTTATTCCGCTTGCCGTGAACGGAATATACGACAATGCGACAGAAAAGAACATACGCGATTTTCAATCAAAAAACGACATTAAAGTAACAGGCAATACCGACAAGGAGACATGGAACAAACTTGTCGAAGCATATCGAAATTACGCATTCGATTATGTAAGATAAAACACGCCAATTTAAATAACAGCTTCAAAAAGTGTCAATAATCCCGAAAGGAGAGGAGGTATAAGAATGGCTGACAAATTCACCCCGAAAGCTAAAAGCTCAATAAAAAATTCTCTGTACATCGCAGAATCGCTTGGACATACGTACATTGGAACAGAGCATCTTCTTTTAGCTCTGGCAAACGAAAAAAGCTCGGTCTCTGCCCGTATTATGAGCGAGCGAGGAGCTGAATACAGCGTCATAAAAGATCGGCTTTGTGAGATAGTGGGCATGGGAACAAAAAGCACTCTCTCGTCTTTTGATATGACGCCGAAATTAAAAAAGATAATAGCCCTTTCGTCATCGGACCGAAAGAATACCGCAATAGGAACGGAAGAGCTTCTTCTGTCTATCCTTGCGGATAGAGACTGTATGGGCTTTAAGCTGCTTGAGGCTTGTGGAATTCCGACAAACGAGCTTCGATGCGATCTGCTTGCTTATCTTGAAAATCTATCGGGAAAAGTCGCGTCTGCGCAGAAAACCGAGAAAAGCGAAAAGCGCTCTGCATCGGTGCTCTCGCTTTACGGAAAAGACCTCTCCGCCGACGCCGCTTTTGGAAGGCTGGACCCTATAATCGGCAGAGACAAGGAGACAGAACACGTCATAAGGATACTCGCAAGGCGAACGAAAAACAATCCCTGCCTTGTCGGTGAGCCTGGCGTGGGAAAAACCGCTGTTGCCGAAGGTCTGGCGCAGAGGATATACGACGGAAATATCCCAGACTCTCTGCGCACCAAAAGAATAATAACCCTTGATATTCCCGCAATACTTGCGGGGGCTAAATATCGAGGCGAATTTGAGGAACGAATGAAAAATATTATAGACGAGGTAAAAAAAGACCCCGATATAATACTTTTTATAGATGAGATACACACGATAGTAGGCGCGGGCGCGGCTGAAGGAGCTGTCGATGCGGCAAATATCCTAAAGCCCTCTCTTGCCCGAGGTGAGCTGCAGCTTATAGGCGCTACGACGATATCAGAATACCGCTCACATATTGAGAAGGATGCCGCGCTTGAAAGAAGATTTCAAACTGTAAACGTCGATGAGCCGACCTATGCAGAGACACGAGAAATTCTTTTTGGACTTCGTTCAAAATACGAGGAGCATCACGGGCTCAGAATATCCGATGAAGCGATAGACGCCGCAATACGCCTCTCGACTCGATATATCCCCGACAGATTTTTACCCGACAAAGCAATAGACCTTATCGACGAAGCGGCTTCAAATATAAAAATATCCACCATCGTCGACCCAAGCGGAAAAAGGGCGCTTGAGGATGAGATAACACGGATATCCGCCGAGAAAGAAAACGCTATACTTGAAGAAAGATTTGATATAGCTCAAGAGCTCAGAAAAAAGGAGCTTGATATCCTTGAACGTCTCAAAGATATAGAAAGTGACGAGCATGAGAAAGAAAAAATCCCTCTATGTGTCAGAGAAGACGATATCGCCGATATCGTAACAGCTTGGACTTCAATACCCGTTAGCCGTCTGGTTGAGGAAGAGAGCGAAAAGCTATTAAGACTTGACGAAGAATTAAGGCGCTCGGTAATAGGTCAGAACGATGCCATTGACGCGGTAGTACGCGCCATAAAGCGAGGCAGGGTCGGGCTCAAAGACCCCAACAGACCCTGCGGCTCTTTCATCTTTCTCGGCAATACGGGAGTCGGAAAGACCGAGCTCTCTCGCGCGCTTGCCAAAGCCTTGTTTGGAAACACCGATGCTATAATACGGCTCGATATGGCTGAATATATGGAAAAGCACAGTGTATCAAAGCTGATAGGCTCACCGCCCGGCTACGTAGGCTACGGAGAAGGCGGACAGCTCACCGAAAAGGTGCGCAGACGTCCCTATTCACTCATATTGCTTGACGAAATAGAAAAGGCGCATTCCGACGTATTCAATCTCTTGCTTTCAGTCCTCGAGGACGGTGTACTCACCGACTCGGCAGGACGAAGGGTAGACTTTAAGAACACGATAATCATTATGACCTCAAATATAGGCGCTTCTCACGCAAGCACTCTTTCGCTCGGATTTTCACAAGAGGAGAAAGTCTCGGGGGCAAACTCTTCATCTCGCATGCTCTCAGAGTTAAAAAAACACTTCTCGCCCGAATTTCTCAACCGTGTTGACGACATAGTGATATTTAACGATCTCACTCACGAGGATATAAAAAAGATCGCCGCGGATATGCTCGCGGAGCTTTCGGCGCGAGCGCTGAAGCTTGGTATAATCCTTGAATTTGACGAGGACGTTTCATCACTTGCCGCAAGCTCATTTTACGACAAAAAATACGGAGCTCGTTCAATAAGACGCGAGATAGTTCACAGAATAGAGGATAAACTTTCCTCACTCATTCTCAGCGGTGAGATAAAGCCCGAAACCACCGTGAAAATATCTGCAAAAGAACAGGATATCTCTTTTACAGTCAAAAAAAGCGACAGATGTCTTATTTGACATCTGTGACAAGATACAATACAAAGCGTCTCTTGACAATTTCGGCGGATAATGATACAATATTAAAAAGTTAAGTGCTTGATATATCATAATCAAAATCGTGAAAGGATCTTTAACGCCGAAATGAAAACCTATAATCTGATAAAAGTGACCTCTGAGCCTAATTGGAGCGATATTCCCTGTGTTAACATTGATATTCCCTATCTTGATACACCCGACGATATACACGCTAAAGCGCAGATAGCCTATGGAGACGAAGCATTCTATCTCCATCTCTCAACTGTTGAAAAAAACATTCGCGCAGAGGAATCAGGTCCTATCGGAACTCCGTGCAGCGACAGCTGCCTTGAGTTTTTCTTCTCCCCTGTGGAAAACGATATAAGATATTTCAACATCGAATTTAACCTCAACGGTTGTGTATATCTTGGAATTGGAAGTAACGTTCAAAACCTTGTAAGACTTGTTCCCGAGGATACCATAGAGGATATCTTTGCGCCAAAGATATCTAAGACCTGCGACGGTTGGGAAATATTCTACACAGTTCCCTACTCGTTTATAAAGCGTTTCTTCCCCGATTTCAAGATCTATGAGGGAAAAGAAATGCGCGCTAACTTCTATAAATGCGCCGATTTCTCAGAGCCCCCTCACTACCTCTCATGGAGCTCTGTTGATGTTGAGGGCGAGCCCTTTACCTTCCACAAGCCGCACTGCTTTGGAAAATTGATATTCAAATAATTTTTAAATAAAAATGCCCGATGCCTCGCTTAAACGCAAGACATCGGGCGTTCATTTTATATCATAAAAACTTACTTAGCCATCATAATTTCAGAGATAACGTCAAGAATTCTCTGATAACATCCTCCGCAACCCGTAGCACATTGAGTTACGCTCTGCACCTCATCAAATGCGGCGCGTACAGAATCAAAGTCCTTATGTGTTTCAAGAGCATCCGCTATATCGGAATAGCTCACATCCATACAGTTACATACTGTGTAATTCTCTTTCATAATCAATTTCCTCCAAAATATGATGAGCCTTAGTTATTAGTTAAAATATCTCTTAAGAAGTCCCTCGAACGCCTTGCCGTGACGAGCCTCGTCGCGAGCCATCTCGTGAACTGTGTCGTGAATAGCGTCGAGATTCAAAGCCTTTGCTCTCTTTGCAAGGTCAAACTTGCCCTCTGTTGCGCCGTTCCCTGCCGCAACTCTCATCTCAAGGTTCTTCTTTGTGCTGTCTGTTACTACCTCACCGAGAAGCTCAGCAAACTTTGCAGCGTGCTCTGCTTCCTCAAAAGCTGCCTTTTCCCAGTAAAGAGCTATCTCGGGATATCCCTCTCTTGCGGCAACTCTTGCCATTGCAAGATACATACCAACCTCTGTACACTCGCCGTTGAAGTTAGCGCGAAGGTCCATAATAATATCCTCGGGAGCGCCGTTTGCAACGCCTACTACGTGCTCTGCCGCCCAAGTCATCTTGTTCTCCTCAAGCTTCTCGAACTTGTCAGCGGGAACTTTACACTGAGGACATCTTTCGGGAGCGCTGTCTCCCTCGTGAATATAACCGCATACCTTACATACCCATTTTGCCATAATAAAAATTCTCCTTTAAATTAATATATATATTTTTTTAATTGTCTGAGTTGCGACATTTATCGCAAACACCCACAAATTCCATGTGGCAATCTTCAAGCAGAAAGTTTTCACAACCCTCTGTGTTCAGCATAAGCTTTGGCACGTCGAAGTCCGTGATGACATCGGCAACATGATTGCATTTTCTGCAAACAACGTGATAATGTGTTTTAAGAGTCACGTCGTACCTGTCGTCAGCTCCTGCAAGCTTAAGACGAAGCAAGTCACCTTCCTCAGCAGCCTCGGCAAGAAGTCTGTATACCGTTGCCTTGCTTATCTCAGGATATTTCTCGTGAACCGCTTCGTAGACCATACCCGCAGAAGGATGATTGTGCATCTCTTGGAAGACCTCAAAGACGATTCCCTTCTGTAATGTATTTCTTTTTTGCTTCATATCAAAACCGTTCCTTATTGAGAATTATTCTTGATTATGTGTATATTATAACATCATTTTTTTGACTTGTCAATAGTTTTTTGAAAAAAATTTTATTTTTTTGATTTTTTCAAAAACAAAAAAATACGTGAGTCCTCTTTTTTGAAAACTCAAGTATTTTTTACTTGCGGCTATCGATCAAGCGATCAATAAATTCCGCCCATACCGCCGCCTGCTACGATACCCTCTTCAACCGCCGCCTTGGTAGCGTTGAGAGCATCCTCGATGCGAAGCTTCTTTTCCTTCATTTCAACCTCGGTAGCCGCACCAACCTTGATAACCGCTACTCCGCCTGCAAGCTTTGCAAGACGCTCCTGAAGCTTTTCGCGGTCGAAATCAGAGGTGGTTTCGTTGATCGCGGTGCGGATCTGTGCGATGCGCGCCTTGATATCGTCGGAATCGCCTGCGCCGCCAACGATGATGGTATGCTCCTTGTTAACCTTGACCTGACGAGCGCGACCGAGCATATGCAGACCTGCGTCCTTGAGCTCAAGACCTACCTCGGAGGAGATGACC
>JAZOLQ010000068.1:0-8118 GCA_045653185.1 Eubacteriales bacterium
CCGTCGCGTTTAAGATAATGGAAAGCGTGAGAAAGGGAAAGGGACTTACTCCCGAATGGGAAGCCACGATGAGAGAACATAACGTTCCCGAATGGTATCTCGCTTCCTGTAAAAAGATAAAGTACATGTTTCCGAAGGCACATGCCGCCGCTTACGTTATGTCGGCTATACGGCTTGCTTGGTATAAGATATACAAGCCTATCGCGTTTTATTGCGCTATGTTTACGGTAGCCCCCGGCGGATTTGACGCAACGCTCGTGATGAAGGGCAAGGCGGCTCTTGCGGCGACAATAAAGGATATCGAAAGGCGCTCGAAGGAAGCATCGCCAAAGGAGCAGGCATCGATACCCACCTTCCAGCTTGCCAACGAATGTATGGCGAGAGGAATAAAATTCTTGCCGATAGACATTGAAAAGTCCGACGCATACGCATTTTTGCCCGAAAACGGAGCTATAAGAATGCCGTTTTCGTCTTTGCCCGGACTTGGCGAGAACGCTGCGATAAACATTTTAGCGGCGCGTAACGAAGAGCCGTTCTTCTCGGTCGAGGATCTTCAAAAGCGAGCAAAGCTTACAAAGAGCGTTATCGAGGTCCTGCGAACGAATGGAGTTATAAAAAATCTCAGCGAGACAGACCAGCTCACGCTTTCGGTTCTTGGCGACGCTCCGATGACGCCCATCGCAAAGCCCGAGCCTAAAAAGGCAGAGAAGCCCGCAAAGCTTCAAGCGGCAGAGCAGGAAGAAGCGGAACAGCTCTCGTTCTTCTGATAAAGCGCCATAACCTTGGCATTTTGCCCATATTTGCGGAGCAAATTCTATTTGTTTTGTCTATTTGAGAGACCTTAAAAATTTTTATAATTTTTTTCAAAAAAGGTATTGACATTTTTTAAAAATAGTGTATAATATTATCTGTTGCCGGTAAACATCGGCACAGATGATATGCGAGAGTGGCGGAACTGGCAGACGCGCACGTTTGAGGGGCGTGTGGTTACACCGTACGGGTTCAAGTCCCGTTTCTCGCACCAAGCAAAAAGCGGTACGCAACAGCGTGCCGCTTTTTGTTTGGTCTGAGCAATCGGTTCGCGGAACTCGTCCAACGCCTTTGGCGTTGGGCAACGTTTAGCGGTTTGCGGAGCAAATGACGGACGACGTCCGTCAAGAGAAACTTGCCGTTTCGTCTACGAAACAGGTTCAAGTGTCCCGTTTCTCGCACCAAACAAAAAGCGGTACGCAAGCTGACGGTCTTTTTGCTTGGTCTGACTTGAAATATCCTAACACAAACTAACTTCCCAGCTTTTCAAGCGAAGTGCCTGCGAGGCGGAAGGTAGTCCAATCGTCCATGGGGGCAGCTCCGATAGAGAGATAGAAGGCGACGGCTTGCGGGTTTTTGTTGTGACAGCTCCATTCGAGGCGTCGGCAGCCTTGCTCGAGGGTTATCCCCGCGAGGTGACGAAGAATCGCTTTCCCACAGCCATGACGTCGGTATTCGGGTCTTATATAGAGGTCCTCAAGGTGAATTCCGCAACGACCGAGCATAGTTGAAAAGGTGTGATAATAGACGGCAAATCCGACTTCAACGCCGTCGCAGAGGCAGAAGATGACCTCTGCTTTTTTATTTTCAAATACCCATTTGAGAATATCCTCTTCGGTGGCAACCATCTTGTCCTCAAGCGAGTGATGCTCGGCGAGCGCGCGAATGAAGGATAGGACAAGCGCAGAATCCGAGCGCTTTGCCTCTCTGAAGCTTATCTTGTTTTGAAAATCGTTTTTTGCGTTTATATCCATAGGGTTTTCTCCGCTTTTTTAAAAGTTTTTTTATATTATGGCAATTTTTTTTGGCAAATAACCGTTTGGTTTTTAAAATATGGCGTATCCTTTTCAAAATATTTTCTCAAAAGTGGGACTAAGTGAGACTAAGTGGGACTGTTTGGGACAGATATCAGGGTTATAATATAGGCGTAGAAAATCTTTGGAGGATAAAATGAGCAAAAAAACGCCGAAAAGCTTCATACTTTATTGTAATTTTGAAAACCAGTTCAAGCTTCTCTCCCTTGAGGAGCGCGGAATACTTATAAGCGCGATATTTGAATATGCAAAGGAAAGAGAGTTTACCACCGAGCTTCCGCCGCTTGTGAATATGGCTTTTTCGCTTATTAAGGATACAATGGACAGAGACTATGAGGAGTATCTCGAACGCTGTGAGAAAAACGCTATGAACGGAAAAAAAGGTGGCAGACCCCGAAAAACAGAGGAGTCAGACGGCTCTTTTATTGCGTCAAAAACCGAACGGTATTCTGAAAAACCAAAAAAAGCCTATAATGATAATAAGAATGATATTGATATTGATATTGATAATGATATTGATATTGATATTGATATTGATAATGGTAGTGGGAATGATAATTATAGTAACACTAAGCAGGAATGTCCCCACGCCACAAGCTCCGCCAGCTCCGCAGACTCCGTCAACGCATACACACTATCAAATAGTGACAGGGAGCTGCTTATAGATAAAGGAATACCCTCGATTTATATAGACGAAAGGACCGAGAGAGCGAGGGAGTTCGCAAAGGCGCAGAAAAAGAGCGCTTATGCAGTCCTTCTTGAATGGTGGGAGAAGGACAGGACTATCTTCGGGCGCTATCATTCCTCGAAAAAGCTTAGAGAGAAAACTCAAAGCAGCGATAAAAGCTACGACACCGACGAGTTCTTCGAGGCGGCGTGCCGCCGCGCCCGCGAAGAGTTTGGGATATATAGTTGATGATTCTTACAGAAACTATCTTTATTTATTAAAAAATAGTTGAAAAAAGAGAAGGAATGTGGTATAATATACCCTGTATATGTATTTTTTAGTTAATGAGGGACATATATGAAGAAAAACAATTACATTGAATGTGGAAAAATAATAAATACTCACGGCACGCAAGGGGGGCTCAAGCTTGAGTCCTGGTGCAATTCGCCTGCTGATATGGCGGCGCTGAAGCGTTTTTATCTGCTCACGGACGGTGAATACAAGAAGATGAAGGTCGTCAAGGCTTCTGTTTTCAAGCAGTTTGTGATAGTTCAGCTTGACTGTGTCAAGGATATGGACACGGCGATGGCGCTGAAAAACACCGTGCTTTATGCGGCAAGGTCGGATTTTAAGCTTGCCGACGGAGAATTCTTTATAAGCGACCTCGTTGGACTTCCCGTTATAGACGCTGAGTGCGGAAGGGTTTACGGTACTCTTCTTGAGACGGTTAACCGCGGAGCGTCGGATATCTACGTTGTAAAGACCGAGAACGGTGAGCGTATGATACCCGCCGTCGATGAGTTTGTTGACAGAATAGACCTTGAGAGCGGGATATATATAAGACCCATTGAGGGAATGTTTGACGGGGAGTAATATGAGATTTGATATAATGACGCTCTTTCCCGATTTCGTTGACGGAATACTTAATGAAAGCGTTATCGGCAGGGCGAGAAAAAGCGGAGCTATCGAGGTCAGATGCCACAACATCAGGGACTATTCTGAGGACAAGCACCGCAGAGTTGACGATACCACGTACGGCGGGGGAAAGGGAGTGCTTATGATGGCGCCCCCCATATATTCCTGCTATGAGGCGATACTCGCTCAAAGCGAGGAGGGCTTATCACGCCGAGTCGTCTACATGTCCCCCGCGGGTAAGCTCTTTGACCAAAAGAAAGCCGAGGAGCTTGCGCGCTACGACCAGCTTATAATACTTTGCGGTCACTACGAGGGCGTTGACCAGAGGATAATTGACGAGATAGTTGACGAGGAGATATCTATCGGAGACTTCGTCCTCACGGGAGGGGAGCTTCCCGCGTGTCTTGTTACCGACAGCGTGGCAAGGCTTTGCGACGGAGTGCTGTCCGACTCCGAGTGTCACGAGAAGGAGAGCATTTCAAGCGGTATGCTCGAATATCCGCAATACACAAGACCTTTTGAGTTTCACGGCGTATCAGTGCCTGAGGTGCTGATATCGGGCAATCACGCCAACATAGACCGCTGGAGAGCCGAGCAGGCAAGGGCGAGGACAGAGAAAAAACGTCCCGATCTGCTCAAAAACGATAAAAACTAAAATTAAAAAACTACAAAAAACAGAGAGAGGAGGGAGAAAGCTTGTTTAATAAGCGAAAGGGTACAACGGACAATGAAGCTTTTCAGGACACGGAGCAATCAAGCGCAGAGGCTACCCCAGAGGCTACCCCAGAGGCTACCCTAGAGGCTACCCCAGAGGATACCCCAGAGGCTACCCCAGAGGATACCCCAGAGGCAACCCCAGAGGATACCCCAGAGGATACCGCGGACGAACCTGTTGAAAAGCAAGAGCTCAGCCGACGTGAACGAAAAGCGCTCAAGAAAGAGCTGAAAAAGGAAAAGCGCGCAAGAAAAAAAGACGACAAGGCAAGCGGGCGCAGAGGGCTTCGCAGAAAGCTTTCGCTCAGCATATTCCTTTATCTGTTTGACCGATTTATAAATTTCCTGTATAGCCAGCTTATAAAGGGCTTCTTCGGAAGAATATTTACGGCTTATTCAAAGGAGCAAGAGGGCTTTGAGAAGAGCTTTGCGGTAAAGTATGTCAGAGGACTTGACAAGTTTGAGAACTGGGCGCAGAGGTCTCGCAAAAAATTCGCGCGCGCCTTTGAGTCAAGCTTTCTTCTCGGAAAGCTTGGGGAGCTCTTCAAAACCATCGTTTCGCTCCCGCTCAAATTTTACGGAAACTTCCTATTAAGCTTCGGCTTCTATTCAACTGCGGTATTTTTGTTCAGAGAGTTCGTACCTCTGCTCAGCCCCGCAGACCCGAGCTATCTCTTTATCGACCTGATGGCGATAGCGGCATCGATACCGATTATGCTCTCAAACGACAGCCTTGGCAGAGCGGTCGGCAGGGGAAGGATATCAAGGCTCATTTTCGTGGAAGCATTCGGACTTAAGGACGAGGATTTTGAGCTTGAGCCAAAGCACTATTCAAGGCTTGGAAGCTTAGCTATTCTTTTGGGAATGATACTCGGACTCGGCACTCTTTTCATCTCTCCGTTCTATCTTCCCGTATTAATCGGCACAGTGGTGCTGACAGCCGCGATATTGCTCACCCCCGAGGTCGGAATTATCGTGGCGGTCTTTGCGGTGCCGTTTGTCTCACTCGCAAAAAATCCCTCGCTCATCATCGCGCTTATCGTTGCGGTATCGGCTGTCGGATTTATAATCAAGCTGATAAGAGGAAAGCGAGTATTCAAGCTTGAGCTGCTTGACCTTACAGTCGCGCTCTTCGGAGTAGTCATTCTTATGGGCGGCGCTATAAGCGCGGGCGGAGCAAGCTCGCTTGAGACGGCGCTCGTCTCGATAGCGCTTATGCTTGGATATTTCCTCGCGCTCAATATGCTCAGAACACAGAAGTGGCTCGACAGGTGTGTCGGAGCGCTCACAAGCTCGGCTGTCATAACAGCCGTCGTCGGCATATCGCAGTATATTACGGGCCGCGCCGTTTCGGACTGGCTTGACACAAGCTATTTCTCGGATATAGAGGGGCGTGTTACGGTATTCTTCGACAACCCCAATATACTCGGCGTATATCTCGCGGTCGCCTTTCCGTTCCTGCTTGGAAGAACGGCGAGAGCTAAGGACGCCAGAGGAAGATGGCTTGGACGCCTGTCTGTACTCGCGGTAGCTGTCTGCGCCGTTCTCACGTGGTCTCGAAGCGCTTGGGTGGCTATCATCGTCACAACGGTAATATTCGCGCTTATAAATAACAGAAATACACTCAAAGGTCTGCTTCTCGTTCTGGCGGCGCTTCCTGTGGCGGCGTACGTGCTTCCAAAGTCGGTGGTAAGACGCTTTATGAGTATCGGAGACCTCGCTGACTCGTCAAGCTATTACAGGGTCTACACATGGCGCGGAACACTCAATGCCATATCCGACAATCTCTTTGGCGGTGTGGGATACGGCGGTACTGCATATGCCGAGATATATCCCAAATACGCCTATGCGGGTATCGAGGCGGCGGCGCACAGCCATAACCTCTATTTGCAGATACTCTTTGACGTGGGTATCTTCGGATTTTTGATATTCGCCGTAATGCTCTTCCTCTTCTCGCAGAAGAATTTTGAGTTCTTCAAGCAAAAAGGGGACAAGGGCACAAAGCTCATGGCGTCTGCGGCATTTTGCGCTTGCCTTGCGGCGCTTGTGATAGGAATATTTGACTACGTCTTTTATAATCTGCGTATATTCTTTATCTTCTGGATCGCGATGGCGCTCTCGTGTGCCTATATACGCTTTGGAGACAGAGAAAGAGAGAGACAGGCTGAAAGATACGCCTCGTCTCCCGACAGCGCGTTCATTGATATTGATATGAATATACGGAAAGGTGGATTTTGAAAATGAGTAACAGAAGAAAGGCAAACGGCGGCGGCAAAAAGCTAAAGCGCGGCTTCAACTTTGTTGACGTTTTACTCTTGCTCTTTGTCGCAGCTATAATATTCGTGGCTGTGAATATCGTGTCTCCGCGCTCGCTTATCTCAAAGCTCAGGGGAGATAACACCCGAGCTATCGAATACACAGTCGAGCTTGTAGGTGTTGACAGTGAGTTTGCTGACAAGGTAAAGGAAGGCAACACGGTAATAGACGCCGTTTCAAAAAACAATATCGGAAGCGTGAAATCTGTTGAGAATAACGTATATTTCCAGCTTGAAGAGGGGACTGTCGTTGAGTACGATGACAAGATCAACCTTCTGATAACGGTGTCGGCGACCGCAACATATACTGAAGGTAAAGGCTACGCCGTAAACGAGCGTAGGATAGCCGTGGGCGAGAAGTTAAGCGTCCGTTTCCCCGACTTTGCGGGCGAGGGATACTGCGTAGGCTTCTCCTCAGCGTCCTAAGGGGGTGTTCTTATGGCAAATAAGAAAGTAAAGAGAACTAAAGAAGAAAAGAGAGAGCGTCCCCACTTTAACGTCATAGACGCGCTTATCGTAATACTCCTTATCGGTGTTATCGCGGGAGTCTATTTCAGATACAGCATAATCGACCTGCTCAAAAACAGCTCGGCAGACGAGCAGTATGCAGTCTCTTATTCGATAGAGGACGTAAGATACACAACACCGAGCTATATAAACCTCAATGACGAGGTATATTTCAGCGCCGACGGACAGCTTATGGGAGAAATCATACGCGTATCCGAGAACAATAACGACACGCTTAGCGTCAGACCCGCCTCGAAGAATTTTATAGGCGCTGACGGAAGCATAAGCGAGGTGTTTTATCCCGAGGATACCCGCGTGAGCGCCACGGGCAGAATGCTCTGCACGGGAAGCTATGACACCGCAATGGGCTTCTGCATCGACGGCAAGAAATACGTTTCGGCAGGTCAGAGCGTTGAGGTATACACCGACTTTGTAACGCTGACTATAACCATAACCGCGATAGAGCCCTACGAAGGAAAATAGGCGTTAGCTTTTGAAAAATCGGATTTTATACCACAAATTGTTAGTTTGTGTGGAATTTGTGAATTTTTTACTCTCAAATCATTAAAATTTTATAAAATTTGACCAAAGCTTGACTCTTGATTTTATATTGATTTTTTGATATACTATATATATCGGTTTATTGAATTGTGGAGTATAATCCGAAGAACAGGAGCACGATTATGTTAAAGAAAGATATAACTATAACTAATAGTATAGGCTTGCATGCAAGACCCGCTACCTTTTTTATCCAGAAGGCGAATAGTTATAAGTGTCTTATTTGGGTAGAGAAGGACGAGCGCAAGGTCAACGCAAAGAGCTTGCTTGGCGTCCTGTCACTTGGTATAGCTAAGGGAATGACTGTCACGCTTATAGCAGACGGTCAGGACGAAGATGCCGCAATAAGCGGTCTTTCACAGCTTATCAACACTGGATTTGCTGAATAAAAAAACATCGGGGCTGTTTGCACAAACAGCTCCGTTTTTTAGTTTTGAGAAGAAAAGTACGCGAGAAGCTTTTGAGCGTAAAATCCAAAACACAAACTAACTTAGGAAAGGAGAGAGGTATGCCGAGGAGTGAAAAGAGACTTGAAGAGTTATTAGAGAAGGCGAACACGTTGCCTCTCTCAAGCGGCGTATACATTATGCGAGACAAG
>JAZOLQ010000069.1:0-10143 GCA_045653185.1 Eubacteriales bacterium
AACTGGTTCGACTTCGACGTAGTTATCGCAAGCCCTGATATGATGGGTGTTATCGGTAAGCTCGGTAAAGTCCTTGGTCCTAAGGGTCTTATGCCCTCTCCCAAGGCCGGAACAGTTACTCCCGACGTTGCACGCGCTGTAACAGAGGCTAAGGCTGGTAAGATCGAGTACCGTCTCGACAAGACAAACATCATCCACTGCCCCATCGGTAAGGCATCCTTCGGTGTTGAGAAGCTCTCTGAGAACTTCAACACACTCGTAAGCGCTGTTATCAAGGCTAAGCCCGCTGCTGCAAAGGGTCAGTACATTAAGAGCTGCGTTCTCGCAAGCACAATGGGCCCCGGCATTAAGATCAACCAGGCTAAGCTTGGCTAATTAAAAACAGATCAACAAATCAAAAACACCGCTTTTACTGTCATAACGATAGTGAAAGCGGTTTTTTGGAGGAATTTTTATTATGAGATCTAGCAAAATAATAGATGCGTTTTACGTAATGCTGGCAGCGATACTTTGGAGCACTATGGGAGTTTTCTCAAGGCATTTCAATGCTATGGGGCTTGGCTCTTTCGAGGTGGCTCAGCTCAGAATAACTGTCGGACTTCTCCTCGTTGGCGCGTATATGCTTATATTCCGCCGAGAAATGCTTAAAATAAAGCTTCGGGATATATGGTGCTTTATAGGAACGGGAGTTATAAGCCTGCTTTTCTTCTCTTGCTGTTATTTTAAAGCGATAGAGCTTACAAGTCTTGCGACGGCGGGCGTGCTTCTTTACACAGCGCCCACCTTCGTTATGATAATGAGCCTCTTTCTCTTCAAGGAAAAGCTGACCGCGGGCAAGCTCTTGGCGCTCCTTCTTTCCTTTATCGGCTGTATTCTGGTATCGGGGCTCGGTTTCGGGAGTGTCAACAGCTTTGGGCTCCTTATGGGTATAGGCTCTGGCTTCTTTTACGCTCTCTATTCGATTTTCGGAAGATACGCGATAAACCGCGGATACAGCTCCTGGACTATCGTTTTTTACACCTTTTTGTTTTGCGCGGCAAGCTGTGCCTTCGTCAGCGATTGGAATACTCTTGCGGCGAGCGTGGCTTCGCAAGGCTTTAACGGTTGGTGCTGGATTATCGGAATAGGGCTTGTTACAGGCTTTCTTCCCTACATATTTTATTCTAAGGGACTTGAGCGAATGGAGTCCTCGAAGGCGTCTATTCTCGCATCTCTCGAACCTGTCGGCGGAGCTCTTTTCGGAATATTCGTATTCAAGGAATACCCCTCTGTTCTCACAGTGATAGGCATCTGCTTGGTTCTTAGCGCGATAGTCGTTTTGAGCATGAATAAAAATAAAAACGACGGGGCTGAGTTTTAAAACTCAGCCCCTTTTTAAGCTATGAATATATCTTAAATTTATCGTTCTGTTACATCGTAACAAGGAAGAATCTGAGCGTAAAGAGTACCGCGATACCTGCAACAACGATGTCCTTCTTTGTGAACTTACCTGTTGCGACTCTGATTACCGTGTAAGCGATAGCGCCGATAGCGATACCGTTGGAGATAGAGTAGGTAAGAGGCATCATAATGAGCGCGAGGAATGCGGGAACTGCTGCCGAAATGTCGGACATATCTACCTTAGAGAAGTTCTTGAGCATAAGAACGCCGACGTAGATAAGCGCGGGAGCTGTTGCGCAAGTAGGAACGATAGCCGCAACGGGTGTGAGGAAGAGGCAGAGTGCGAAGCAGATAGATGTAACAAGAGAAGCAAGTCCTGTTCTTCCGCCTGCCGCAACGCCTGCAGCCGACTCAACAAAGGTTGTACATGTAGACGTTCCGAGAACTGCGCCCGAGACTGTTCCGACAGAGTCGCACAGCATAGACTTGTCTATGTCAATGGGGTCGCCGTTTTCGTCGAGCATATCTGCCTGAGATGCTGTTCCGTAAAGAGTTCCGATAGTATCGAACATATCAACGAGACAGAAGGTGATGACAAGAACGATAGCGTTGATTATAGCAGACGTTCCGCCCTCGAATATAGTGAAGCCCTTGAATGCTCCGAGGAGACCTATCTCGCCAAAATCCTTGAAGGACTGACCTATCTTACCAAGGTCGAAGCTGGGAGCTTGCCACGTAGCTACGTAGTAAAGAACAGATACGGCAACGATGGTTATGATGATAGAGCCCTTTACCTTCTTCTTCTCGAGAATTGCGATAAGGAAGAGTCCGAGAAGCGCGAGAACAACGGGAGCTATCGCTACCCAAGCCTCAAAGGGAGCTTTGCCTGTTATCTTGCCGTGGAAATCAAAGAACTGAACGAATGTGTACTGGTTAGCCTCGATGATACCGACGTTCTTAAATCCAATAAACGCGATAAAGAGACCTATACCTGCGGGGATAGCCTTCTTAAGGCAGTCGGGGAGCGCCTTTGCGATATACTTTCTCGCGCCTGTTACGGAAAGTAGCATAAAGATGATACCAGAGAGAAGAATGATGCAAAGTCCTTCACGGTAGCCTTGAACGGGGTCAGAGCCTGAAAGAAGCGCGGGAAGAATGAAGGATACGAAGAAGAATGAGTTAAGTCCCTTTCCGCACGCCTGTGCAAAGGGAAGCTTAGCGTAGAGCGCGAAAAGCAGAGTACCGATTACCGCAACGAGTATCGATGCGACGTAAACTGCGTTCCAGATCGAATCGAAAGCTCCGCCGAAGGTAAATCCGACCACCTGATTCGGATTGGTTACAACGATGTAAGCCATTGCGAAGAATGTGGTAAGACCTGCGGTGATCTCGGTTTTCACGTTAGAACCGCGCTCGCTGATTTTGAAAAATTTGTCCATAGCTTTTCTCCTTTTTTATTTTTTTAAAAATTACATTTATAGTTTAACACGAAATCAAAAAAATTTCAATAGAATTTAAATATTTTTGCAAAAATATTACGAAAAATAAAAAGGAAGGATACGGCGGCCTGCTTTATCGCGGGTACGCCAATACCTTCCCTTTTTTGTTATATTTTATTTTCCTGCTTCTCGTCTCGCCTTCATCACAGCCTTCATGCGAAGCTCGGTATTGAGTATCTTCTTGCGAAGTCTTATCGACTTGGGTGTTACCTCGATAAGCTCGTCGTCGGTAATGAACTCGATAGCCTCCTCAAGCGAGAAGATTACAGGCGGAGTCAAGAGAAGCTTCTCGTCAGCGCCCGCAGAACGAATTGCAGTAAGCTGCTTCTTCTTGCAGGGGTTGACCGAGATATCCTCGTTCTTGGGGGTCTCTCCAACTATCATTCCCTCGTAAACAGGGGTCTGAGGTCCAACGAAGAGATTTCCTCTCTCCTGTGTGTTAAAGAGTCCGTATCTCGTTGTCTCTCCGTCCTCAGATGCGACAAGAGAGCCTGTAAATCTCATAACTATCTCGCCTCTGTAAGGCTGATATCCGTCAAATATCGTGTTCATGATACCCTCGCCGTGCGTAGCCGTAAGGAACTCCGAGCGGTATCCGAAAAGACATCTTGAAGGAATAGAATACTCTATTCTCATTCTCGAACCCAAGGGGGTCATCTCAAGAAGGTCGCCCTTTCTCTGTCCAAGCTTTTCAACAACTGCGCCCACGTACTCGGAAGGAACGTCAAGCGTTACTCTTTCCATAGGCTCACACTTTACGCCGTCTATCTCCTTAAAGAGAACTCGGGGGTTAGAGCACATCATCTCATATCCTTCGCGTCTCATTGTTTCAATGAGGATAGAGAGGTGCATCTCTCCGCGTCCCGCAACTCTGAATTCCTCAGTGGTCTCTCCGTCGGTAACTCTGAGAGAAACGTCCTTGAGAAGCTCCTTGTAAAGTCTGTCGCGAAGCTGTCTCGAAGTTACGAATTTGCCTTCCTTGCCCGCAAAAGGACTGCTGTTTACGGCAAATGTCATCTCCATCGTAGGCTCGCTGACCTTGACAAATTCAAGCGCCTCGGGCGCGTTTATGCTGGTTATCGTGTCTCCGATAGTGATATTCTCTGCTCCTGAGAAGCAGACGATATCTCCCATCTTAGCGCTCTCAACGGGAACACGAACAAGTCCGTCTATCTGGAAGAGCGCAACTATCTTGGTGCGCTTTGGAGCAGCTCCCGAGTGGTAGTTGCAGATATACGCCTCCTGATTGGTTCTTATCGAACCTCTCTCAATTCGTCCGATACCTATTCTTCCAACGTACTCGTTGTAGTCTATCGAGGAAACGAGAAGCTGAAGCTCTCCCTCCTCGTCGCCCTCGGGCGCGGGAATATAGTCGAGTATCTTATCAAAGAGAGGAATAAGGTCAACGCCCTCAGCATCGGGGTCTTCGGTTGCGGTTCCCGCTCTTCCCGAGCAGTAAAGCATCGGGCTGTCAAGCTGTTCGTCGGACGCGTTGAGGTCTATGAGAAGCTCAAGTATCTCGTCCTCGACTTCACCCAGTCTTGCGTCGGGCTTGTCTATCTTGTTTATAACAATGATAACTCTGTGATTAAGCTCAAGCGCTCTCTGAAGCACGAATCTTGTCTGTGGCATAGGTCCTTCTGCCGCGTCAACAAGCAGAATAACTCCGTTTACCATTTTAAGAATTCGCTCGACCTCGCCGCCAAAGTCGGCGTGTCCGGGGGTGTCGATGATATTGATCTTTACGTCCTTATAGTGTACCGCGGTGTTCTTTGCAAGTATCGTGATCCCTCTTTCTTTCTCAAGGTCTCCCGAGTCCATAACACGCGTAACAGTCTCCTGATTGTCACGGTAGATTCCTCCCTGCTTAAGCATCTCGTCAACAAGCGTGGTCTTTCCGTGGTCAACGTGCGCGATTATGGCAACATTTCTCAGATCGTTTCTTATCACAGGCGTGATCTCCTTTACATAATTATTTCCAAAATATTATTATACCACAAATTCTCGCTATATAAAATATTTTATATGACGATTTTTGAAGTTTTATATAAAATTTTATTGTGCAATTTACATCATAAATATCATAAAATGTAAAATTAACCTTGAAAAAGCATAAACAACATGCTATAATGATGTTTGATTATAAACAAGACCTGAGGATTTTTTATGAAAAAGCTTTTAATATTTGACCTTGACGGAACACTCGCGGACACGCTCCCGTCGATAACTCACGCCATAAACCTTGCGGCAGAGGAATTTGGATATCCGCAAAGAAGCTACGAGGACGTCCGACGCGCCATAGGAAACGGCGCAAGGCTGCTCGTGAAGCGCCTTATGCCCGAGTCCGAGGCCGCAGACGAGGATAAAGTCTCAAGCTTTTTGGCTCGATACGAGGATATGTACGACAAGACCTTTATCGAGGCAGACAAATGCTACGAGGGTATGAAAGAGGCGATAGCCGAGCTCCACAAAAGAGGGTATACGATAGCCGTGCTCTCAAACAAGCAGGATAAATACGTCGTCCCTCTCGCAAAGGCGCTTATCGGCGAGGATATTCTTGCCTTCTCTGCGGGTCAGCGAAAAGAATATCCCAAAAAGCCCGACCCGACTGTCCCGCTTATGATTGCTGAAATGCTCGGCGCAAGACCCGAAAATTCCGCTTTTATCGGAGATAGTGACGTCGATATCATTACAGCCAAAAACGCGGGAATGATCTCGGTCGGCTGCGATTGGGGTTACCGCCCCCGTGCCGAACTCCAATCCTGCTCCCCCAATTACCTTATCTCCTCACCTGACGATTTGTTAATGGTGTTTGAGTAGTTAGTTTGTGTTAGGATAAGGCGCGATAACCTTTTAAGAAAAGCTGCAAAGCCGAAGCGCGATGTTCTTATCGGAGAAATCGCCATAACGAAAAGTTCCCACAGACCAAAGCTTACGGTTTGTGGGAATTTTGTTTTATAAGTAGAATAATCGGTTTGACCAAGCCTTCTCCAGCGGGAGAAGGGGGACCACGAAGTGGTGGATGAGGTGTTATCTCACAAACTTAATGTCACCATAATCCAATCCAAGATGTTTCAATATATCCTCTGCAACTGCATTGAAATTATTTCGTATATTATCGTTGGAATATCGTAAAACGGAAATTCCCCAAGTTGCCAAAACCACATCTCTTTGTTCATCTGCCTCTTTGTGTTCGGGCAATAGGTGCTGTCTGCCGTCCACCTCAATTACGAGCTTCTTTTCCGCTATATAAAAATCAACAATATAGTTTTCAATATTATGTTGCCGCCTTACGTTAAATGGAAGCCTTTTCAGAAAATCATACCATAGATGCTTTTCTTCGGGTGTCATATTTTTTCGGAGCGTTCGCGCGTTTGATACGAGTTTTTTCTTGTAAGGTATCATTTTGACTCCTCATCCACCGCTAACGCGGTCCCCCTTCTCCCACAGGAGAAGGCTTTTTATAAGTTCAACGTTTTCTTGTATAGGTTTTGTTCCATCAAGTCTGATGACTTTGCACGATAGTGTTTTAAGCCAATTCTCAATCTTGTCGGGGTGTCTTTTTTCTGCAAACACAAAAAACTTTTCTTCTTGCTCATACATATCACCGCCCTGAAGAACCCTATCACCAAATTTATCTATAACTCTTTGTCTTATTCTTGTAATTCTCACGTCAAGAGGAACTTCAAGGTATATCACAAGAGCATAGCTATCGTTGATCTCCGATGACATATCTCCGTTAACAGCAGAAAAAACAAACCGTGGATGTTGCTTTATATCTTCTAAAAACAACCGCTCAACTTCTTCCCTCGTTCTCGATTACGAATACGGATTATCTGTGGAAGTGAAATAATATTGTTCGATATCCATATGCTTAAAATTTAATTCTTTGGAAAGCGCACCGGCAAGTGTTGTTTTGCCGCTTCCATTCAGTCTGCATACGCATATTCCACATTTCATACTATATTCCTATATTTATCGCCAGTTTCGCATTTGTATTACAAATGCATCGGGCTATGCCCATACCCCCATTATAGCACAGAAACCGCAGAAAATCAATCTGCGGTTTCTTTGTTCTTGTTAATTCTCCGTTAAGAACAACAGAGAAATGGCTTTGCAGCTTTTCTTAAAAGGATTCCTCCAAAAAACGCTCTTCCGCGCCCTTAAAATCTCCTAACACCGACTAACTTTCTACGCTATCAGCTAATGCGCGGGAGTTCTTGTATATGTCCTTTGAGGTAATTTTCAGCGTAACGTCTGCCAAGCCCTCATAGATGGGTGTACGCTGAACATAGATATCCCTCAGCGTTTCTCCCTTTCGCATTGCGATACCGCGTGTCGCGATATTTTTAACACGGCGCTCTATCTCCTCGCAAGGCAAGCTGATATAAACGACCTTTCCAAGCTCCGAGAGTGCCTTCGCTCCCCTCTCGGTAAGCGGAGCGCTGCCGCCCGTTGATATTATTGTATTCTCGCAATTGATATCGGCAAGGGTGTCAGCCTCCAGCTCCAGAAAAGCATCGACACCGTAGGTATCAATATAGCTCTGAAGCGAGCTTCCGCATCTTTTCTGTATAAGCAGATCAACGTCAATAAAATCCATACAGAGCATTTTTGCCGCAACCACGCCAAGCGTGCTTTTGCCGCACCCCGGCATTCCTATAAGTACAACGTTTTCTCTGCTCATGTTTTCTTTTTAACAACAAGCGCGCACCAGCCGTTATCTATCGCTTTGTCGGCTATCTCAAATCCGTTTTCCTCGAAGCAGGAGATCACGTCCTGCGAGCGCTCAAGAATTATTCCCGACGCGAGAATTATTCCGCCGTCATTAAGATACCTTGCGACGTCGGGTGTCATTCTTATGATTATATCCGCCACGATATTGGCGCATATAATGTCGTATCCGCCGTCGGTGATATCGACCTGACGCAAAAGGTCGGACTGCTCACAGCTGATATTCGTCTCGCCGCTATCCTTGATATTCTCTCTTGCCACTTTGACTGCAACAGGGTCTATATCGTAAGCGCGGCAAAGTCCCGCGCCAAGCTTGCGCGCGCAAATAGCAAGTATTCCGCTTCCGCAGCCGACGTCAAGCACTCTCTCTCCGCCCTTCGTATACTTTTCAAGCAGCCCGATAACAAGTCTTGTAGTCTCGTGAGAGCCTGTTCCGAACGCCATTCCGGGATCCATTCTTACGACGATCTCGTTGGGAGCGGCATCATACTTCTCCCAAGCGGGAACTATGACCATCTTCTCTCCTATCTTTATCGGCTTGTAATAAGCCTTCCAAGAGTTCGCCCAGTCGTCCTCGTTTACTCCGCTGATGTCTATTTTTCCGTCTATTTTGTTAGTAGCGAGTCTCTCGTGCAAAAAGGCGAGATTATCGGCAACTCCGACGTCGCTCGGAACGTAGACCGACACCGAGGCGATAGTTTTATCGGCGTTAAGTATGCTCTCGTCTATAAGGTCGCCGTAGCAGGTCTTGAGGTCTATGTCGCTGTAATCCTCTATCTGAAGATAGTTGTTTATCATACTCATAACGGCAACAAGCTCGTCAAGCTGCCCAAGCGGCACTGTGACCTTTATTCTTGTCCATTCGGTCTGTGTTCCGTAATCCTGACAGGTGTAATCTTTATCCATAGTCATAATCCTTTATTTCTTATCGAACATGCGCTTGAAAAATCCGCTCTTTTTGGAGTAATTGTTCTCTCCGCAAGCATCCGCGAACTCGCGCATCTTCTCTTTCTGCTTTTCGTTGAGCCCCTTGGGAACTTCGATATTCACCGTGAATATGATATCGCCTCTGCGTCCCGAATTATTGACGTAAGGAACGCCCTTCTGTCTGAGTGTGAAGCGAGTACCGGGCTGTGTGCCCTCGGGGATATCGAATTTCTGATTGCCCTCAAGTGTGGGAACGTCTATCTCTGCTCCAAGAGTTGCCTCAGCAACCGTTATCGGCACTTCACAGTAAAGGTTGTAGCCGTCACGCTCAAATATCCGATGCGGCTTGACCATAACAGAAATTATAAGGTCGCCCGCAGGTCCTCCGTTTCGTCCGTCGCAGCCCTGAGCGCGTATAGCTATCCTCTCGCCGTCGTCAATACCCGCGGGTATTGACACCGCGAGCTTTTTGTTTATCTTGATATATCCCGTTCCGCGACAGTTCTGACAGGGATTTTTTATCGTCTTTCCCGTTCCGCGGCATTCGTTACAGGTAGTTGTGGACTGGAAGGACATTCCTCCGAGTCTCTGTGTTATTCTCTTTTGTCCGCTTCCGCCGCAGACCTTACAGGTCTCGGGCTGTGTGCCCTTTGCCGCGCCGTTACCTCCACAGTCGGGACATTTTTGTATCTTTGAGAAGCTTACGTCCTTCTTTACGCCGAACACCGCTTCCTCAAAGCTTATGCTGACTCTTGCAGAAACGTCCTCGCCGCGCGTCGGCGCGTTTGCGCGTCTGGACGACGAGCCGCCAAATCCGCCCCCGAAAAAGCTTCCGAATATGTCTCCGATATCTCCAAAATCGCTAAAGCCTCCAAATCCGCCAAAGCCTGCTCCTCCGCCTGCTGCCGACGGGTCAAAGGCTGCGTGGCCGTACTGGTCGTATTTAGCTCTCTTATCAGAGTCGGAGAGCACGTCGTATGCCTCGTTGACCTCTTTAAATCTTGCCTCTGCCTCGGCGTCTCCGGGATTCATGTCGGGGTGATATTTTTTTGCAAGCGAGCGATACGCCTTTTTTATCGACGCGTCATCCGCTCCCTTATCTACTCCGAGCACCTCGTAATAATCACGCTTTTCAGCCATATATTAGCCTCCATAGACCGCACCCGCGGTCTGAAAATCCTTAAATTTAAAAGTCAAAAAATACACTTTTGAGGGAAAGGGCATAAAATCCCTTTCCCTCTCTTATCAACTTCAATTGCCGTCGGTCTTATCTTCGTAATCTGCGTTGTAGTAAGTTCCGTCGCCCTGTGCGCCGTCAGCTCCCGCGCCCGCGTCAAAGCCTGCGCCCTGTGCGCCGCCCTGCTGTGCGTAGAGCTTCTCGGAAAGCGCGTAGAATGCCTTCTCAAGTGCCTCTGTATCAGTCTTGATATCCTCTGTGTTGCCTGTTGCTACCGTTGCCTTGAGCTTCTCTATTGCCGCCTTTACGTCGTCCTTGTCGCTATCGGGAAGCTTGTCACCGATCTCGCCAAGTGTCTTTTCGCTCTGGAAGATGATAGAATCAGCGCGGTTCTTTACGTCAACCGCTTCCTTCTGCTTTCTGTCC
>JAZOLQ010000070.1:0-6691 GCA_045653185.1 Eubacteriales bacterium
AATTTTTTTGTCCAAATGTCAAGGACAAGTTGATAAGTTTTGCAAAAATATTTACAATATTCTTCTTTTTTTTCACATTTCGGTGCCATTGTCATAAATCCGCGCAATTTTATCGACTCAAAGCGAGCAAGTTCGAGACAACACGCCTCTGCCTCATTCGGCATAATTCCGCTTTTGTTCTCTTCCTCACCGCTGTTTATCTCCACCAAAACGTCCATAATAAGCCCGTGCTTTTGCGCCTGCTTATCTATCTGTTCGGCAAGCTTTATCGAATCAAGCGAATGTATCATACAGACCTTATCTATTATATACTTGACCTTATTGGTCTGCAATTTACCGATAAAGTGTATATTCAGATCTTCGCTTTTTATTTTGTCATAGCGTTCAAGAAGCTGTTGAACACGGTTCTCACCCACGTTGTTTATCCCGAGATTTTTGTGAATGTAATTTATCTCGTCAACGTCTGCGCTCTTTATAGCGGCAAGAAGCATGACCTCGTCAGAGTCCCTTCCGACTTCTCGCTTTGCCACAGCTATACGCTCCCGTACCTCTGCCACGTTTCTGTCAAGATATGAAAAATCCATATTTATTCAAGTATCCTTCCGTCAAATAAATTATTTCCGTTCAATATCAGATTGTCGTTACTCTGAAGATATATATCGTCTCCATCATCCTCAACTCCGTCACGAACGGTATAATAATCACTGCCTTCATATATGATATCTAACTTTCGCTCAAATACAACGCTTCCCTTTAGTATATAAACGTAATATGAGCCGTCCGAACGGTGTGTAGCCGACTTTGGCACGTTTATACCCGTAATACTGCTCACTATCACCTGAACGCTCTGAGAACGCGCAAAATCAAAGCCTGAGGGCATTCTGTCACATTGGAATATCATAAGCACCGAATTAGATGCTCTGTCAACAACCTTTTTAGCAAGAGTGAGCGGAATGTCTATGTTTTCGCTTTTCATAAAGCTTGTAACATAGGATCTTCCTTCCTCAAAATGCTTGGAATACTCGGTTGAGACCATAGTCACAAACGCCCAATCGCTGCTATATACCATCTTGCCGACAGGAGTTCCCTCGGTATACGCCTCGGCGATAGACGAAGAATATTCATGGTACTTATCGGGAGTCATCGAATACGCTGCATCCAAGGTAAAGGTGTTTTCGTATCCGTCTACGTTTGAATAGAAATATCCGCTTTTATCGGCTTTGAGCTGGATGCTTTCTCCGTCTGCGCCCTTGATACGCTCACGCTCGCCGTAAAGAGCTTCAAGTGTAGCTTTTAAGGGAGACTTTTCGTTTGTAAGCATGCTGACCTGTCCAAGCTGTGCCGTCATACCGTCAATATTTTCGGAGATACCGCGCATATCTCCGTCTGCCAATCTCTTTACGATACCGAGATACTCGTTTGCTATATCCTCGTTTATCGACGGAAGGTCGTGAAGCGACTTACCACTCGACGTAGCCTCCTCAAGCACTGCTATTCTTCTGTCTATCTGCCCTATCAAATCACTGATGTTTGCATTATTTCCACGCTCGTATACCGTGGCATAGGCTTGTCCCGCTGAGAGCTTAAGTCCGTCGGCGACCTTATAATCAATAGCGCCTTGGTAAGAAGAAAAGACAACCTTTTCGTCTCTGAAGATATATCCGTCAAATTCAAGTCTTGTTTCTTCGGTAGCGCTTCTGACGACTACCGTTGAAAGCTCACCCGAAAAAAGACTGATCATGTGAAAAACGGTATACGAAAGGATAGCTATACAAACTGCCGCTATTGCAATTCTGTGAAAAAACTTGCGTGTTTTTACAGTCATATATCTCCCCCTCTCAGCATATATTCATTATATTATTATACCACAGATTCACCTGTTTAAAAACAGCTCTGACGCAGAATTTACAATCTCTTTAAAACTTTTGATACCGCTCTCATCGTCTGCGTCTATCCATTCGACATATTTTCTCGCATTAAACCAAGTCATCTGTCTTTTAGCGTATTTTCTTGTCGCTGTTTTCAAAAGCTCGGCACACTCATCAAAGTCCATCTCGCCTCTGAAATATCCCAGAAACTCCTTGTATCCTATTGCCTGTGCCGCAGTAGTGTTTTTTTCAAACACGCCCGCCTCTAAGAGCATTTTCGTTTCCGCCTCAAGCCCCTCAGATATCATCATGTCAACTCTTGTGTCTATCCGCTTTCTGAGTATCTCGCGCTCGTTATATCTGAGCGCTATCACAGTGGCATCGTACTTCGATGGAAGTTCAAGAGAGCGTCTGTCAAGCTCTGATTTTTTCTCTCCGCTCGTACGGTATATTTCGATTGCCCGTATAACTCTTTTTAGGTTATTTGGATGTATCGAAGCCGCACTTTCGGGGTCTATTCGCTGAAGTTCTGCAAAAAGAGCTTCCTTTCCGTTCTTTTCGGCATATTCAAAAAGCTCGCGTCTGAGTTCTTCGTCAGGAGCGCTCTCGTCCGAGAAATCCGAGCCTCTTAAGAGCGCATCGAGATATAGTCCCGTGCCGCCGCATACTATCGGCAATTTACCTCTCCCGCAAACGTCATCTATCGCATTTGACGCCGCTTTTATATACTCCGCGCAGGAATAGTTATCACACGGGTCGGCAATGTCTATCATATGATGGCGCACTCTTTTTTGTTCTTCGGCAGTAGGCTTTGCTGTGCCGATATCCATTTTTCTGTAAACCTGCATCGAATCGCAGGAAACTATCTCTCCGTTATGCCGCTCCGCAAGCTCAAGCGCAAGACTGCTTTTTCCGCTTGCAGTTGCTCCGCATATGGCGAGAATTTTTATTTTATCTTCCATTTTGTACCCTTGGTCTAAAGATTAATTTCTTGGATAAACATGGCGTCTCCGTAGTGTACGGGAAGTAAGAAGTAAAAATGAATAGTGAATAAGTTCGGTGGATTTTCGCCACGGGCCAAAATCTACATTACCTCTTCACTTTTCACTCTTACCTTTTCCCTGTTCATACGATAAAATCTTTTATCGTATGAACATCGCGTCTCCGAAAGAGAAAAATCGATACCTCTCCTCCACAGCAACTTTATACGCCTTCATCACCGACTCCTTGTCGTAAAAAGCCGATATAAGCATCAAAAGGGTGCTCTCGGGCAAGTGGAAATTCGTTATCAAGGCATCGACCGCCTTGAATTTGTATCCCGGATATATAAATATCCCCGTATTCCCCGACATAGCGTTTACTCTTCCGTCGTCATCCGAAACACTCTCGAGCGTACGGCACGAGGTCGTTCCGACGCAAATAACTCGTCCGCCCGAAGCTCTTGCGGCGTTTATCGTCTCCGCGCTCTCCTCTGAGACCGAGAAAAATTCGCTGTGCATAACGTGCTCGTCTATTCTGTCCGCCTTCACGGGTCTGAACGTTCCAAGTCCTACGTGGAGCATTACCTTTACTATCTTAACGCCCTTAGCGCTTATCCTATCAAGCAACTCCTCGGTAAAATGCAAGCCAGCCGTGGGCGCTGCCGCAGACCCCTCTTTGTTCGCATAAACCGTTTGATATCTTGAATTATCCTCAAGCCTTTCGGTAATGTATGGGGGCAAGGGCATAAGTCCTATTTTGTGAAGGATATCATATATGTTATTTCCGTTTGACGTATCGTAACCAAATTTTATAAGTCTGTTGCCTTCGTCAACTATGTCTATTATCTCTCCCTTGAGAATTCCCTCGCCAAAAACAAGCTTTGAGCCGATTTTTGCTCTTTTTCCGGGCTTTACAAGTGTTTCCCATACGTTGAGCTCCTTCTGCTTAAGCAGCAAAAGCTCTATCGTAGCTTCCTCTCTTCCCTCTACGTGTCCGTAAAGTCTGGCGGGAATGACCTTTGAATCGTTAACGACAAGCACATCGCCCTCGTTGAGATAATCAATTATATCGTGAAATATCTTATGCTCTATCGCTCCGCTTTTGCGGTCAAGAACCATAAGACGCGACGTATCTCTCGTTTTCAACGGATGCTGTGCGATCAATTCCTCGGGAAGATCGTAATAAAAATCCGAGGTGAGAAGATCTGTCGCAACTCTTTCGTTTCTTATTATCATAAAAATGCTCCAACGTGAAAAAATTTTTCAATTATGCTTGACAATAATGCCAAGGTATGTTATCATATTCATATAATTATGGCAGAGGTGCGTTCTGCAACTGCCGTCGGTCAAGGTTCCGCAACCGTTTGAGACCGGCTGTGAGTGTGAAACGCCGAAGTTATGTCACAGCGGGTGTGGCGTTGCTGGTTCGTTCGGTTAAAAGCTGACGAACTGTCATCATTTGATGGAGAGCTGTCTGGTTTGAATATAATATACATGTATGCTTATATTATATTACAAATTCAGCCGGTTTTCAACCGGTTTTTTGTTTTTTATATATTTTTTCTAAGAAAGGCAGATATAAAATTATGAGCAAATTTAAAAAATCTATCTTCACAGGCGCGGCTACGGCAATTATCACTCCCTTCAAGAATAATCTCATCGATTATGAGTCTTTTGGAAAGATAATTGAAGCTCAGATAAGCGGAGGGATCGACGCTATCGTCGTTGCGGGAACAACAGGTGAGGCGGCTACGCTTACACATGAGGAGCACTGTGATTGCATTAAATACGTAGTGGAAAAGGTAGCGGGCAGAGTTCCCGTTATCGCTGGCACAGGCTCTAACGACACGGCATACGGTATAGAGCTTTCTCAGTATGCCTGCGAGGTAGGAGCTGACGCTCTCCTTCTCGTAACACCTTACTACAATAAGGCTACACCTAAAGGACTTATCAAAAACTTCCTCGAAACAGCGGATAAGACCGACAAGCCGATAATTCTCTATAACGTTCCTTCAAGAACAGGCTGCAATATATCGCTTCCCGTCTATAAGGAGCTTGCAAAGCACGAGAGAATAGTTGCCGTTAAGGAGGCTTCGGGAAATCTCAGCGCTATCGCAGAGCTTGTTGCCGAATGCGGAGACTATTACGATATATACTCGGGCAACGACGACCAGATAGTACCGATAATGTCTCTCGGCGGAAAGGGAGTCATCTCTGTGCTTTCAAATATTCTTCCCAAAGAAACACACGATATTTGTCAGAACTGCTTTGACGGAAATTATCCCGCTGCAGCAAAGCTTCAGCTTGATTACCTCAAGCTTATAAACGCGCTTTTCTGCGAGG
The DNA here is from genome assembly GCA_045653185.1 of Eubacteriales bacterium. GTDB lineage: Bacteria > Bacillota > Clostridia > Oscillospirales > CAG-272 > HGM12713. The sequence goes on from JAZOLQ010000070.1 coordinate 5,192, forward strand.
TCAATCCCATTCCCGTCAAGACCGCTATGGCAGAGCTTGGATTCTGTGATGTTGAAATGAGACTTCCACTCTGCGAGATGGATGACGCAAACAAGCAGAAGCTTTTGAACATAATGAAACAGTATAATTTGCTCTGATATTCAGTTAGAAAGGACTGTTAAATATGATCAACGTTATTCTTTGCGGTTGCGGAGGTCGAATGGGCCGTGCCGTTACCGAAGCAATAAACAGTAACGATAATCTCAGCATAGTCGCAGGTGTTGACGTAAACGCAAGCTCACTCGGCGCGACCTGCGCTTTCCCTGTATATCAGTCAATCTCTGATTTTCCCGCAAAAGCCGACGTAATTATCGATTTTTCTCACCATAGCGCGCTCCCTGCGCTCTGCGCTTATGCTGTTGCCACCTCTACACCCCTTGTAATCTGTACAACAGGTCACTCGGAGGAAGATATTGCGCTTATGAGAGCCACCGCCGAAGCTGTCCCCGTATTTTTCTCGCGTAATATGTCGATAGGAATAAATCTTCTTATCGAGATGTGCCGCCGCACCGCAAAAACTCTCGGTATGGATTTTGACGTAGAGATAATAGAAAAACACCATAATCAGAAGCTGGATGCTCCAAGCGGGACTGCTCTTATGATAGCTGAGGCTGTTGCCGAGCAACGTGAGAATACCGAATTTGTCTACGACAGACACAGCGTACGCCAGAAGAGACAACCATCGGAGATAGGAATACACGCCGTAAGAGGCGGAACTATCGTCGGAGAGCACGAGGTCTTGTTTGCAGGTAATAACGAGATGATCTCGCTCACACACACAGCGACCTCGCGCGACGTTTTTGCCACGGGAGCTCTCAAAGCCGCAGAATTTATCGTAACCAGATCCCAAGGATTCTTTAATATGTCGGACGTTATAAATAATGCTTAAATAAGCATTTAATATAACTTTCAGAAAACAAGCATAAAACCACCCTCTCGGGTGGTTTCTCTTTTGCGTTCAGATATAAAAAAGACAACTTTTAAAAACCTCTTCATAATAAGTTCCGCTTCTGCCAATTTGATTTGAAATTATACTTTCTTTTTGTTCTTTTAATCGTTTCACAAGCTTTATAATTTCAAGGGCAAATTCCATAGATAATTCAGAAAGCTTATCTATAGCCATAATATCACCGTCCTTTAGCTAAAATATATCACAAATTCAAAGTTCTGTCAATGAAGCATCGTATCTGTCGCGGGCAAAGCGATCAAGCTTCCAGACGATAACCACGTCAAAGGCTTTGCTTGCGCTCTCCTTTATCATTCTTTGAAAGTCAGGACGGGCATCCGTCTTGGCGGAAAACGCTCTGTCGATGTAGCTGCCGATTATGTCAATTCCGTTTCTTTCGGCAAATACCTTACACTCTCGTATCTGACCATCAATAGATTCCTCTCGCTGATTATCCGAGGAATATCTTGCATAAATTACACCCTTCAATTATTCTTTTCCTCCTGTTCCTTTTT
>JAZOLQ010000071.1:0-12410 GCA_045653185.1 Eubacteriales bacterium
CGAGAAGCTTTACTTTCGTGTTTACCATAATATCTCCTCCTTTGTGAAAACAGGTCCGTCCTTACATATACGCTTATTTCCAAAATTAGTTTTACAGCTGCATCCCATACAAGCGCCAAAGCCGCAGCCCATTCTTGACTCAAAGCTGAACTGTCCCTCGGTCTTTGTTGCTTTATATACTGCGCGGAGCATAGGCTCGGGGCCGCAGGTGTAGAAATATGTATAATCAACGTCAGCTATCGCGTCGGTAACAAATCCGCGGATACCGTAAGAGCCGTCAACAGTAGTCACTCTCACATCCGCTCCGAGAGCCTTGAATTCCTCCTCGTAAAATATCTCGGAGGCGGTATTAAAGCCAAGCACCACCGTGACCCTCTTGCCTTCAGCTATAAGCTTTTTCGCAAGATTATAAAGAGGGGGAACGCCAACGCCGCCGCCCATAAGGAGCGCGTGAGTACCGCAAACACTTATATCGTACCCGTTTCCAAGTCCCACGAGAACGTCAAAGCTGTCACCCGCTACGGCCTCTGCCATCTTCTCTGTACCCTTGCCGACGGTTTTATAAATGATCGTCAGGCTATCCTTATCGAAGTCACATACCGAAATGGGACGTCTGAGAAAGAGCTCGGGTATCTCAAGATTGACAAATTCTCCCGGATTTTTTATAGCGGAAATGTCCCCGCAAAGTATCATACGGTAGATATTGTCGGTCAGCTTTTTGTTTTCCTTGACCGTAAGTATCTGCTGTTGCATATTCGTTCCTCCGTTAAAGTCATTTTTTATCGGGACAGCTATATACAGCCTGTCCGTCGAGCAGAGTCATAATATTTTTGCCAAAGACCTTCCAGCCGCCAAAGGGCATATTTCTTCCCATAGAAAGAAATTCCTCAGGGTCTATCACGCTCTCCTTATCAAGCTGCCACACGGTATATCCCGCGTCGCTCTCGATACCGAAGCGGCGTCTGGGATTTTCGGACATAAGCTCGATAAGCTTTTCAAGCGTTATTATTCCGCTCTTAACAAGATGCGTATAAAGGAGCTGGAACGAGGTCTCTATTCCGACGATCCCCATCGTGCTGTCCTTGAGTCCCTTTGGTTTTTCCTCGACCGAATGAGGCGCGTGGTCGGTGGCTATCATATCTATCGTTCCGTCGATAATTCCCTCGATAAGCGCGAGGCTGGCCTCCTCGGAGCGTATCGGCGGATTCATCTTGTATCTGCCGTCCTCACGAAGATCCATATCGTTCATTATGAGGTAGTGAGGTCCTGTCTCGCAGGTGATATCGACTCCCGCCTTCTTTGCCTCTCTTATAAGCGCCACGCTCTCCTTTGTTGATATATGGCATACGTGGTAAGAAGCTCCCGTCTTTTTAAGAAGCTCAATATCTCTTTTTATCGGTCCCCACTCACTTTCTGAGCATATACCTCTGTGTCCGTGAAGTCTTGCGTACTCTCCGTCGTGAATATATCCGCCGCGGAGCAAGGAATTATCCTCGCAGTGCGCCACTATTTTCTTGCCGAGCGCCTTGGCTCTCAGCATAGCTTCCTCCATCATATCCTCGCTTTGAACGGCTCTGCCGTCGTCGGAGAACGCTATAACGTCCTTTGCCATAGCCTCCATATCGGAGAGAGCTTCTCCCTTTTGTCCAACGGTTATAGCTCCATACGGATATACGTTTATCACCGCGTCACGCTCTATTATATCAAGCTGTTCCTTGAGATGTTCCGCGGAATCGGGCACAGGTGAGAGATTGGGCATAGTGCATACTGCCGTATATCCTCCCCTTGCCGCTGCCAAAGATCCGCTTTTTACAGTCTCTTTATAAGAAAAGCCCGGCTCACGAAAATGCACGTGCACATCGCAAAAACCGGGAAAAATATAACAGTTTTCATAAACAGTAATATCACTGCAAAGACTCTTATCCTTAACGTCAACAGGGGCAAGAATACCGTTGGTTACGAAAAAATCGGAAGCGACAAGGGTTCCGTTTTTAAATATTTTCGCATTCTTCAACAATACTGTCATTTTAAGTCTCGCCTTTCTTTAATTTTAACGAACAAAGTCTCCTCAAAACGCCTCAAAAAGCATCATCAAGGCATCTTGAGTATTATACCATATTCAGACATTTTAGTCAACTGTTTTTTTGAACATTTTCTTAAAAATTCGCACAAGCTTTCCTATGCAATGTCTCCAAAAAAACACTATATGTCTGAGCGGCATAAAGCGCCAGAAAAAAAGATACACTCTATAACCGAAATTTTTGCCGTTAAGGACTCTGTTTTTTCGGTACACAGTTTCGGCAAAAGCGATTATCTGCTCTCGGCGTATCCCTTTTTCAAGAGAGGTCTGATTGTCTCCGCACATAGTATATATGCCGTCATTTCCCGTTCTGACGATCCTGTGCAGAACAAACTGACCGTTATCTCTTTTATAAAACGCGATATCATTTTTCAGAGGCTCTCTGTCATACGACTTAAGCTCGACAGAATCCCTGCCCTCGACTATGAGAGGAAGCATACTTGTTCCGCGCGGATATATCCGCAAAGTTCCGCCCGACTCAAGTATTTCTTCTATGATATCGATAGCATCCTCTAAATAAAATCCGTTATTCAAGAATATCTGCTCCCTGCAATTTTTCTATAAACGCCATAGCGTCGCGTCTTGCGATATCTGCATCTATATCGTATTCGCTCATCATAGCCTCGACGATATCCTCAAGCTCCGCTCCAACGCTCAATTTCTCCCATATAAACCTTCCTGTTGAATTAAGCTTTATCATTCCGTTAAAATCCTTGCTTGCAGAGCCAAGCGCTATGACCACGCACTGACCCGCTATCTCGCGAACAACAAATCCGTCTCTTATTTTCATATCCATCACCTATATTATCCTTTCATTCCTTCATAAGCCACCCTTGCGGCTTCTATGTCCATATTGCACTTCAGAATATGGCAGGATACAGAGCCGAGCGTGGAATCCAATAGCGCCAGTAAAGAATCAAGATTTTCTATATCGTCGGGCACAAGCACCTGATAAAACAGCTTTGAGACCGCATCCGCAGGAGATATTCGGACTATCGAATTATCATTATCCCGCTCAATAAAGCAAATTGCTTTAAGCGGAACCGAAGCGTTTGTTCCAAGTCCCTCTTTTCCGCACCACGGGGTCCCGTACGCGACAAACTTGCCGTCAAGATATCTGACGATCGGCTTATCTCCGTTTATCACTCTGACACCGTCGCCAAAAAGCTTCTTCCAAAGCGAGATGTGAGTCGATTTTCCCGTTCCGCTTTTGGCGGCAAACGCGTATCCCCTTCCCTCATACTCAATGAGCGCGGAATGGAGCAGATACGCATTGAATTTTTTGGGAAGGTCCTTACAGATATTTCTGTATATGCAAACGCTCTCGGCAAATCCGCGATGGTCGATCTGAGAATCTGCCACCTCTTTATCTATTTCCGCGTCCGAGGCAGAAGCCTCGATATCGACATGTGTCGGCGCGTCGATAATATACTCCTCACAAACTCTTTGCACGTGGGGATATTTATTCTCAATTTTTACGTTCAAGTCGGCAATTCTTATATAAAACATAGCGTACCCTTTAAAAAATCATACATTAATTTCATTATATCACATATATTTATATTTTTCAACAAAAAAATCATAATCCGCGCGCCGAAATTTCGGTGCGCGGATTGTTGATATTTCATAAAAATCAAAACTTGTCTATATTAGCTACAACATACTGATACATCTTTGTCTGGAGATACTTTCTGTTGCTTACAAGATAGTCTCTTACGTATTTGAGATTTGTCGGCTTTACTGCCTTGAGGTCTCTTATATTTTTAGCGACCTCATCCTCACCGTTCATCTCTATTGCCGAAGCGATAAAGTCGACGGTTTTATCAGACGACATATCAAAGCACTTCCAACCCGCGTCAAAATCTCTCTCGGCAAGGTCAAAGAGAAGCTTATATCCGATAAGCGGCTTGAAGGTCTCGTCTATCTCAAGCTCGGTGTTATCAAACACTCCCTCAGTCCAGATCTTTCCCTCGGAAGAAGCAAATCCCGAAAGGTACTTGTTCATTCTCGAATTTACAAGCTGAAAGGTAAGCTTCTGAGCCGAAAGGTTGCGATTTGTATTTGGGTCAAAAAGGAAATAATTCGGTTTTGTGTCACCGAGAAGTATATAGAGATACGCAAGCTCTGCCGCGAGCGCAAGACAAAGAACCGAAATAACTATCAGTAGGGTCTTTGAAAGTATTCCGCCCTTATATATGATACCCACAATGAGCAATACTACGAAAAGAACAGCGGCAACTATACCCGCAATCCCTATAATTCCTTTGATTTTTTTCTGCTGACTCATCTTTAAAAATTCCTCTTTCACAAAATTCTTTAATAATTATAACATACACGAAAGCAAATGTCAACAAAGCGTACAAAATTAATCGAGCATATATTTTGTTTCGATCTCCTCCAAAATGTCACGTGTCGTTTTTAGCATAATAATAGCAAAAATCAAAGATACGAACACCGATATCGCTCCCGCAAATTCAAACTTTATCGCAAAGAATGTTTGGAAGATATCTCCCGCAACGAGAAGGAAAGCCCCCGCAATCAAAAGCAACAGCTTTTTCTTCTGCTTTTTTTGATAGCTTGAAATTCTTTCGTTATCCTGTTCGGATGAACCACGCAAAGAAAAGCCTGTATGCTTTTCTATGATATCAAACAAGACTGCTGCAAGCGCTGCAAACGAGGCGCAAAAAGCAATTGAAGAGGCGAGTTTGAAGGCACACATAACCACGTATGCGCTATACGCCTCAATCGTTCTGTAAACAGCTCCGTAGTAAAAATCCTTGAAAAAGTATATCTCAACAATATAAGCCGCAAGAGCTAAAACCGCATACACAGATACTGCCGCTGTAAATATCTTCTTTATTTTCGGTGAGATATATTTTCCCATTATAAAGATAGCGGCTATAAATATAAGCGCTCCTATAAAATCGGGAGTCATATTAAATTCGTCCACTCTGAGATCTATCATAAAGAACGCCGCAATAACGAATGCTGAAAACGCCGTTCTTATGCTTCTGCGAACAAAAAGAGTCGTTTTCGGCAAGACATTTTCGGTGTATGAGGTACGCAAAGAGTTGCAAAACTCGGTATCACAATCAATTCTTTTGAAGAAGGTAACAAATCTGTAAAGCCAGAAGCATCCCACGGCAAGCACTACGATAAAGCTCATCGCGCGCATAAGTCCTATGTATTCGTATATCGTCAGCCAACCGCTCTTATCCTCGTCGTACTGATAGGTCGAGAGATTTGTAAGCTCGGGCAAAAGTCCCATAACGGGCTTGAAGATAACGAAAAACAGGGTAAAGCTCTTTGCCTTCTCGATATAATTTTTCTTTCCCTCCTTTTTAAAGCCCAATATCGAATTGCTCGGGTAAACGTAAGACAGCGCGAGCAAGCCGTCAAAAAGCTTTTTGAAAGCGATAAACAAAAGAACCGAATCGAGAACCGCAAACACAAAGGAAATAAGCATTATTCCCGTGTTTTGCCCGTCAAGTCTTGGAAGTCCAAAGACCCACATAAGAGCGAGCAGCTTGCCTATCTCAACGAATATCATATATTTGAAAAATCGCTGGGCGGTCTGTATATCTTCATTAAGGTCTGCCAGCTTCACCATAGCCACCGTCAGAATAACATAGCCTATGATATCGGGAAGAATATCGATAACGCTTATATTTGCGTTAAAGAAGAATACTGCCGCGAGAGCTATATATGTAAACCCAAGCTTTATATCCTTAGTTTTTTCTCTATCCATTTTTTCCTTCCTTACTTTCTTTTTTTCTTGTTTTTCTTGCGTTCAAGCAACTCTTGGCGGTATTTTTCCATCTCCGCCTCCGCCTTTGCCTGCTTGGCGTCGCGCTCCTCGCGATACTTGTTGACAAATTCAAAGCGCGAGGGCTTTCGTTTCATATCGGTATCATTTTCGTCACATATACCGTAATAGCACGAGAAGATTATGACTGCGTCAAGTATTATCAGCACAAGATAAAACATAAAGAGCGGAATGCCCATATTTTTGTTATAGGCTTCCTTTATCGGAAGCGGCAGATAAGCCAATATACGCAAAACACAGTACAGCGCTATCAAAAATATATTTCTTACCGACGCGTATTGTATTTTTGATATCTCGGTCTCCTTTGCCATAGCGCGTATCGCAAGAAGCAAGGTTATATGGAATACGAACACAAATATCTCGTCAACGTATCCGATAAAAGTGTTAAACGCTCCGCCGAACACGTTTGAAGAGATGACCATATTCTCGTATAGATATCCTGTGACTTTAGAAGCGGATTCCAAAGCGCTGAGAATCGCGAGCGCGGATGAAACGTACACGGGATATCTGAAGTTTTTATTATAAGAGGCGAGTTTGACCCCCGCATATGTCATAACGAGATAACCTAAAAGTCTGAAAAAAACTCCAAAGGTGTTTATCGACATTGCGTAAGTTATAAAATATCCGATGAAAAGGACACCAAATCCCATATCCGTCACTTCCTTTTTGAATTTATCTTCATCTGCAAAAGGAAGCTTGACATTTGCATATACTTCCCTTTTGCAGACACTTTACTTGTTAATTGCCGTTATTATTCATTCCCTCGGGCGCGCCGCAGCACTTTTTGTATTTCTTTCCGCTGCCGCAGGGACAAAGGTCATTTCTGCCGACACTTGCCTCGGCTTTTTTGGTCACGTTGACTTTTTTGACCTGCTTGGAAGTACTTCCCTCAAATCCCTCCTGCAAGGGCTTTGCAAGCTGAACTCGCTTTACCTCTTGGGTTTTAACGGTGATAGACAGTATCATTCTCGCCGTCTTTTCTCTTATATCTCCCACCATAATGTCAAACATATCAGCGCCCTGAATTCTATATTCTGTCACAGGGTCTCTCTGGGCGTACGCCTGAAGTCTTATGCTGTCCTTAAGGTCATCCATAGCGTCGATATGATCCATCCACGCCCTGTCAACGTTCTGCAAAAGCACAGCGCGCTCTATCTCTCTGAAGCGTTCCTCTCCAAGAAGCTCTATCTTCTCCTCATAAAGCTTCATAGCCCTCTCGCAAAGTGTATCTGTTATGCCATCTTTGGTAAGACCGTCAAGCTCCTCAAAGTCCTCGGGAGTCGTGAGAAGCCCCTTATACTGCTCCTTAAGTCCAAAAATATCCCAATGCTCAGGAATATCTCCCTGAAGGAAGGTATCGACAGTTTCGGCAATAGTATCGTTTATCATTTTGCATATGGTATCGCTTATATTCTCACCGTTTAGAACGTCGTTTCTCTGCTTATAGATGAGGTTTCTCTGCTGATTCATAACGTCGTCGTAGGTAAGCACGTACTTACGTCTCTTGAAGTTTGAATCCTCTATGCGCATCTGGGCGTTTTCGATAGTGTTTGAAAGCACCTTTGCGTCTATCGGTGTATCCTCGTCAAGTCCGAGTCTGTCAACTATTCCGATAAGTCTTTCCGAGCCGAAAAGTCTCATAAGGTCGTCCTCAAGCGAAATATAGAACTTGGACTCGCCGGGGTCGCCCTGACGTCCCGAACGGCCTCTGAGCTGGTTGTCGATACGTCGGCTCTCGTGTCTCTCTGTACCGAGAATGAATAGTCCGCCCGCCTCTCTTACCTTATCAGCCTCGGGAGCTACCTCAGCTTTATATTTTTCATAAAGCTCCTTATAGGTCTTTCTCGCTTCCTTGACCGCCTCGTCGTCTATCTCAGCCGTACCCGTAGCCATAGCTATGAGCTCCTCGGGTATCTCGAGCTTACGCATCTCCTTTTTAGCCATATATTCGGGATTTCCGCCAAGCATAATATCTGTTCCGCGTCCCGCCATATTGGTGGATATAGTTACCGCTCCGAGCTTACCTGCCTGCGCTACTATCTCGGCTTCTCTTTCGTGATACTTAGCGTTAAGGACTGTATGCTGTATTCCCTCTCTGCGAAGTCTGCGCGAAAGCTCCTCGGATTTATCTATCGAAACAGTACCCACAAGCACGGGCTGTCCCTTTTTATTACACTCGATTATCTTCTCAACAACAGCGCGGTATTTTCCGTTTACAGATTTGTAAACGGCATCGGAATGGTCCATTCTTATCATGGGCTTATTGGTGGGTATCTCAACTACGTCAAGCGCGTATATCTCGCGGAACTCGTTGTCCTCGGTAAGCGCCGTTCCCGTCATACCCGAAAGCTTGGAATACATTCTGAAATAATTCTGGAAGGTGATAGTTGCAAGGGTCTTATTTTCCTTCTCTATCTTCACTCCCTCCTTAGCCTCTATCGCCTGATGAAGTCCGTTAGAGTATCTTCTTCCGGGCATAAGACGTCCTGTGAAGCTGTCAACTATCATAACTCCGCTGTCATTTACCACGTAATCGACGTCAAGCTTCATTATTCCGTGCGCTCTTATCGCCTGATTTACGTGATGAGCTATCTCGGAATTTTCGGGGTCGGAAAGGTTTTCGATACCGAAGAACTCCTCTGCCTTTTTCGCGCCGTTCGGAGTGAGGATAGCATTGTTCGCCTTTTCATCAACTATATAGTCGGCATCGATATCGTCGTAGCTCTCCTTTGAATCCATTTCCTTAATAACGTACTTGCGGAGCTTTCTTGCGAGTGTGTCGGCTCTGTCGTACATATCGGTGGACTTTTCGCCCGCGCCCGATATGATAAGAGGGGTTCTTGCCTCGTCTATGAGTATAGAATCCACCTCGTCAACGATAGCAAAATTATGTCCTCTCTGAACCATTCTCTCTTTATATACCACCATATTGTCACGGAGATAGTCAAAGCCAAATTCGTTATTTGTTCCGTAGGTTATATCCGCCTCATAGGCAAGCTTTTTCTCCTCGGGGGAAATACCGTGAACGACAAAACCCGTGCGAAGTCCCATAAACTCATAGACTCTGCCCATCTCCTCACTGTCTCGTCTTGCAAGATAGTCGTTTACCGTAACGACGTGGACTCCCTTGCCCGAGAGTGCGTTGAGGTATGCGGGCATAGTTGCGACAAGCGTCTTTCCTTCACCCGTTTTCATCTCGGCAATTCTGCCCTGATGAAGAATTATACCGCCGATAAGCTGAACTCTGAAGGGACGCTTTCCGAGTATTCTGTCGTCTGCCTCGCGTATTGCCGCAAAAGCGTCTGCCATTATATCGTCAAGAGTTTCTCCCGCCTCAAGTCTTTCGCGCAAAATATTTGTCGTGCCCGAAAGCTCCTCGTTAGTCATCGCCTTATACTTGGGCGCTAACGACTCTATATAATCAACGTATTTATTAAGCTTCTTTACCTGTCTTTCGCTGTATGTTCCAAAAATCTTATCTCCAAGTCCCATTACAGACCTCCCATACACATATTTATATAATTATACTACACCTTACAGCTTTTTTCAAGGGCAAACACAGAATAGATTTTATTCTTTTGTAAATTTTTATCGTTCTTTTTTTATATCTCCTTGACAAATGAGAAAATAATATTTATTATTATATTATAATACATCTTTTTTGAAAGGCATTTCCTGATGATAAAGATAAACATCGTTCTTCACGAACCCGAAATTCCGCAAAATACCGGGAATATCGCCCGTACCTGCGCGGCGACGGGAGCATCTTTGCATATAATAAAGCCTATGGGCTTTACGATAGACGACAGAAAGCTAAAACGAGCGGGACTTGACTATTGGGACAAGCTTGACATAACCTACTATGAAAGCCTCGAAGATTTTTTCACTAAAAATCCCGATGCCAAAGTCTACTACTTCACAACCAAAGCTCCGAGGGCTTATACCGAGATCGAGGAGTACCCCGAAAGCGTTTATATAATGTTCGGCAAGGAGTCAAAGGGTCTTCCTGAGGAGCTCCTTTACAAAAATCCCGCTAGCTGTATACGCATACCTATGCGAGACACACTTCGTTCGCTGAACCTATCAAACTCTGTGGCTATCGCCGTATACGAAATACTCAGACGCGACAATTTTGACGGGCTGAGAGAGGACGGAGCATTGACGAAATATGAATGGTGAAACAAAAAACGAAAAAATTCTTGTGGCGATGAGCGGAGGCGTTGACAGTGCCGCAGCCGCGCTTCTTTTAAAGAACGCGGGATATGACGCGGCGGGCGTCACGATGAAGCTTTGGTCGCCCTGCGAGCGCGTTAGCGACGTCGAGTCGGGCATCTCAAATCAAGATATAGAGGACGCTAAAAAAATAGCCGATGCCCTCTCTATTCCCCATTACGTATGCTCGCTCGGAGACAGCTTCCGCTCATTTGTAATAGACAAATTCATCGACGATTACAAGAACGGAGCTACCCCAAATCCCTGTGTCGAATGTAACAGATATATAAAGTTCGGAAAGCTTTTTGACGTTGCCGCAGAGCTTGGATACAAAAAGCTTGCGACGGGACATTACGCGAGGATAGAGAAAACTTCCTCGGGACGTTTTGTGATAAAAAAAGCGCTTGACGCCTCCAAGGATCAATCTTACGTTCTCTGGTCGCTCGCGCAAGAAAAACTCGCGAACACCCTGCTCCCTCTCGGAGATTATACGAAAGCGGAGATACGCGAGCTTGCGGCATCCCACGCTTTTGTGAATGCCCACAAATCCGACAGTCAGGATATATGTTTTATTCCCAACGGCGACTATGCGGGATTTATCTGCCGAGAGACATGCAACACCTTCCCCGAAGGCTCTTTTATTGACCCCGACGGAAATATCCTTGGCAGGCATTCGGGAATTATAAAATATACGATAGGTCAGCGCAAAGGACTTGGTATAGCGCTTGGCAAGCCTATGTTCGTAGCCTCCAAAGACCCCATCGCTAACACGGTAACTCTTTGTGAGGACAGCGCGCTTTACAAAAAAAGCTTGACGGCATCCCGCGCAAACTTTATTGCCTGCGACACACTTACAGGGCCTACTCGGCTTGCGGCTAAGATCCGTTACAAGCACGACGCCGCCTCGGCAACCGTTATACAGACGGACACCGACAGCTTTATTCTTGAATTTGATGAGCCTCAGCGAGCTATCGCAAAGGGTCAGTCAGTTGTCCTCTACGACGGCGATACTCTCGTCGGCGGAGGAATCATAAATTAAAAAATATACAAATCATAAGGAGTTTTGACTATGAGTGAAATTTTTATTCCCGCGGCAAGCTTTCAACCGCAGAAAAACATTGATATGATACTTGCCGATGCTAAAAGATCGGGCGCTTCCAGAGTTTTCTTCTGTCTTGGGGACGTCGGACGTTATCCCTTTGAGCGAAACGAGCTTCGCACGGAGCTTCTTGAAAACTTCAAAAAGAACGTAAAGTATTTTAGCGATAACGGCATCGAGGCGGGTATCTGGATAGGAACGTTTGGCTTTGGCGGCGCTACCACACACTACAACAAGAAGATAGCCGAAAAGTACACACGTCTCAGATCTATGTGCGGAAAGACACTTGACGATGCCTTCTGCCCTATGGATGAGAACTTCACCGAGATGATATGCGGAACTATTGAGGATACCGCTCGTACAGGCACAAGAATGATCATGCTTGACGACGAGATGTGTATGTCGGTCCGTCCCGGACTTGGCTGTACCTGTGATCTCCACATGGCTGAATTTTGCCGCAGAATAGGAGAAAAAGTTACCGTTGAGGAGCTTGCAAACAAAGTGTTTTCGGGTAAGCCGAACAAGTACCGCGAGGTATGGCTTGACCTTATGGGCGAGACTATGAAGAATTTCTGCCGCAAGGCGCGTGAGGCTGTTGACAGAGTTGACCCCACGATAAGACTCGGTTTCTGCGCCGGATACACCTCCTGGGACGTTGAGGGCGCTGACGCCATCGAGCTTACGAATATCCTCGCGGGAAGCGCAAAGCCCTTCCTTCGCTTTACAGGCGCTCCGTATTGGATAGCTTCTCGCCGCTTTGCAAGACAGACACTCCAGACTGTAATCGAATGCGCGCGTATGCAGTATGCTTGGTGTAAGGACCTTGGAATAGAGCTCTTTACAGAGTCCGACACATATCCCCGCGACCGCTTCCACACCCCCGCGGTATATTCCGAGCTTTTCCACCTCGCAACGCTTGCCTCCGATAATATCCCCACGCTCAAATATATGTACGACTATATGTGCGCTCCCGATTTCGATACGGGATACGTTGAGGCGCACGTCCGCAATATTCCTGTTCAGGACAAGGTAGTTGAGGTCTTTGGAGACAAAACTCCCGTTGGTGTCCGTGTCTATGAGACGATGAGAAAGCTCAAGGATGCCGATCTCGGCAATCTTTTCCCGAAGGGTGTTCCGACTTCTCACGCCGAGGAAAAGGTGCTTATGCGCAGATTTATGTTCTCCTCTGCTCA
>JAZOLQ010000072.1:0-1875 GCA_045653185.1 Eubacteriales bacterium
GAAAAGTACAAGTCGCTCGTTGTCAGAGTCGCGGGCTACTCCGCACTCTTCACCACGCTTTCAAAGAGCTTGCAGGAAGATATAATCAACAGAACAGAGCAACAGGGCTTTTGAGGTAGATAACTATGGATAAAGCGTTGCTTGATACAAAAGGAAGGATATTCAATATCCAACGCTTTTCTATCCACGACGGACCGGGAATACGCACTATCGTCTTTCTGAAGGGTTGTCCCCTCAGGTGCAGATGGTGCTGCAATCCCGAATCGCAGGAATGGCATCACGAGACGATCGTCACAGGCGGCGTTTCAAAGCCTGTCGGACGTGACGTCACGGTATCTGAGGTGCTTGAGGAGATACAAAAGGACAGGGTCTACTACTCCCGTTCGGGAGAAGGAGGCATCACGCTTTCGGGCGGCGAATGTCTCTGGCAGCCCGACTTCTCGGCGGCTTTGCTCGAAGCGGCAAAGGAGCTCGGTATCTCAACCGCGATAGAAACAACAGGGTATGCCGAGATAGACGTCGTAAGACGATTGCTCAAATACACCGACACCGTCCTCATGGATATAAAGCATACAAACGGCGAAAAGCATAAGGAGTTCACGACAAAGGACAATGATCTCATCCTTGCCAACGCGAGAATAATCGCAAGGGAAGCAAAGCGTTTGATAATCAGAACTCCCGTGATCCCTACCTTCAACGACACCGAGGAGGAGATACGCTCTATCGCCGAATTCGCCAAGTCGCTTGGCACAGTTGAGGAGATGCACCTGCTCCCCTATCACAGAATAGGTTCGGACAAATACGCAGGGCTCGGAAGAAGTTACACGATGGCACACATACAGCCTCCTCCGAAGGATCAGATGGAAGAGCTGCTGTCGGTGGTCAACTGGGCAGGACTTAAAGGACAGATAGGAGGTTGATAGCTTGCAGGAATATACGGAAAAGCAAAGAATCATACAAGAGCTCGTTCCGGGTAAGCAAATTACGCTTGCTCACATCATAGCAAATCCCGATGAGATCTTGTATAAGAAGCTGGGGCTTGATCCGTCGGTCGAATATTCAAAATCGGCTATCGGAATTCTCACTCTCAGCCCCGCGGAAACAGCAATAATCGCAGGCGATATTGCGATAAAGGCGTCGGGCGCTCAGCTCGGATTTGTAGACCGCTTCAGCGGAACTGTGATAATAACAGGAACTTATTCCGAGGTAGATGCGTCACTCAAGGCCGTAACGCAGTACGCGGCGGAAACTCTCGGGTTTACGGTATGCAAGATAACCAAGACCTGATGATGAAAAAAACTCTCCTCGTAGGCCGCCACGGAGTCGGAAAGACAACTCTTACTCAGGCGCTCAGAGGTGAGGAGATACATTACGTCAAAACTCAGTATATGAACTACCGAGACTGGCTTATAGATTCGCCGGGTGAGTACGCCGAGGTCCACGGACTTGGCGCGGCACTTGCCATATACTCCTACGAGGCGGACGTCGTAGCGCTTCTTATTTCGGCTGACGAGGACTATTCCCTCTTCCCGCCGTGTTGCGCGTCTATGATAAACCGAGACGTGATAGGTATCGTAACCAAGACTGACAAGCAAGCTCCCGAAAGAGCGGAAAATTGGCTCAGGCTTGCGGGATGCAAAAGAATATTTTGCATCGACTCTCACACCGGTGAAGGTGTGGACAAATTGAAGGCTTATCTGCGAAAGCAGGGCTGATATAAAAAAGTTTTTTAAAAAATTTATACAAATAAGGAGAACAAAAAATGGTTAACGAGTATGAAATCAAAAAACAGATATGTGACATTGGCAAACGTATCTACAACAAGGGAATGGTTGCTTCCAACGACGGTAACATTTCCGTAAAGCTTAACGACAA
>JAZOLQ010000073.1:0-26544 GCA_045653185.1 Eubacteriales bacterium
TAAATCTTGCGATAATTATGCTGATAAAATACGGCGCTATATCGGTAAACGATGGTATTATATCACAGGGTGAGCTTGTGGCGCTCTACAACTATATGACTCAGATACTCGTTGAGCTTATCAAGCTTGCAAATCTGATAATCACTCTCACAAAGAGCTCTGCGGGCGCAAAGCGCATAAGCGCGATATTGGATACCGAATCGGATATTGCGTTTTCTTCGGAAAAGGACAACTCCTCGGACGAGCTTTCCGTTGAGTTTGACAACGTAAGCTTTTCTTACAATCGTTCGGGCGACCCCGCGATAAGCAATATATCCTTCAAGGTCAAAAAAGGAGCGACCGTAGGCATTATAGGCGCTACCGGCTCCGGAAAGTCTACGCTTGTAAACCTCATTCCGGGATTTTATCACCCCACCTCGGGAAATGTTTTCATAAACGGCAAGAATACCGCTATATACGACAGCGAAGAATTGCGCTCGATGTGCGGAGTTGTAGAGCAAAAGCCCGCTCTTTTCAAGGGTTCTGTCCGCTCCAATCTTTTGTGGGGCAAGAAGGACGCCTCCGATGCTGAGCTTTGGTCGGCGCTCTCTCTGGCTCAGGCAGATAGCTTTATCAGAGAAAAATCCGAGGCTCTTGACGAGCCTGTGAAACAAAACGGAAGTAATTTTTCGGGCGGACAAAAACAAAGGCTCACGATAGCCCGCGCACTCGTAAAACGTCCCGAGATACTTATTCTTGACGACTCGGCATCAGCTCTCGATTACGCCACTGAGGCAAAGCTTCGTTCTGCTATCGCTTCTCTTGATTATAATCCCACGAAATTTATAGTTTCGCAAAGGACTTCTTCGATACTTCACGCCGACCTTATTTTAGTCCTTGACGACGGAGAAATATCGGCTATGGGAACGCACGAAGAATTGCTTGACTCCTGCGAGATATACAAAGAGATTTACAATTCTCAGTTCACGACGGGAGGTGACAAGATATGAAACGCGCAAACACAAAAAGCTCGGTAAAGACCTTTTTTAAGGTTCTGAAATATCTGCGCCTTTACCGTATCCATTTTGCTCTTTCAATCCTGTTTACCGCGGTATCGGTAATTCTCACTCTTTACGTACCGGTACTCGTCGGAAAGGCTATCGACTGCATAATAGGAAAAGGATCCGTTGATTTTGATACCGTCTCGGGTATCCTATTCAAAATTCTGATAGTAATTCTCGCGACCGCAATCCTTCAGTGGATAATAAACGTTCTTAACAACCGAATGGCATACGGCATCGTGAAAAGCGTTCGCAGAGAGGCGTTTTTGAAAATCCAGAAATTCCCCATATCTTATATAGATGCTCACCGTTCGGGCGAGATAGTCAGCCGTACGATATCGGATGCGGAGCAATTCTCCGACGGACTTCTTCTTGGATTTACTCAGCTCTTCAATGGAATAATGACTATCCTTGTGACACTTATATTCATGCTGATGATAAGTCCGCAGATAACCGCTATCGTGGTCATACTCACCCCCGCTTCGCTCTTTGTTGCGGCGTTTATCGCAAAAAAGACCTACTCGATGTTCAAGCTTCAATCCGAAATAAGAGGAGAACACACCTCGCTTATAGACGAAACCATCTCGTCTCATAAAACGGTGGTTGCTTTTGGAAAGGAAAATGACGTTATATCCGAATTTGACGAGATAAACGAAAGACTACGCAAGGCCTCTCTTCGCGCTATCTTCTTCTCGTCGATAACAAATCCTACCACCAGATTTCTCAACGGGACTATATACGCGCTCGTCGCCCTTTTCGGCGCGCTTGCCTGTATAAAAGTCGGAGGGGCATCGATAACGGTGGGCCTTCTTTCAAGTTTTCTTGCTTATTCCACGCAGTATACAAAGCCATTCAACGAAATATCTGGCGTTGTCACCGAGCTTCAGAACGCGCTTGCCTGCGCTGAAAGAGTTTTTGAGATAATTGAAGCGCCAATTCCCTGCGACGAGTCGGAAAATGCGCCCGCAAATATCAACTTCAAGGGAAAAATCGAATTTTCTGACGTTTGCTTCTCGTATTCTCCCGAAAAACCCCTTATTCAAAACTTCAACTTTACCGCTCTTCCGGGTCAAAAAATAGCCATTGTAGGTCCGACGGGATGCGGAAAGACCACCCTTATCAATCTGTTGATGCGCTTTTACGACGTAAACAGCGGAGCTATTATGATAGACGGAAAGGATATACGAGAGATAAACAAAGCGGCTCTCAGAACTTCATTTGGCATGGTGCTTCAGGACACTTGGCTCTCCGAGGGCACGATACGCGACAATATAGCATTTGGAAAACCCGACGCGACCGACGAGGAAATAATAGCCGCCGCAAAAGCAGCGCACGCGCACAGCTTTATCCGCAGACTTCCAAACGGATATGACACGGTCATCGGCGAGGACGGCGGAGCGCTCTCTCAGGGACAGAAACAGCTGCTATGCATATCCAGAGCAATGCTTACTCTGCCCGAAATGCTTATCCTTGACGAAGCGACGTCGTCTATCGACACACGCACCGAGATACGCATACAAAAGGCATTCTCAAAAATGATGGAAGGACGCACAAGCTTTATCGTAGCGCACAGGCTCTCAACTATAATGAGCGCCGACGTTATCCTCGTTATGAATGACGGAAACGTCATAGAAAAAGGTACTCATTCGGAGCTTCTCGCGAAAAAAGGCTTCTATTTTGAACTGTACAACAGCCAATTTGCCAAAATATAGCTTTAAATATTGACAAAACGGTTAAAAATCGTTATACTAAAATCAATGTAATTTAAATTCCGTCTTAGGTACAGGAGGTAAAAAATGGATGTTCAAAGAAATCTGACTATGCTCTGCGATTATTACGAGTTGACAATGGGCAACGGATATTTCAAATGCGGTATAGGCGACAAAAACGTATACTTTGACGTATTTTACAGAAACAATCCCGATAACGGCGGTTACGCCATAGCTGCGGGACTTGAGCAGGTTATCGAATACATCGAAAATCTTCACTTTACCGAAGAAGACATCGCCTATCTTCGCTCTAAGGGATGCTTTTGCGAGGAATTTCTTGACTATCTCGCAAACTTCAAATTCACGGGCGATATCTGGGCTATTCCCGAGGGAACTGTGGTATTCCCCGGTGAGCCGCTTATGACTGTAAAAGCCCCCGCTATACAGGCACAGTTCATCGAGACCTTCGTTCTTATGATGATAAACCATCAGTCCTTGATAGCGACCAAGGCATCAAGACTTGCAAGAGCCGCAAAGGGTCGCGCGATAAGCGAGTTCGGCTCTCGCAGAGCTCAGGGCGCTGATGCGGCAATGCTCGGCGCAAGAGCCGCTTATATCGGCGGAGTCGGAGCTACCGCATGCGCTATCGTTGACAGAGATCTCGGTGTTCCCGCGACAGGTACTATGGCTCACTCTTGGGTACAGATGTTCGACTCTGAATACGAGGCGTACAAAACCTATTGTGAGATATATCCCGACAACGCTACCCTTCTTGTTGACACCTTCAACGTTCTCGAAAGCGGTATTCCAAACGCTATAAAAGCGTTTAATGAGGTACTCGTACCCAAGGGAATCAAAAAATGCGCTGTAAGAATAGACTCGGGTGACGTTACCTATCTCACGAAGAAAGTGAGAAAAATGCTTGACGAGGCGGGCTTTACAGAATGTAAGATTGTTGTTTCAAACTCTCTTGACGAATATCTTATCAGAGAGCTTATACGTCAGGGCGCTGAGGTAGACGCGTTTGGCGTTGGCGAAAGACTTATCACCGCAAAGAGCGACCCTGTTTTCGGCGGAGTATACAAGCTCTGCGCTGTCGAGGCAGAAAACGGAGAGATAATTCCTAAGATCAAGATCAGCGAAAACGTTGGAAAAATAACGACTCCGCATTTCAAAAAGCTCTACCGTCTGCGCGACAAGGATACAGGCAAGGCAGAAGCAGACCTTCTTTGCGTATACGACGAGGAGATAGACGACTCGAAGCCTATCGAGCTCTTTGACCCCGCGCACACATGGAAGCGCAAAACTCTCTCGAACTATACCGCAGAGATTCTTCAGACAAAGATATACGAAAACGGAAAGCTTGTATATAATCTCCCCAATATTCACGATATCCGCCGTCACTGTCAAAATGAGATAGAGGGAATGTGGGACGAGGTAAAACGTTTCAACAATCCTCATAATTATTACGTTGACCTTTCTCAAAAGCTTTGGGATATCAAGCACGATATGATAGCTGAGCACAGAAAAACGAGATAAAAATTTTTATGAAATCCTATAAAACGAACGAATTTTTCTCTGAATCTCCCACGGTGGTAGCCCTCGGTTGCTTCGACGGCGTCCATATCGGACACCAGACCGTTATCAGACGGGCTGTCAATATCGCAAAAGTGCTTTCGGTAAAAAGCGCTGTCTGGACGTTTGACGAATCTCCGAGAAATTTTTTCACTCCGTATGTCTCACCCGTAATAACCGACCGCGAGGAAAAGCGAAAGCTTATGAGGGCGCTTGGAATAGACGTCTTTGTTTCTGTCCCCTTCAATACCGAAACAGGCTCGCTCTCACCAAAGGATTTTTTCGAAAAAATTCTTGTTGGGAAGCTTCGCGCCGTTCATATAGTCTGTGGCTTTAACTACTCCTTCGGTAAAGGCGGAGTGGGAAAAACAGACCTTCTCAAAGAACTCTGCGACGAGCGCGGTATTGGGCTCACGGTCATCGAAAGCGTTGATACCGACGGCTCTCCGATAAGCTCTTCAAGAATAAGAGAGGCTATCGAAGCGGGAAATATTGAGGAAGCGCAAAAATATCTCGGACGTCCGTTTTCTATCAATACAATAGTTATCGACGGTCAAAAGCTTGCAAGAAGGCTTGGATTTCCAACCGTCAATCAGGTTTTTGAACGCGGTATACTCGTTCCCCGTCACGGAGTGTATATAACGCGCGTGACCATAGACTCAAAGAAGCATTACGGCATAACGAACGTGGGTATCCGTCCCACAGTGGGCGGAAAGATACTTTGCGCCGAAACTCATATACTTGATTTTAGCGGAAATCTTTACGGCAAAAAATTGCGCGTGGAATTTTTGTATTTTATGCGTCCAGAGATGGCATTCTCCTCCGTCGACGAGCTTTCGCAAAAGGTTCACGAGGATATAGCTGCAGCAAAAGCAATAATATCTCAAAAATATAGCAAATAAACACTGTCTTTGCTAACATTGATCAATAAAAAGACTCGACAAAAGAATGTCGGGTCTTTTGTTTTTAGTTATTTTTTAGCACTCAATACGAAAGAGTGCTAATTGTTTACAAAAAGGACATATATATAGCTTTAATTATTAATATTCGGGTGGTATCATATAGGTGTTGATAAAGGTGATATACAGCCAATGTCAAAACACAAAAAATAATATAAATTATATAAGGAGGATCTACTATGTTTTATCTCACACCATTTTCACGTAACCAATTTCTTTCGTTCGATCCGTTCAGAGAAATAGAAGAGATCGAAAAAAGCTTTTGGGGAAATTCGCAGCCCTCATTCAAAACAGACGTCAAGGAGACCGAAACGGCCTATATCCTCGAAGCAGAACTTCCCGGATTTGAAAAGGACGAAATATCGGTTCAGATAAAGGATGACCGTCTCACGATAAGCGCTTCCCGCACAGAAAAGAAGGAGAGCGAGGAAAAGGGCGACTACCTGAGACGCGAACGCTCTTACAGCTCTTATACGAGAAGCTTTGGACTTAACGGAATAAACAGGGATAACATATCGGCAAGCTATAAAAACGGTATTCTCTCCCTTACTCTTCCTAAAGAAGAAGCTAAAAAAATAGACGTTCGTACACTCGATATCGAGTAAAACTGTAAAGGCGTTGCGGCAAGTGCCGCAACGCCTTTATTATATTAGCTTTTTACCCCCAAAAATTTTAGAAATGCCGATTTTTTTCACAAAAACCCTTGACAAGAAAAAAAAATAGTGCTAAACTATCACTAACAGCTATAAAAGGAGTTTACTCGTGATGAATTCTGCAGTTTTCGCAAACAAGTTTTTTTATTACTTTTATTTTTATTGCATCCAATAAAAATAAAGGTGCTTTTTGTTGCGGATTTTAGTTTCATCTGTTTTCTATAAATCAAGAAATCAAAATGAAGCCTTTCCGGTGAAAAACACCGCAGGCTTCATTTTTTCTTTTAGATACCTGCGGTCGCGTAATTCATAATATTAAATTCTAAAAATTCTAAAGCTTATAGGGGGCAAAACATGATTGCTGTAATTAAAAAAGGAACTACCGAAAAACAACTTGAAAATCTTACTTCTTGGCTCAAGTCTCAGGGACTTGATATTCATCTTTCGCACGGAAGCACTCACACTATCGTCGGTCTTATAGGAGATACGTCGAGGATAGATGCCGATCTTTTGGCAAGCCTTGAGATCGTTGAATCGGTAAAGCGCATAAGCGAACCCTTTAAGAGCGTAAACAGAAAATTCCATCCCGATGACAGTGTTATAAAGGTCGCAGACACTTCTGTGGGCGGCAATATATTCGCTATTATGGCAGGTCCTTGCTCGGTAGAGAGTGAGGAGCAGGTCATGGCAATAGCAAAAGCCGTTAAGGCGGCGGGCGCTACTATGCTTCGCGGCGGAGCGTTCAAGCCTCGCACTTCTCCCTACGACTTTCAGGGTCTCAAGGCAGAGGGCATAGAATTTCTAGTAAAGGCTAAAAAGGAAACAGGTCTTCCCATCGTCACCGAGATAATGAACGCAAATCATCTCCCGCTTTTTGATGATGTTGACGTAATTCAGGTAGGCGCGAGAAATATGCAGAATTTTGAGCTTCTCAAGGAGCTTGGAAGAACCAACAAGCCGATACTTCTTAAAAGAGGTCTCGCAAACACTCTTAAAGAGCTTCTTATGTCTGCCGAATACATTATGGCAGGCGGAAACGAGAACGTGATATTCTGCGAGAGAGGTATAAGAACCTTTGAGACCTACACGAGAAACACACTCGACCTCTCTGCTATCCCGCTTTTGCACGAGCTTTCTCATCTCCCCGTAATAATAGACCCCTCTCACGCCACGGGAGCATCGAGGCTTGTAAAGCCTATGGCTTTGGCAGCGGCAGCGGCAGGCGCTGACGGTCTTATGATAGAGGTACATAACGACCCCGCACACGCTCTTTGCGATGGGGCGCAGTCACTCACTCCCGAAGCCTTTGCGGACGTATGCAAGGTTGTAAATCGCGTACTTGAAGTAATTTGAAGTAATTTAAAATAATTTTGATCTAGTAGGAGCCTATTATGAAGGTTGGAATATGCGGCCTCGGACTCATTGGCGGTTCGATGGCGAAGGCTTACAAAGCTGCGGGACATACCGTTTACGGATTTGATAAGGACAATGCTGCTCTCGGATATGCTATTCTGTCTGAAATATGTGACGGTGAGCTGAACGAAGAAAGACTGATGGAGTGCGAGCTTGTATTTATCGCGCTTTATCCGCGCGCGGCTATTGAATATCTCAAAAAGATCGCCCACACACTTGAAAATTCTGAAACTGTCGTTATTGACCTGTGCGGAACGAAGACCGAAATATGTCGCGTCGGCTTTGAGCTTGCCGAAAAATACTCGTTTACCTTCGTCGGCGGACACCCTATGGCAGGCACGCAATACTCGGGAATAAAATATTCACGTGAAAATCTTTTCAAGAACGCCCCTATGGTGCTTGTGCCCAAGGTTTGCGACGATATATATTTTCTCGAAAAGATAAAAAATCTTCTCTCCCCCGCCATGTTTGGTAAGATAACGGTTACAACGGCAGAAAACCACGATGCCCTGATAGCCTTTACCTCTCAGCTGGCACATATCGTCTCAAACGCTTACGTAAAAAGTCCCACGGCTCAAAATCACAAGGGCTTTTCCGCAGGAAGCTACAAGGACCTTACACGAGTCGCTTGGCTGAACGAAAATATGTGGAGTGAGCTTTTTATTGAAAACAAAGAGCCTTTGCTCTTTGAGATAGACAGCATCATCTCATCTCTTTTGGAATACAGAGCCGCAATATCTGACGGAGACGCCGAAAAGCTTACTTCTCTGTTGCGCGATGGACGTATCGCAAAAGAAAAGGTTGACGGTTGAGGATATTAAAATAAAATGAAAACTATTACTGTAAATACATCAACAAAATACGACGTAATAATAGACAGAGGAATACTTTGTCGTGCAGGCGAGCTTTCTCTGTCAGTATGCAAGCCGTCTGCGGCATGCATAGTTACCGACGACACGGTTGACGCCTTGTACTCGGAAACACTTGCAGCTTCGCTTACCAAAAGCGGATTCAAGGTAGTAAAATTCGTAATACCGCACGGTGAGGAGTCGAAAAGCACAGCCTCACTCGTATCGCTTCTCGAATTTCTTGCAGAAAATCACCTTACAAGAAGCGACTCTATATTTGCCCTTGGCGGAGGAGTTGTGGGAGATCTTGCGGGCTTTGCCGCCGCAATATATCTCAGAGGAATAAAATTCATTCAACTCCCCACCACACTGCTTGCGGCGGTAGATTCCTCGGTTGGAGGCAAGACCGCAGTTGATCTTGTTGCGGGAAAAAATCTTGCGGGAGCTTTTCATCAGCCCTCTCTCGTAATATGCGACCTTGATACCTTAGACACGCTTGCGCCAAATGTCTTTGCAGACGGCTGCGCCGAGGTGATAAAGTACGGTATAATAAACGACAAACCTCTCTTTGAGCTTATCAAAAGCGGCATACGCGAGAACATTGAGGATATCGTGGCAAGCTGTATCGCAAACAAGGCAAATATCGTGGAAGCGGACGAATTTGATACGGGTATGCGCCAGCTACTGAATCTCGGCCACACAGTAGGACACGCAATAGAGGCGGCTTCATCATTTGCTATATCCCACGGAAGCGCCGTAGCTATGGGAATAGTCATAGTAGCTCGCGCCTCTGTCTCTCTCGGACTTGCTTCAAAGGAAGACCTTACTGAGATAATCGATATTCTCGAGGCGGCTTCCCTTCCCATCGAATGTCCTTACGGCGCAGAGGAGCTTACCGCTCTCTCGCTTGGAGATAAGAAACGTATGGGCGACACGATAAACCTCGTGATCCCGCACTCAATCGGAAACAGCGTGCTACACAAAATAAAAATAACAGAACTTAAAGATTTTATAGCCAGAGGTCTTAACTAATGAAAGTAACGGTATCAGCATCTATACCAGAAGGAAAAATAAAGGCGATAGCTTCAAAATCCGCCGCGCACAGAGCGCTTATCTGCGCGGCTTTTGGCAACAAAAGCACCAAGATAGTGTGTGAGGAGATAAATGACGATATCTCGGCAACAGTAAGATGTCTTTGCGCTCTCGGCGCAAAGATAACGAGAAAAGAGTCAAGCTTTGTTGTGCTTCCGATAAGAACGCCGAAGCAAAACGCCGTACTCGACGCAGGTGAGAGCGGTTCTACCTTGCGTTTTCTTCTGCCGATAGTATGCGCTCTCGGATCTTCCCCTTCTTTTTTGATGTCAGGCAGACTTTCGGAGCGCCCGCTCTCTCCGCTTCGCGAGGAGCTTGAGGCGCACGGTGCTGTAATATCAAAGACAGAGCCGAACAAATTGTCTGTAAGTGGCAAGATATCCGCAGGAGAATATCATATAAGAGGAGATATCTCATCACAGTTTGTCAGCGGATTGCTTTTTGCCCTCTCGCTCATCGAAGGAGAAAGTACGCTTGCCGTTGAAGGAAAGATAGAATCCGAGCCGTATATAAATATGACGCTTGACACACTTTACGAGTTTGAGGCAGAGCCCGAGAGAAACGAAAATGTTTTTATTATCACGGGCAGACAGAAATTCAATTCTCCCGAAGATATTAGTGTCGAGGGCGATTGGTCAAATGCGGCGTTTGCGCTTTGCGCGGGCGCTATCAGAAAGAAATCCCGTGTCAGCGTATTCGGACTTGACCCCGAATCCTCTCAGGGCGACAAAAAAATTATCGAAACACTTGTCCGCTTTGGTGCGGACATACGCCGAAAGGGAGACTGCTTCACCGTCCGCGGAGAAAAGCTTTACGGGACAAAAATAAATGCCGCGAACATTCCCGACCTTGTTCCGATACTCGCCGTCGTAGCTGCGGCGGCAGAGGGACAGACGGAAATATACGGAGCGGCACGTCTTAAAATAAAGGAAAGCGACCGTCTCTTCGCCATTACCGATGTCCTCTCAACTCTCGGCGCTGATATCACCGAGACATCTGACGGTCTTATTATAAACGGAGGCTCTCGGCTGTCTGGCGGCACAGTCTCCTCTCATAACGACCACAGAATAGCTATGAGCGCGGCTGTCGCATCTATTCTCTGCGAAGCTCCCGTAACTATAACGTCGGCAGGGGCAACCTCAAAATCCTATCCGTCATTTTGGGAGGATATGAAGCTCTTGGGCTTTTCTATCAATAAAGACGAGGAATGATATATGTCTACTGAATATGGAAAAAATCTTAAAATAAGGATATACGGCGGCTCGCACGACAGCGAGATAGGAATTATCGCCGAGGGATTGCCGCGCGGATTTGCGCCCGACATAGAGCTTCTCAAAGGCTTTATGAAAAGGCGTGCTCCCGGTCAGAACGCATACTCGACAACGAGACGCGAGGCAGACGAGCCTGTATTTCTCAGCGGTATAGAGAACGGAACACTTAACGGCGAGACGCTTCACGCTGTAATATACAACACTAATCAGCGCTCTTCGGATTACGCATCCTGCGAGTTTGTCCCCCGCCCCTCTCATGCAGATTTTGCGGCGAGAATGAAATACGGTGACAAGGTGGATCTTCGCGGAGGCGGTCATTTTTCGGGCAGACTTACAGCTCCCATGTGCATCGTTGGCGGCATCTGTCTCCAATATCTCGCCTCGCGCGGAATATATGTAGGAGCGCATCTTCTCTCAGTGCTTGATGAATACGACTCCTATTTCGACCCCGTCAATCTTGATAGAGAAACGCTTCTCACCGCATCTCGCTCGGATTTCCCCGTGCTTGATAAAAACGCGGGTGCGCGTATGAGAGAGAAAATAGAAGAAGCTCGACTCGATTGCGACTCTGTCGGCGCTATCGTCGAATGCGGAGCCATCGGACTTCCCGCGGGACTTGGCGAGCATATCTTTGACGGAGTTGAAAACAGGATATCATCAATAGTATTTGGAATTCCCGCCGTCAAAGGAATTGAATTTGGAAACGGTTTTGAGTGCGCTCATATGAAGGGCTCTGAAAACAACGATCCCTTCCGCACAGACGGAAAAAGAATATACACTCTCTCCAACAATGCAGGCGGAATACTCGGCGGAATGACAAGCGGAATGCCGCTCGTCTTCCGTGCGGCAATGAAGCCGACTCCCTCTATATTCAAAGAGCAGGACAGCGTGGATATGATATCTATGACAAACAAGACCCTTTCTATAAAGGGCAGACACGACCCCTGTGTAGCCGTCCGCGCCGTCCCCGTTTTTGAGGCGGCAACGGCAATCGCTATCACAGATATGCTCCTTGATTCGAGCGACAGTTAAATTTTATACTTAAAAGGTTACTATGGCTCTTAGTGCAAAACACACGAAGCTTGCGGGGTATATAGGTTATCTCACTCAAGCCTTGATAATCAATTTTCCCCCTCTGCTTTTTATAACTTTTATAAACACTTACGACATTTCTATATCTATGATAAGCGTTCTGATAGGAACAAGCTTTATCGTTCAGCTTCTCGTAGATGCCTTTGCCGCAAAGTTTTCGACAAAACTGAATATACGAAAAACTATGATAACGGCACTCATTCTCGCGGCATTGGGAATATCGAGCTATGCCTATCTTCCCGATATAATGCCGTCTCCCTTCATCGGTCTTTTTATCTCCACCTTCGTATCCAGCATAGGCGCGGGATTTGTAGAGGTGCTTGTAAGTCCGATAATAGAGGCATGCCCCACAGACGGAAAAAGCGCCGCAATGAGTATATTGCATTCATTTTACGCTTGGGGACACGCGGGAATAATCATTTTGTCAACTCTTTTCTTTAAGCTCATCGGAATTGAGCATTGGCGCATACTTGCTTGTATCTGGGCTGTCATTCCGCTCGTTGGAATGCTTGCTTTTTCGGTAGTACCTATATATAAGCTTGCAATTGACGCCGAAAGCGAATCTCAAAGCACAAACAGACGACCCGCTTGGCGTTCGGGAATATTCATCGTATTTTTTGTAATTATGGTATGCGCGGGCGCTGCGGAACAAGTAATGGCGCAGTGGGCATCCACCTTTGCAGAATCGGGACTCGGAGTTCCGAAGGAAATAGGAGATATCCTCGGTCCGTGCGCATTCGGACTCTTTATGGGGGTGTCGAGAGTAATATACGCGAGGTTCAGCCACGTACTTGACCTTAGAAACTATATCTTTTATTCAAGTATCGTATGCGTATTTGCCTATCTTACAGCCGCAATTTCGCCCTCCCCGATAATATCGCTTATAGGCTGTACCGTTTGCGGACTTTCAAGCGGAATGATGTGGCCTGGAACATACAGCCTTGCAACCGAGCGTATCCCCAATATGGGCATGCAGGTATTTGCGCTGCTTGCTCTTGGCGGTGACGTTGGCTGTGCCTTAGGTCCTGCCGCTGCTGGCTGGATAGCCGAGCTCCTCGGGAACGACCTCAGAATAGCCTTCACTATATCTGCGGCATTCCCACTTATAATCGTACTTCTATTATTGATATACGTAAGAAACAGAAAGGAAAAATCAAAAAATGAAAGACATTAAAAATCACGATCTGAAAGAACTCCGCTCTGAAATAGACGATATAGACCGTGAGCTTGTTTCTCTTTTCAAAAAAAGAATGGAGGTCTCAGCAAACGTTGCCGAATATAAGCGCCAGAGCGGTATGAGAGTGCTTGACCCTTCGCGCGAGCGAGCGCTTCTCACAAAGGTAGGAGAGCTTTCCGGAGAGGAATTTGAGGATTACACAAAGACGCTTTACTCTACGATACTCGACATTTCCCGTTCATATCAGCACAAATGTCTCGGTGAAACTGCGGCGCTTGCGGAGCTCATAAGCAATGCTGAGCAAAACACCGCAAAATTATTCCCCGAGTCCGCTATGGTTGCCTGCCAGGGTATTGAAAGCGCTTACTCTCAGATAGCCGCCGAAAGACTTTTCCGTTCTCCGTCTATAATGTTCTTCTCAAATTTCCAAGGCGTTTTCTCGGCTATCGAATCGGGTATGTGCCGTTATGGAGTCCTTCCTATCGAGAACAGCACAGCAGGCTCGGTAAAACAGGTATATGACCTTATGATAAGCCGCAAATTCAAGATAGTTCGCTCTGTAAGAATAAAAATAGACCACAATCTTCTCGCCAAAAAGGGTGCTTCCCTCTCGGACATAAAGGAAATCTTTTCTCACGAACAGGCTATCGAGCAGTGCTCCGATTTCCTTGCAAAGCTTGGAAGCAACGTAAAGATAACACGTGTTGAGAACACAGCTATGGCTGCAAAAATGGTTGCGGAATCAGACAGGACCGACATCGCCTCGATTTCTTCACGCGCCTGCGCATCTCAGTACGGTCTTTCGGCGATATCCTCTGATATCCAGAATAGCGGAAACAATCATACCCGTTTTATCTGCATATCAAAGGAGCTTGAGATATACCCCGGAGCTGACCGCACAAGTCTTATGCTTGTAACGCCTCACAAGCCCGGCGCGCTCTACAAAATGCTTGCTCGCTTCAACGCGCTTGGAATAAACCTTCTCAAGCTTGAGTCGCGCCCCATTCCCGAGCGTGATTTTGAATTCATGTTCTACTTTGATCTTGAAGCATCGGTATACTCTCCAAAGCTTGCTCAGCTTCTTGCCGAGCTTGAACAGGAATGTGACGAATTCACCTATCTCGGCTCATATTCTGAGGTAATATAATGAAATCGGGATACAAAAATATGAAATGCGGTCTTATCGGCGAGCATCTCGGACACAGCTTCTCCCCGCTTATTCACAGCGAACTTGCAGACTATTCATATGAGCTTTGCGAGCTTCCACGCGAAGAGCTTGGAAGCTTTATGAGAAGCCGACGCCTTGACGCATTTAACGTAACTATCCCCTACAAAAAAGACGTTATTCCCTATCTCGACTATATCTCACCCGAGGCTCTCGCAATAGGCTCGGTAAATACCGTAGTACGTGACGCTGAAGGCAAGCTCCACGGCTATAATACCGATTATTTTGGCTTTTCACACATGGTGGAGCTCTCGGGCATTGATATGCTCGGCAAAAAGGCTATCGTTGTGGGTGCGGGAGGAGCTTCGCTTACAGTGTGCGCCGTATTGCGTGACAAGGGAGTGAGTGAGCTTACCGTCATTGCGAGAAAGGATAATACTCCTGAAAATTTGGCAAAATATGACGATGCCGAGATAATTGTAAACGCAACACCTGTCGGAATGTATCCGAATAACGGTGTATCGCCTATTCCGCTTTCACTTTTTAAGCATTGCGAGTGTGTCTTCGACCTCATATTTAATCCCGCTCTCACACAGCTTCTTATTGATGCCGAGGCGAGAGGGATAAAATACGTAAACGGTCTGCCGATGCTTGTTGCGCAAGCGGCAAAAGCCTTTGAGTTTTTCACGGGGGACGAGTGTGAGAAGGGCTGTATAGACTCGATAACCTCACTCGTTTCGCAAAAAACTAAAGATATCGTGCTTGTGGGTATGGCCGGATGCGGAAAAAGCACTATCGGCGCGCTTGTGGCACGAAAGCTCGACAAAGTGTTTATAGATGCCGATGCCGAGTTTAAAAAAATGCACGGCATATCCCCTGCAGAATCTATAAAGACTATGGGCGAGCCCGCTTTCAGAGAGCTTGAGCACAAAACCACGGTAGAGCTTGGAAAGCGGAGTGGCTGCGTTATTGCTACGGGTGGCGGAGTCGTTACGCGCGAGGACAATTATCTGCCTCTTCATCAGAGCGGCACTGTCTTTTTCATCGAGCGAGATATCAAAGAGCTTGCTTGCGAAGGCAGACCTCTGTCGCAAAAAAACTCGCTTGACGAGCTTTACGACAAGCGAATAGATGCTTACCGACGCTTCGCAGACTATACCGTATACAACAGCGAAACGCCCGAAAACACAGCCAATGATATAATTTCAAAATTTAAAGATATTAATAAATAGTTTTTAGCGCAAGAGAGATTTCTATCCCTTTTGCTACGGAATGGAGTTTAATATGAAGATACTCGTTATAAACGGTCCAAATCTCAATATGTTGGGAATAAGAGAGCCCGATATATACGGAAAGCAGAGCTTTTCGGAGCTTGAAAAATTTATCCGCTCCTCTGCAAAAGAGCTTGATATTGAAGTATCGCTCTTTCAATCAAATCACGAGGGTGAGATAGTGGACGTTATACAGTCGGCATACGGCGTATTCGACGGTATCGTCATAAATCCCGCGGCTTATACTCATACAAGCGTAGCTATACTTGACGCGCTTGGGGCTGTGGCTATACCCACAGTAGAGGTGCATCTTTCCGATATAAACACACGTGAGGAATTCAGACGCTTCTCATACGTCTCGCTCGTCGCAAAGAAAACTATATGCGGACTTGGATTTGAGGGATATAGAAAGGCTCTTGAATTTTTTAAATAAGAAAATGATCATTCCCCGACTGAGACTGGTCTCGGTCGGGGAATGATTTTATTTAGAATAAAAAAAGCACAATAGAGACCCCTTCTGCGCGATTAATATCATAAGATTGATATTCCGCAAAAAGTAATGACCATTGTGCGTAACGCTGTGGAGTTGGTGCCGCCGACAGCTCTATTATTATACCTTTTTTTCTTGCGTTTGTAAATATCCATTTTATACGATTTTTTAAATTAATTTTCGTGAAAAACGATATACATTAGAAAATTTCATAAAATTCGACAGAATATTTGTTATAATTACACATCAAAACGATAGCATAGTCGTCATTATGTCGCAGATGGCTTTAAAGATATTGAATTTTATTGTTGAAAAATATCTGCCGTTATGGTATTATATAATTGATAGATGTGAACTTTGTTATTAATTATGGAGATCTTATGGATAACAGTGAAAAAATTTGTGACCGCGCCGTACTTGTTGGGATAGTAACAAGAGGCGAGAGCGAAGAGGAGCTTGAGAAAAGTCTTGATGAGCTTGAGCGTCTTCTTGATACCGCGGGGGGCGAAGCCATCGCAAGACTTACGCAAAACAAGGAAACCCCAGACCCCAGAACGCTTATTGGCAGCGGCAAGGTCGCTGAGCTCGCCTATATCTGCGCCTGCAACGACGCAACTCTTGCGGTGTTTGACTGTGACCTCTCACCCTCGCAAATACGCAATATTGAGGATATACTCGGCGATAACGTAAGAGTTATCGACCGCTCTATGCTCATACTTGATATATTTGCCCTTCACGCAGTTACAGGCGAGGGAAAGCTTCAAGTCGAGCTTGCTCAGCTCAAATACACAGCTCCGAGACTTATTGGTCACGGTGTTGATATGTCCCGTCTCGGAGGCGGCATCGGCACAAGAGGACCGGGTGAATCAAAGCTTGAATCAGACAGACGCCACATGAAGAGACGAATAAACTCTCTTGAAGCGCAGCTTGCCGAAATGGAGAAAAACAGAGCGACTATGAGAGCCTCGAGAGACAGAAGCGGAATACCCAAGATCGCTATTGTCGGATATACCAACGCGGGCAAATCAACACTTCTCAACAAAATGACCGATGCGGGTATTCTTGCCGAGGATAAGCTATTCGCCACACTTGACCCCACTACAAGAAAATACGAGCTTCCCTGTGGCGAGAGCGTTCTGCTCACCGACACGGTAGGTTTTATAAATAAGCTTCCCCACCACCTTATCAGCGCATTTCGTTCAACGCTTGAGGAAGCCTGCTTTGCAGATATTTTGCTCATCGTTATAGACGCCTCAGATCCGGAGTTCCGCACAAGGCTTGAGGTCACAGAGAAGCTTCTTGATGAGCTTGGAGCAGGCGGAAAGCCTACTCTGTACGTTTTTAACAAGTGTGACATGGGTATTGCCGAATTTGCGGGTATCGGAAGGGGCGCTGCCTCTGAGAACACGGTTTATATATCGGCAAAAACAGGACAAGGCATAAATCTTCTTATATCAAAAATAGAGGAATTTGTTCTTGACGGCAAAAAACGTGTCACCTACAAGATTCCCAACAGCGAGGCGGGAGCGCTTAATATACTTTACAAAAACGCCACCGTTGAGAACGTGGAGTATTCTGCTGAATATATTTTGGCAACAGCGCTATGCGACGCTAAGGCAAGAGGACTTATGAAAAAATTCGCAACAGACGACAATGACCAAGAAAAAGAAGAGGACTATACAGATTGAACGGAAAACAATTTTTTACGACTGTTGAACACGAGGGCTCTGAAGAATTTGAGGAGAGAAAATCTCTTTTCATCGGACATGCAATTCCGATAAAAAGCGCAGACGAAGCCCTTGAATTCATAAAGCAAAAGAAACGTGAATATGCGGATGCCACTCACAACGTCTTTGCTTATATACTAGAGGACGGCAGAATAGCCAAATATTCTGACGACGGCGAGCCGCAAGGAACTGCGGGCATGCCTGTTCTTGATACTATAAAAAAATGCAACGTTGACGGAGTCTGCGTTGTCGTGACAAGGTATTTCGGAGGGATATTGCTGGGCGCGGGCGGACTTGTGCGCGCGTATGCTCACGCGGCTAAGCTTGCGCTTGAAAGCGCAAACATCATCACCTATGAAAAATACGATATATTTTCTCTTAGGTGCGGATATTCCGAATATCAAAAATATCTCCCTCTGCTCTACTCTTTTGACGCTATTATAGACGACACGGTTTTTGAAGCCGACGTAAAGGTCGTCTTTGCGATAAAAAAAGGCGTTGATGCCAAGCTCTTACCAAAGATATCCGAGATATCGTTTGGAAAAGATTTTCCCCTGAAGGAAGGTGAGCGCTTTGATTACAGATAACCGTTGTCTTAAAAAAGCTTTTGTTATTATAGCCTTCTCGCTATCCATGATACTTCTGTTTTCAGCCTGCTCTCCCGACACCGATTCCTATGAATATCTTTTCGAGGGTGGAAGAGATGCGCTTGATGAGCTCCCCATTGAAGTGGGCACATTCTTTATCGTTCTTCCCGCAGATGCTTCTGCCAATATCTATGACTCGACGGTATCGCTCGCTAAGAAAATAAAGGAAAATACGCATTCTGACACACGTATCGTTTACGATTACGAAGAGCTTTCGGTCAAAAGCGATGATATGCTGATACTTGTTGGAAAGACCGCTTACGACGAAAGCCAAAACTTTTTGCGCAATTTCAGAAAAGACGATTTTGGATATACCTATTCCGAGCGCATCGTTTTAATATGCGGAATTTGTGAGGACTCTATTTTGTCCGCTATCGAAAAATTCCGTAAAGATGTCGTTCTATATGCCGACAGCGAGCTTTTTATAAGTAACGGAAAAGAATATATATTCCGCCCCGAATACGAAATAAAAAGAATTAGTCTCAACGGATATCAATTATACGACTATTCTATCGTATATCCTAACAAAAACACCGATGCCTTTCTGGCAGCTTCCTATTTTCGCGAAAGACTGGCAGAAAATACAGGATATTATCTTGACATAAAGAGTGACACGCAAATAGAAAATAATGCCCGCGCTATATGTATTGGAAAAACAAAGCTCGACACCACAGTTTCCGACAGCATAGGAAGAGGTGAAAGCCTTATAAGCGGATACCCAAGCGGTATATCGCTCATATCAGACAATCTCTATACCACAAAACGCGCGCTGGATTCTCTCCTTGATACCCTCTGCGCCACAGACACCTCAGCTGTCTCAGACGTAAATATATCCTCGGCGCATAGCATAGTAGAATTTGATGAAGCAGTGATAAACGATGTTTCCCCATCAGCTGTATCATCGTCAGATGCGCTTAGAAATACAGCAAACGTTATCCTAGACAATTCCTCGGAGTTCGTAAGAATCTCGGACACCTCAGCAGCTTCGGCAATCTCATTGTTGTCCCTGCTGAGTACTCAATACTCTATATACTCATTGAACGAACGAATACATTATATTTACGATAATACCAAATACAATATAAGCCATCAAAAATATGAGGATATTACAGAAGGTACGCTTCACCTCGTCTCCTTCTCGCATCTCTTTGCAAATCTTTCCTTTGTTGTCTTTGATACAGAGTTGACGGCAAGCACTCAAAGCGCTGCTTCATCTATGAAAGAAAAGATAAGCTCTGTAATAGACACAAATAATCTGCGCCACGGCACTGTATTTTCCGATCACTTTTATCTGCTTGATACCTTGATGCTAAATACCCTACCGAACGCGATCAAGCTCTCGGAAGAAGCATACTCCTTTGGCAACGCAACTTATCCAAACTCTATACGCTCCGAAAACGGAATCACCAACATAACACTTACGCTCTATCGATAAAAATTTATATAGGAGCTTATATCTATGAAAATAAAGATAGTAAAAAAGACTTATCGGGAGGTCATGGAGCTTCCCCAACCCGAACACAAAAAGCCAAAAAAGATATCTGTTTTTTTCAGAATTCTTATAAAGCTCCTGTCCGCCTCAAATCTTAGAAAAAACCATATAAAATATAACGAGATAGGAATGGATAAGCTGCCCGCCGACAAGCCATGTCTTATACTTATGAACCATTCAAGCTTTATAGATATGCAGATCGCGGCAAACTATCTCTATCCAAAGCCCTTTTCTACCGTATGTACTACCGACGCTTATGTAGGTCTCTCTTGGCTTTTGCGCAAGATAGGCTGTATCCCGACGCAGAAATTCGTTGCCGACCTTTCTCTGATACGTGACATATCCTATTCGCTCAGAGAGAACAAGACCTCAGTACTTATGTACCCAGAGGCGATATATTCCTTTGACGGCAGAGCCTCGCTTATACCCGATACCATCGGCAAGCTTGTGAAAATGCAGAAAGTTCCGCTTGTAACAATAATCACACACGGCGCGTTTTCACGCGAGCCGCTCTACAATATGTTAAGACACAGACAAGTAGATATAAGCGCTGACGTCACCTATCTTCTCTCGCCCGAGGATATAGAAAAGCTTTCTGCCAACGAGATAAATGAAAAGATACAGGAGGCGTTCTCCTTTGACAGCTTCAGATGGCAACAGGAAAATAATATCGTAATAAACGAAGATTTTCGCGCAGACGGGCTTGAAAGAGTTCTCTACAAATGTCCGCACTGTCTTAGAGAGGGGACTACCGAAGGGAAGGGCATATATCTTTCTTGCAAAAACTGCGGTAAAAAATACGAGCTGACAGAGCTTGGATATCTCAAAGCCACAGACTCTGACTCTGCATTTACCCATGTGCCCGATTGGTTTGATTGGGAGAGGACTGAAGTAAAAGGCGAGATAGAGCGCGGAGAATACCTTTTGGACGTAGACGTCGACGTATATATGCTCGTTGACTACAAGGCGCTTTACAGTATCGGCGAGGGACATCTCAGACACGATGCTGAAGGATTTCATCTTGTGGGCGCTGACGGTGAGCTTGATTATAAGCAATCCCCTCTCACGTCATATACGCTCAATGCCGATTATTATTGGTATGAGATAGGAGATATGATATCTATCGGCAACAAACGTCATCTTTTCTACTGCTTCCCTAAAAATTCAAAAGCGATCGTAGCAAAGGCAAAAATGGCGGCAGAGGAGCTTTATAAAATAAAATTCAACGAGAAACGAAACGCAAAATAGTAAAATTTTACTTTACATAAAACAGTTTTTATGTTAAAATAATACTGTTAATTAACATCACGGAGGTTACTATGGCTAATTGGAATGATATCAAAACAAATATTGGAAATGCCGCTAACAAAACAGTGAAAAAGGCAGGCGAGCTTGCTGACACAGCGTCTCTCCACTTCAAGTATAAGACATCAAAGGCAAAGCTCTCAGAAAAATTCGAGAAGCTTGGCAGACTCACATACAAGCAGCTCAAGGCCGAGATTTCCTATGCAGAAGCTATCGCCGACGTAATAGCCGACATAGACGAGCTCAGAGAAGAAATACAGGAGCTTAAAGAAAAAATCGAAGAAGAAAAGCAGGCTCGCAAACAGGCAAAGGCTGAGAAAAAGGCTGCAAAAATTCTTGAGGATACGCAATCATCTGAGAATATCGAAAAATAAAATAAGAGGAGCTAAAAGCT
This sequence comes from Eubacteriales bacterium, assembly GCA_045653185.1. GTDB lineage: Bacteria > Bacillota > Clostridia > Oscillospirales > CAG-272 > HGM12713. The sequence goes on from JAZOLQ010000073.1 coordinate 21,321, forward strand.
CCTCTTATTTTATTAAACATTAATTTTTTAAAGAGTGTATAGGCGCAGGTATTCTTCCGCCGCGCGCTATAAATTCAGAGCAAGAGTAATCGCTCAGCTTCATAATCGGAGCGTATCCGAGAAGTCCGCCGAACTCTACGCTGTCACCCACTCCCTTTCCGTACGCGGGAATAAGTCTTACTGCCGTGGTCTTTGTATTTGCAACACCGATAGATATCTCATCGGCAATAATTCCGCAGATGACCGCCTCAGATGTATCACCTGGGACTGCTATCATATCAAGTCCTACCGAGCAAACGGCTGTCATTGCTTCAAGCTTTTCAAGCGAGAGCGCGCCGCACTCAACAGCGTCTATCATTCCCGCGTCCTCAGAGACGGGAATAAATGCGCCCGAAAGACCTCCGACGTGCGAGGAAGCCATAACTCCGCCCTTCTTAACAGCGTCGTTAAGAAGCGCCAATGCCGCAGTCGTTCCGTGTCCGCCGCACTTTTCAAGTCCCATAGCCTCAAGGATATGCGCAACAGAGTCGCCCACAGCAGGCGTTGGTGCAAGAGAAAGGTCAACTATGCCGAAAGGCACGCCCAGGCGCTTTGATGCCTCGGTCGCCACAAGCTGTCCCATTCTCGTTATCTTGAATGCCGTCTTTTTAATTATCTCCGCAAGAGTTGAAAAGTCACACTGCCCTGCTCTGCGAATTGCCGAATTTACAACACCCGGACCTGAAACGCCAACGCTTACAACGCTCTCCGCTTCGCCGACACCGTGGAAAGCTCCCGCCATAAAGGGATTATCCTCGGGAACGTTTGCAAAAACAACGAGCTTTGCGCAGCCTATCGACTCTTTATCGCGTGTAAGATAAGCGGTCTTTTTGATAACGCTTCCCATCTTCGCAACAGCGTCCATATTTATTCCTGCCTTGGTTGACGCCACATTTACCGACGAGCAGACAAGGTCTGTCTCGGAAAGCGCGTAAGGAATAGACTCTATAAGATTTAAAGCGTTGTTTGTAAATCCCTTTTGAACAAGCGCGCTGTATCCGCCAATAAAGTTTATGCCAAGCGTATGCGCCGCTCTGTCAAGCGTTTTTGCTATACGCACGTAATCGTCGGAAGAATATTTGCCTCCGACAAGTGAGATAGGCGTTACCGCGACTCTCTTGTTGATTATCGGAATTCCAAGCTCCTTTTCAATATCTCCGCCGACCTTGACGAGATTTTCAGCCGTCTTCGTTATCTTGTCGTATATTCTGTCGCAAACGACATTCACATCGTCGCCTGCGCAATCGTAAAGAGAGATACCCATAGTTATCGTTCTGATATCAAGGTTCTCTTCTTTTATCATATTTATAGTTTCAAGGATATCATTTATGTCAATATGAATCATACGTTAAAACCTCATATTCTGTGCATTGAATTGAAGATATCCTCGTGCATAGTACGGATATCCAAGGAATTTTCTTCTCCAAGAATTTTCATAACGTCAACGAATTCTGTAAACGCTACGTTGATATCGTTTATATCGATAACCATTATCATCGCAAAATATTCCTTAAGAACGTTCTGTGATATCTCGATTATATTCGCTCCCATTTCAGCGCATTTAGAGCTGACCTTTGCGATTATTCCCTTGCTGTCGTGTCCAACGACTGTAACAACTGCTTTCATTTTTATCTCTCCTTGAGTTTATATTTCGGTATATGTTATTATAACAAATTTTTCTTTGGTTTGCAATAGATAATTAAAAAAACCGCCCAAATGGGCGGTTTTATATTCAGGGCACAGACGTCTCAATATGTCAGTCTTTTTCTGCCTTTAGCGCGTCTTCTCTTGAGTACGTTTCTTCCGTCAGCGGTAGCCATTCTCTTTCTGAAGCCGTGCTCTTTTTTTCTCTGTCTCTTCTTGGGCTGATATGTTCTGAGCATTCTTATGCACCTCCTGATTTTTTATCATACATTTTTACCACTCAATATTAAACCACAAAATTTGAGATTTGTCAAGAGTTTTTTTATATTGATATAATAATTTTTTCAATTATGAAAAATACACATCACATTTCGGAATACATTTTATATAATTCGCTGTATATTCCTCCCTTTGACACAAGCTCTTCGTGAGTTCCGCTTTCCTCAATACCTTTTTCGGTAAGGACCAAAATCCTGTCCGCATTTCTTATCGTTGTAAGACGGTGGGCGATAGTAAATGTAGTCCTTCCCTTCGCAAGCTTCTCAAGTGAGCGTTGAACAAGCTTTTCACTCTCGTTATCAAGCGCGCTCGTAGCTTCGTCAAGCACAAGTATGGGCGGATTTTTCAAAAATACTCTGGCAATCGATATTCTCTGCTTCTGTCCGCCAGAGAGCTTTACGCCTCTCTCTCCGACATAAGTATCATATCCGTTGGGAAGCGTCTTTATAAAGTCGTGAGCTCCCGCAAGAATTGCCGCCGCTTCTATCTCCTCGTCGCTCGCATCACTTTTTCCGTATGCGATGTTTTCTTTTATACTGCCCGAGAAAAGATATACGTCCTGCGCAACGACGCCTATGTTTGTGCGAAGCGAGCGCGTTGTGACGTTTCTGATATCCTCTCCGTCAACGAGTATCGAACCCGAGCTTACGTCGTAAAATCTTGGTATCAATGAGCAAAGCGTGGTTTTTCCTCCGCCTGAAGGACCGACAAGCGCTATACTTTCCCCTGGCTTGACCTTGAGATTAAGATGAGAAAGCACCTTTTTATTCTCACTTTCATACGAGAAGGATACGTCTCTGAACTCTATCTCGCCCTCGACTTTCTCTATGTCTTTCGCAGATGGCGAATCGGTTATCTCGGGCTCTGTATCCATTATCTCGCAAAAGCGCTCGATGCCCGTAAGTCCTCTTTGAAACTGCTCTGCAAACTCAACTATCCTGCGTATTGAGGTTAGAAGCGTGGTCACAAACATAAGATATGCCACGTAATCGGCAGCGCTTATCTTTTCATGGAGCATAAATATTGCGCCCGCAACGACTACGACGATATACATTATGCCGTCAAAAAGTCTTGTTGAAGACTGAAATCCCGCCATAATGTGATATACCTTGGTTTTTATCTTGAGGAATTTCTTATTGCCCTTATCAAACTTTTCTTCCTCCACCGATTCGTTTGCAAAGGATTTGACCACTCGTATTCCAAGAAGGCTGTCCTCTATCTGCGAATTGAGCACTCCCACCTGCTGACGCGATTCCTTAAAGCCTTGCTTCATTCTTCTGTTGAATATCATAAGAACTATTATCATTGGCGGTATTACCGAAAATACGATAAGCGTGAGCGGAACGCTCATTGTGCAGAGCAATATGAATGAGCAGATTATCTTTATACCCGCGATAAAAAACTCCTCGGGACAATGGTGCGCAAATTCAGTGACATCAAACAAGTCACTCGTTATACGCGACATAAGCGAACCGACCTTCGCATTATCGTAATATGAGAAGGAAAGCTTTTGCAAATGTCCGAAAAAGTCCTGTCTCATATCGGTCTCTATCTTAGTGCCCATAATGTGACCGACCGACGCCATATAGTAATTCGCCGCCGTGTCTATCAGCCTGAGGATCAGATAAAATACTCCGCAGGTAACTATCATCTCAAGCGTCAGCGACATCACCTCTGCGGTCGCCGCATCGGTTATTTTTCTGACTATCATCGGCAGTATCAGCTCGCACACGGTAGTAAGTGACGCGCACAGGAGATCCGCCATCATTATCCATTTGTATTTTTTGTAGTAAGGTAGGAATTTCTTGATCAAGCCTATGCTCGATCTCTTTTTTGTTTTTGACATCAAAGCTTATAATTCTCCAAGTAAAATTTTAATCAGGTTAAATAAAATATACCGATATTTTATCACACTTAAACGCTGTTTGTCAATGGTTATACAAATATTTTGACTGTCTCTCATACTCTTACTGTATTGACAAATCCACAAAATCAGTGTATAATTAGAATGAAATATATCCTATGGAGGACCTCTTATGTTGACAAGAAGAAGTGTCGCAGGTGTTGTTGTTTTAACGATAATTACCTTTGGAATATACGGAATATGGTGGACTTACGTAACGCTCGCCGGCCTTGAGAAATTATCCGATAATGTATCCACTCCCCCGATTCTTGCTGCTCTGTTATTTTTATTTGTAAGCTCCGCAGGAGGCACTCTTCTTGCTTATGAAGCAGACACAAAAATCAACGCAATAAAAGAGTCCTGTGGTATCGTACCAACAGATAATAAAATTCTTTGGATAGTTTTGGGCGCAATAATCCCCGTGGTAACAGTCGCGCTCGTTCAGAACGAAATAAACAAGTTAGTATAAAATAAAATTTTAAAAAGATGAAATAAGCACTTGACAAACCGTTAAATATATGCTAAAATTATACGGTCGTCGAGTGCTTATTTCATTTGTAAATGCAATATATTACATCGGGAATGCGTACTTACTTCTCACAATGCGGGCTCGGCACTGTTGCCGTTCCGTTTTATATTTGGAGGGTTATCGAAGCGGTCATAACGAGGCGGTCTTGAAAACCGTTTGGGAGCAATCCCACGTGGGTTCGAATCCCACACCCTCCGCCAGCAAAAAGTATTGAAAACGTTGACTTTGTGATAGTCACCAATTCAATAAAAATCCTATGTAAGTGGTCTAACCATACGTTTGACCACTTAAAAAATCCCATAAGCTCATGGTTCATGAGTGGCAGCGACTTGCCGATTGGCAAGCTTGCGAAACAAGCGCGGACAGAGGCTTAGTCACAACAGGAAGAGCGCGGGGCGCTCAAAAAAATTGAATATATATCGAGGTGTGGCTCAGCTTGGTAGAGCGCTACGTTCGGGACACAATTGCCATTTCCCGTTCCGCGAATTTTCCAAACGCCAGAAACCCTTGAAAATACTGACTTTTTCGGCTCTCCCGAATGTCGAAAAATCATTAAATCTTCGGTCTGACCACATGTTTGACCACTTACAAAAAAATCGAATATTTTTACCACATCGAGGTGTAGCGAAGGTGGTATCGCGCATCGTTCGGGACGATGAGATCGCAGGTTCGAGTCCAGTCTCTTCGACCAAAAAACAGCCGAAAACAAGCTATTTTGACTTGTTTTCGGCTGTTTTTTATATATTTTTCACAAAATCGGCTGTTTTCAGTTGACCACATGTTTGCCTGATTTTGGGGCTTTTTGTTGGATTTTTCATGGCTATTTCTCA
>JAZOLQ010000074.1:0-10704 GCA_045653185.1 Eubacteriales bacterium
TTCGCAGGCTTTGGACTTGAGGCTCTTGCTGAGTATTCGGCAGCTCCCGGTTCTACCTACGAGGCATACATCGAGACAAAGTGTAAGGTTCAGGGATCTTCGGACCAGAGAATGTATGACATGTATGACATTATCTTCTCTAACCCCGTTTATGACATAGCTATCATCGCTAACTTTGGCGAACTCAGGAGCATTATGACAAGTAGAGTTCCCGAAGAGGGCTATGCTAATTCTTATGCTACTTTCTACGGTTTAAACGAAGACGCTGCTATGAGTAAGATCAACGAGTTCATGGAAGACATTAGAAACATTGGCGCTTAAGTTTTTAGCATAAATAATAAATCATAAATACCGAGGACGGTTTTCCCGTCCTCGGCTTTTTTTGAATGTTAGTTTGTGTTTGGAGAGTGTTTAAGGGAGAATCCAACGTTTGCTGTCTTTCGCTACAAGCGAAAGCGGCGGTGTTCAGCCGCCGAAGCAAACTTGGCGCAAAGCCATAGGCTTTGCAGCTTTCCTCAAAAGGTTCTCGTGTCCTTCCGCGTCCTTCCTTACCCAATCTGTCTGCCTTTGGCTGTAAATTCAGAGGGGGTGTATCCTGTAAGCGACTTAAAGACCTTACAAAAATACGAAGCGTTTGAGAATCCGACTTTTGTGGCAATCTCGTCGATTGAGAGCTCTGTATTCACAAGAAGCTCCTTAGCCTTATCGACTCTATACTGCTGGATATATTTTGTCGGCGGTGTATTAAAGACCGCGAGGAATATATTGCGGTAATAGGTCTCGCCCATACCCGACATGTCTGCAAGATAGCCTGTATAAAGGTCGGGATTTGCGTAATTCGTCTCGATATATTTTACCGACCTGTGTATCATAGGATATTTGCCCGCGAGTGTCGAGCTGAATGCCGACTCGTTTGAGATGCGGGTTATAACATCGTATATCTCCGAGAGGCATTTAGAGTGGTACGCAGGGCCTTTGAGCGCCCAGAAATGCGCCACGCTTATAACAGCCTTCACTATATCCTTATCTCCCGCGATATAAAATCCGCTCGGGGTAAGCTCCTCAAGAGGATTTGCCGCATCAAATTCTATGACGGTGCAGATGCCGAAGCGCTCAACGTCAAGCGTATATTCCGTACCCGCGGGAAGAAAGAGCGCGTTGTCGGCGTCAACGGTATATTCCTTTGAGTCAACTGTGTAGACCGATATTCCCGCCTGTCTTATGATAAGCGCCGAGTGCTTGAGCTTTGCGCTTGCCGTTGTGTGCTTTTTGAGCTTGAATGAATATATATCGTTTATCTTTGATATTATAAGACTTGATATCTCAAACTTTTTCATTGATTTTCTCCTTATGATGAAAAATACAAAAATGACTCCCGTCTCTACTTTATAATTCTATCAAAAAAGTCGAAAAATGTCAATAGTATTTAGGTTTTAAAGGAAAATTTCCGTCGTGCGCATAAGCGGTGAAAAATTACAAAAACTATTCTCACTATCTATACAGAGGTATCAAAATGAACATTGATAAGGAAGAATACAAAAAATACGCCGAAAGGCACGCAAAAAAATCTCCGCTTTTTAAGGATTGCCTCAAGGCTTTTGTTTTTGGCGGAGCTATATGCGCTATCGCTCAGGGGCTTATGGATATTTACTCAAAGCTCCTAGGTCTTGACGAGGAGAGCGCGGGCACGCTGACCTCGGTCACGCTGATATTCATAGCCGTGGTGCTTACCGCATTCAGCTTATTTGACAAGATAGCCAAGCACGCGGGCGCGGGCACGCTCGTGCCGATAACGGGATTTGCGAACTCGGTCGTCTCTCCCGCTATCGACAGCAGGTCTGAGGGATTTATACTTGGAGTTGGCGCAAAGATATTCACCGTCGCAGGCCCTGTGCTTCTCTACGGAACGCTGGCGGGCGCTGTTTACGGCGTGATATACTGGATATTTACACTATTTTCATAACGACCTGCCTCCCGTTTATCTTCACGTCTGCCCTCTGTATCAGCTCAAAATGCTCTGTGTCGCGCAATATTACCTTGAGAGTCTCTATCCTTTCAAGGCAAAGCTCTGCCACGCGCTCGGCGTCTGAGGCGGAGTAACACACAAAAACCGAGACCTCGCGGGGCTCAGCAAAGGACGAGAGGTATATGGCGTAATCCTCAAGGAGCAAAAAGACTTCCGCCCCGTCCTTGCCGTAAAGGCTTTCTATCACGCTCGCGTCAAGATATCCCGCGCTTCCCTCCTCAGCGCCTCTCAAATAGGTCACGCCCGACGGCAATTCAGCCTCGGCGCATATTCGATAAAGAACGTCATCCGCGCTCTCTTGCGCCCCGCAGGACGTACTGCCAAAAATAAGTGCCAAGCAAATAATTATCAAAACCGCTTTTTTCATCTTTTTCCCTCCGAAAAATCTCTATTAGATGTTATGCGCCGTATTTTGAAAATATTTTCCCGAGTGAGCGAGGGGAGACGGCGTATATTTTTTGACAATAAAAAAATATACGCGCAAAATCCGCGAACTGATTTTTGTATATTTTATTTTGTGAAAATATTTATACATTTTGGACAAAAATGCCGTGTTTTTCAAAAAAAGAAATAATTTTATACAAAAAAGACAAAATTTTATACGCACGTGTATAGAATTTAATGTATAATATAATCGCAGAATTTTGAAAAAATATTAAACGCGGAGCGAATTGTATACAATGTCAAACAAAAACACGGGATACAAAATACAAAAGTCAATCAACATAACCTCGATACAGTCTATCTGCTATTTCGATTTTGACGACACCTTTCTGGATAAGCTCGATTCCCACGAGGATTGGGAGATGGTCTATATCGACAGAGGCGAGTGCAACGTGATCTCCGAGTCCGAAACGATACTTCTCAGACAGGGCGAGATGTATTTTCACAAGCCCTTTGAGCGTCATATGCTCCGCCTTGACCGCGGAATGAACGCAAACGTTTTTATAATTACATTCAAGTGCACCTCTACTGCCATGCGCTTTTTTGAGGACAGAAAGATCCGCGCGGACATGGGCACTAAGCAACACATATCGGCGATAATCCACGAGTCCTCAAACACCTTCTATCTCCCCTTCAACAGCCCCGAAATGACAGGACTCAAGGTCAAATCCGAGAGCGACAAGGTTCTTTGGGCGGGCGACCAGACCGTACTTATGAGGCTTGAGCTTATGCTTATCGAAATAATAAGGGCGGACGGCTCGTTTGTGGACAGGCAAAGACCCTTCCTTAAAAAAGAGATAATCAACGACGAGCTTTGCATAAAGGTGGTCGAGTATATGGAGATGCACCTCAATGAAAAGCTCAGCATGGACGAGATAAGCAAGGCGCTTTCCTTCAGCAAGTCGTATATCTCCAAGCGCTTCACAAACACCTGCGGCTGCTCGATCGTCGATTATTTCAACATAATGAAGGTCGAAGAGGCAAAAAGGCTGATAAGAGAGACGAACAGCAACTTTTTCGAGATATCGGATATGCTTATGTTCTCAAATTCCCATTACTTCTCAACCCTTTTCAAAAAGCACACGGGAATGACTCCCACGCAGTATAAAAAATCCTGCCTTAAGAAATAAAAACTTTTGGCTAATCTTTGTTAAAAATCGGCAGAGTTATTGAAACTCTGCCGATTTTGTGTTATAATTGTATGTGACTAATAGCAAAGGAGCAACATCTATGAAAGCGAACGAAAAATTTACAGCCCTTAATTGCAAAAATACAGATCCAAGAACAAGAAGATATCTTTATCCAAAAAGAATTGTATATACTCAGGGTGAGGTAAGCGGAGAGGAAAATCTGCTTCTCGAACGCTCAAATCAAATAACCTTTTCAAGCGTGGGTCTCTGCCGACTTGTAAACAAGAAGGGCGCGCCGCACGCCGCGGTGCTTATAGATTTCGGAATAGAATTCCCCGGAAGTCTGCGCATTCTGGCTCGTGACGTTATCCCAAAGAACGGCAGAGCGGATCTGCTTGTCCGTCTTGGCGAGAGCGTCAGCGAGGCTATGACGCCTATAAACATAAAAAATACCACAAACGACCACGCTAACAGAGATCAGGTAATAAATATAGGCAGATATTCGGCTAATGAAACTAACGAGAGCGGATACAGATTTGCGTACGTTGAGCTTCTCGGTGACGATTGCGAGGTCTCCTTCAAATCGCTTCAGGGCGTTTGCTCTTACAGAGACGTGGACTATATCGGCAGCTTTGAGTGCAGCGATGAGAGACTGGGCAAGATCTGGGATGTTGCCGCGTATACCGTTCATATGTGTATGCAGGAGCATCTCTGGGACGGAATCAAGCGTGACCGACTTGTCTGGATAGGAGATATACACCCCGAGGTAAAGACCATTCTTTCGGTCTTTGGCAATCAGAGCGTTATTGCCGATTCGCTCGACCTTATGCGCGACGACACGCCCGACAACGAATGGATGAACAAGATAGCTCCCTACTCTATGTGGTGGGTGATAATTCATCACGAGCTTTTTCTGGCTACGGGAGATATTGAATATCTTGAGGAGCAGAGAGAGTATCTCAGAAGCCTTATGACAAAGATCGCGGGCTTTGTTGGCGAGGACGGAGCTGAAAGAATACCCGAGAGAAGACTTCTCGACTGGCCCAACGAGGCAAACGAGCAAGGCAAGCACGCAGGTCTTCACGGACTTCTCAAAATTACGCTTGATGCGGGAGCTGTGCTACTTCGCGCGCTTGGCGAGGACGAGACCGCAAAGCTTTGCGAGGGACAGGCAGAAAAAATGTACGCCTACGTTCCCGACTGCAACGGCTCGAAGCAGGCTGCGGCATTGCTCGTGCTTTCGGGAATTGCAGACGCTAAGAAGATAAACGACGAGCTTATATCTGTGGGCGGAGCGCATGGATATTCGACTTTCTTCGGATACTATCTGCTCAAGGCAAAGGCGCTCGCGGGCGACTACGACGGCGCACTTGACGACATAAAGACCTATTGGGGCGCTATGCTTGATATGGGCGCTACTACCTTCTGGGAAGATTTTGACCTCGATTGGACTATCGGCGCTTCTCGCATAGACGAGATAGTCGGAGAGGGCAAGAAGGATATTCACGGAGATTATGGCGCTTACTGCTATGAAAACTTCCGTCATTCGCTTTGCCACGGCTGGTCCTCAGGTCCTTGCGCTTACCTCACGAATTACGTGCTCGGTATTAGAGCAATATCCGCTGATACCTACGAAATTAAGCCCGAGCTTTCATATCTTGATTGGGCAAAGGGATCTTACCCCACCCCCTACGGCGTGATAGAAGTCAGCGCAAAACGCGTGGACGGCAAAACACTCGTCGATATCAAAGCGCCCAAGGAAATTAAAGTTATTGAATGATAGAAAGTTAGTTTATGTCAGGAGAAGTACGCGTTACTTTCTGAAAATACAGAAAGTAACGCATCCCTATCTAAATAAACGTACCAAAAAAGGAGAACCTCCGAGGAGGTTCTCCTGAATTGTTTAGTTAAAACTAATTTTTATAAATTAGTCCTCTTTCTTGCGAGCTATCCAAGCGCCGCCGGCAATGACGGGAAGAAGTGCAAGAGCGGAAACTGTGAGAGTTCCTTTGCATCCCTTCTTCTCTGCTTCGGTTACCGCTGCAGTTGTCTCGGGTGCTGCGGTTGTCTCGGGCGCTGCGGTTGTCTTCTTGAATACTGTCAACTTAGGAGCTTCTGTTGTTGCAGGAGCTTCTGTTGTTGTTACAACTACCGACGAACTAGCAGGTGTCGAGTCGAGATTTACGCACTGAGCATAATAATGCTTATAGTTACCAATGGTGGCGTCAGTTCTCATCGTAGGGCTGCTTGCAACCGCTGATGCCCACTCTCCATCAGTAAACGCACCGCAAACGTTTGCCATAACCGAATGCATATATCTTACGTTATATCTGATAGTCTTAACGTCTGCTTTTTCGCACTCACCAAGAGTTGCAAGAGCAGTCTTGGAAATCTTAAACTCAAGAACGGCAGTCTTAGCAGATGAGTTATAGATAAAGTGCGAATCAAATACAGCTGTGTCGGGATTCGCACCGTTCGAGCCGAGGACTGTTGCTTTTTCTTGTGTTGTTATGTGCTTAGTAAACTCGGTATCGGGACGCGGATCACCTGCAATATTGTTCGTCATCTGTCTTTTGCCGCTAGCATATTCATTAGCTGTAAGCTGGAACTGAAGCGCTTCTTTAGCGCCATGGACAGAGGATGCTATCGCGTTGTCTGTTATCTGCAAGCCGCAAATGTTAAGTATAATTTTTTGAACTGGGTTACCCATGTAAATTTTGGAGAAGTCAAGCGCTACGTAGACGTAGTCGTTATCATGCGCGATATAGTGAGTAATCTCATCTAAGTCACCATACGAATCACTCTTTGAAGTGGTTGTAAAAGTATCGGTGTACTCACCTGATGATATTGTACCGTCCAAAGCTCCGCTATGGGTTGCAGACAAATACGATGTCTTTGCCGAAGTAAGCTTGCTGTAATCAAAGGGCTCGCCGCTTGGCATCGTTGCAGGAGGTGGTGTGGTAGCCGCAGTATTAAGCAAGTTAGCGCTCATAGGCCAGAAGTGAGTCCAGTTGCCACTCAGACCAGAAATAGCCGAAACTGTGGTAGAACCACAAAGTGCTGTTCGAACAGCAGAGGCCATAACAGGCATAGCTATCCATCTCAGCGAGCTGGTTGCAGTATTTGCATATCTACCCATAAATCTGATGTTTGTAAGCTGGTCTACATTGTCAAGGCATGCAGATTCAGCAAGGGCAGCCTTAGAGAACTTAGCCTCTAAAACAGCGGAAGTGTCATCAGCTTTTGTCAACTTTCCGCTAAAGGAGGTTGTATTCTCATCATCAAACTGACCAGCTATTGTATGCTTGTCAAGGTCACCCTGGCTTCCGCCGAGCGTGTTCCATTTAAGCTCGGTTTGGTTGGCGAAAACCGTAAACACAAGAGACTCATAATTCATGTACGAAGCGCTTGCGTTATCAAATATCTGCAACGGATACAGATAAAGGTCAAAGTTTACACTTGAATTGTAAGTCGGAACAGAAAACGCTATGTATACCCATTCATCATCATGAGCTACGTAATGTGTAACTTTGTTTCTGGTACTAGGGCTCTCAGCCAGTTGTATCAGAGCCCACACCTCTCTTGAGTTAGTGTACTCATTTGCGCCTATCGCTCCGTCGGTTACGTCAGGCGAAACGGTAAGCTTTGATACTTCATGCGAACTACCGTCACTAATGAAGTTGCCTCTATCAGCTGCAATCGCGGTTCTGTAATCAAACGATGCATCTGCGCTGGCGGTTATCAACGCCATAGCAAACGCGCCAAGAAGCATTACAAGAGCCAACGCAAGAGATATCACTCTTTTCTTGTTCATAATTTTTTCTCCTTTAAAAATATTTTAAGTAATTTGTTGGCTTTCAAATTTTATGAAAACCCATATCGCATATATTATACACTTTTTTTAAAATCAATGTGTATAAAATTATGTCTTTTTTGTATAAAATTCTCCATTCGCTCCTTATAAAAAAAGATTTATACTCAAAATTGCACAAATAATTCGTTCGCATTTTGTTAAAATGTTATATATCCACAAATAATCGCTTTTTGAAAAAATGTTTTCGCTTTTCACTTGACTTTGTCCTTACATAGTGCTATAATACATTGGTTTGAAAAATCTCTACATATTATATATGTACGCACATCTAAGGAGGTATTATCATGCAGACTCTACTCAGTTTGTCTATCGCGCTCTTTGTGGGACTTATGCTTTCCCGTCTCGCAAAGCTGGCTAAGCTCCCCGCGGTCACCGCTTATCTTATCGCGGGAATACTCATTGGCCCTTACTGCCTTGGCGCGCTCGGCATAGAAGGTCTTGGCTTTGTCAGCATGGAGGACGTTGGACGCTATTCTATCCTCTGCGACGTAGCCCTCGGCTTTATCGCTTTCTCTATCGGAAACGAGTTCCGTCTTTCTCAGCTTAAAAAGACGGGCAAACAGGCTACCGTTATCGGAATTTTTCAGGCGGTAATAACCACCCTTCTCGTTGATGCCATTCTTATCGGTCTTCACTTCGCTATGCCCGACAAGCTTCCGTTGCCCGCGGCAATAGTGCTTGGCGCTGTCGCTTCCGCAACAGCTCCCGCGGCAACCCTTATGGTCGTTCGTCAGTATAAGGCGAAAGGACCTCTCACAGATATCCTTCTCCCTGTCGTTGCTCTTGACGACGCCGTCGGCCTCATTCTCTTCGCCGCTTCCTTCGGTGTGGCAAAGGGTCTTATCTCGGGAAAAGCGGATATTGTCTCTATTGTCCTTGAGCCCACACTTGAAATAGTTCTTTCAATCGCCCTCGGCGCTGTTATGGGTCACGTCTTCACTTTCTTTGAAAGATTCTTCCATTCGCGTTCAAAGCGTCTTTCAATGTCGGTTACATTCGTATTCCTCACCGTCGCGCTCTCTATGATGAGTTTTGAGGTGGGCGGTGTACATATCGGATTTTCCTCGCTTCTCGTTTGCATGATGCTCGGAACAATGTTCTGCAACGAGTGTGATTTCTCTGAGGAGCTTATGGACCGTGTTGACAGGTGGACCTCTCCTCTCTTTATCCTCTTCTTCGTGCTCAGCGGAGCTGAGCTTGAGCTCTCGGTATTCACAGATGTCGCCATAGTTGTTATCGGTCTTGTTTATATCATCTCCCGTTCCGCAGGAAAATGCAACGGCGCTTTCCTCAGCGCAAAGGCTGTAAAGTGCGAGCCGAGCGTTGTTAAATACCTCGGCGTTACTCTCCTTCCCCAAGCGGGCGTTGCTCTCGGTATGGCAATCAAGGCTGAGACCCTCGGCCCTGAAGGCGCTATCGTCGCAAATATTACCCTCTTCGCTGTTCTTGTCTATGAAATTGTCGGCCCGCTTCTCACCAAGATCGCGCTCACTAAAGCAGGCGATATCCAGCCCGACGGCGCTGTCAGCGCAAGAGGCGCTATCGAACAGAAAAAATAAGTTTGTCTTTGGAGAAAGGCGCGAGAACCTTTTTAATAAATATCCCCCCGTAAATGAACAAGTCCGTTTTTAACGGACTTGTTCAACTATGGCGGGGTTTTCGTGATACAAAAAAACGGCTTTGTTGCCGTTTTTTGATGAGGCTGAGTTTTAACACTCAGCCTCTCTTATTTTTCTTTGGTTACTTTCTGAAAATACAGAAGGTAAGGTAAAAACCTGACATAAACTATCTCAATCTATATCCAATTTCATCTGAGCGGGCTGTTTTTTCTTATGCTTATCAAGAAGCTTATGAATTCGCTTAACGGGGTTAAGGAGCTCGCTGATAGTTTCGTCGTGGTTAAGGGTATCGATGATATAAGCTACGTACTTACACATATTTACTTCAACGTACCACTCTCTATCTGTAAGTCCGGGACGGCGATACACGAGGTTAGAGGTGAATATCTTATCGAACACTCCGTCCTTATACGCCTTATCGAACTTATCAAACGCGTCTGTAAAGAGGCCGAAGGTAGCAAACGCAAAAATTCTCTTTGCTCCCTTTTCCTTAAGCTGAACCGCAACGTCAATAAGCGACTCGCCAGAGGATATCATATCGTCAACAATGATAACGTCCTTACCCGAAAGGTCGCGGCCGAGATACTCGTGCGCCTCTATGGGATTGCGTCCGTTAACAACGACAGAGTAGTTACGGCGCTTATAGAACATACCGATGTCTACGCCAAGCACAGAGGAATAATACATACAACGGGACATAGCGCCCTCGTCGGGAGATATAATAACGATATCCTCTTTATCGAGAGATACGTCGGGCACAGCTCTTACGAGAGCCTTTATCATCTGGTAGGTAGGTCTTACGACGTCAATTCCCGAAAGCGGAATAGCGTTCTGAACTCTGGGGTCGTGCGCGTCAAAGGTAATGATATTGCTAACGCCCATAGCAACAAGCTCCTGAAGCATTACAGCGCAGTCGAGAGACTCTCTGCCCGAGCGCTTATGCTGTCTGCCCTCGTAAAGCATGGGCATAATAACTGTCATACGTCTTGCTTTGCCTGCGTTTGCGGCGATTATGCGCTTGAGGTCTGCAAAATGATCGTCAGGGCTCATGGGAACTTCCTGACCGTACATCTTATATGTCACTCCATGATTAAACATATCGCAAATGATATAAAGGTCATGGCCTCTGAGAGACTCGTGCAGAAGCGCCTTTGCTTCTCCCGTTCCAAATCTTGGGCAGTCAACGTCAACAAGGAAGGATTCCTCTCCTCCATGGCGTCTCCATTCCTTTAAATAGTAGTCGACCTGAGTTGCAAACTGCTCGCAACCCCTCATTCCGATAACGCTGAGATCTGCGTAGTATGTACCTTTCATATGCTCCTCCATGCACAAATTTTAATTGACGTATCTATTATAACACATATTTTTATTTTTTTCTACCGAATTTTTAATTTTTTCGATAATTATTTATAAAATATGAATTTGCATAAATATAGCGTTGATTATGCTTTTTGTATTGTCGATTTTATAAAATTTTACTTCAGCTCGACTACGGTAACACCGCCGTCTCCCTCGCCGTACTGACCTATTCTGAAGCTTGCGACTCTGCTGTCACGTCTGAGATACGCCCAAAGCGCGTTTTTGAGCGCGCCCGTTCCCTTGCCGTGAATA
>JAZOLQ010000075.1:0-20756 GCA_045653185.1 Eubacteriales bacterium
TCAAAGCTTCCGCCGTACTCGTCGGTACGCTTGTTGAAAAATTCAATTGCAAATTGGTCAAGGAGATAACCCTCGTGAACTGCGTGCACCTCAACTCCGTCAACACCTGCTTCTTTGCAGAGCTTTGCCGTTTTTGCAAACGCTTCAATTATCTCGTGTATCTGCTCTACCGTCATTTCGGGACACTCGATATCGTGCGCCCAACGTCACTTTTGAGGAGAAGGAGACGCGAGCTCGTGCGAGGTATCAATGATAGGCTTTACGATCGCTCTTGTGAATTTGTTCTTATGAAGCGGAGCGACAAGCTCGGTAATAGCCCATGAGCGTCCCATACCTGGGGTGAGCTGAACAAAAAGCTTTGCGCCCGTCTTATGTATTTCATCCATAAAGACCTTAAGTTCGTCAAACATCTTCTCGTTCTGCCAGTGCCACTTGCCCCAGAATGTATCACGCAAGGGCGCTATTCCGGGGATTATATGTCCTACGTTATTGTTCGCTCTCTCAAGGAAAAGCTTTGCAGCCTCCTTGTCAAAGTGACAGCCCGTAAGCTCAAACCAACCAAAAAGCGATGTTCCTCCCATAGGGCACATTACGATTCGGTTTTTGATCTCTACGTTGCCGATTTTCCAAGGCGTAAACAACGCCTCGTATTTTTCATCAGTTCTGTTCATTGAAACTCTTTCCTTTCTCAAATATTATATGTTTTTTTCGTTTAAATCTTTTTCTTCTGAAGAATATATCGCGTTCAATGCCTTAAGGAACAGGTTATAGTCCCAAAAAGTCTCCATTTTTTTCTCCATTTATTATGTTTTTATGTCGGTGATAGATATGTACGTATTTCAAGGCATTAAAGCGCTTTCCGCCTTTTACCTGATATATCGTTCCGTCGTGGTAGATATTCAGCTTGTTTCGTCCAAGAACCGTCACCGCAGATATCTCCTCAAAGCTGTACACACGCGCTTCCTCACCGATTTTTATTTCAATCCGATTTCCGTAAAGCGAAAGTTTTGCTTTATCACATATCAGATTTTTTCTCTCACAAGGAATTACCTCGTACAGCTCGACCTCCTCGCGATACATCGGCTCATTGTCGTATTCAAAAACGTCGAGCTTGTTGATATACTCTGCCTGCGCGTCATACCACTCGGCAACGAAGCGAAACGGAAATTCAAAGCCCACGCCTTCAAGCTCCTTGGTCGGCAGATACTCAACTTCTCTGTTACACTTTTTACACTTTATACGCGCTCCGTTGCTCTCAAGCTCGGAAAGTCCGCAAAACGGGCACACGTATATCGCGCGTTCAAGATATTCAGCGCGTTTTTTGTGATGAAATTCTCCGTCGCAGACAGCCTCGTTGACATACAAGCCGTCTCTTATAATATCAAAGAGCTCACCGTCGGAAAGCGTTGCATATTCTTCGGGATATATCACCCTTGACACGTATCCGCGCATTTTTCCCTTGCGGATAACGTCACTCCATCTCGGCTGTACTCCGTATCCGCCCTCTATTCTGAAAAGAGCTATCGGCTGACCAAGCTTTCTTGCCAGAGGGGCGATGGACGGGCTCATATATTCGGTCCTTCCGCTGTACGTTCTGTTGCCCTCGGGGGCGATAGCGATAGTTCCGCCCTCTCTAGAAACACGAACACATGTCATAATAGCCTTTACGTCTGTCGTTTGCTTTTTTATCGGTATCGGTGCAACCAGATATTTTATAAGAGACGACACCCATCCGTTTGAAAAGATATCCTCGGTAGCCAGATAATATACAGGTCCTTTAAACGCTATTCCGAGAAAAAATTGATCAAAGGGCGTTTGATGATTCATAAGAATAAGGTATGGACGGTTCTCTTGCTGCTCAAACTTTTCAATCTTTATGCCGTATTTAAAGCGCGAATACGGTCCAAGGATAGCGTATAGAATATTTCTCACTACTCTATGTCTGAATTTTATCCATTTTTTCTTTTTATTCTTTGCCACTTTGTCTCCCATTCAAATGCTTTTTCATAGTTTGTTGTTTATATTATATCATCTTAATTATATTTCTTCAAGTAAATTTAAGAATAAAACGACAAAATATTTCAAATAAATTTCTTATTTGCCTAATATATAACATCTCATTATCCGCTGAGTGAGCATAATCTCTTATTTTCTTTATTTTGCAGCCGTCAAAACGCGTACAGTATATGCAGATTTCTTACGTCCGAGTCCTTTATTTTATCGTTTACCTTATAGGCTTGTGTCTCGGCTTCGGCAAGACAAGAATCGGTAAGCCCCTGCGCACAAAGCTCGGCAATTATTTTCTCGCATACGCTCTCTATCGTCTCCTGCTTTTTCTCTGCCTCTGCACCTTCGTTTCCGCTAGAGATGAGATATTCGAGCGGAGCATAAAGCTCTGACAGACACGTCAGCTCAGAAAGCGCGCGAAAACTCCATTTATAGTAGGGCATATAGCGTTTGTTAAGCAAAAATATAACGTTTAAGGCACTCCTTACGAATTCTATCACAGCAAGCTGTGCGGCGGCAGTTTCTGCGCGCAAGATAGAGCGCGGATAATTATACTGCCCCGACTGCCCCATGATCAATAGATTCCCCGCAAGCTTTTTTAGGCGGACATCCTCGGGCATATAAGAAAGCCTTTCTCTTATCTCGCTCAATATGCCGAGATCGTCACGAAACACCTTGCCGCCTGTCGCCTCGGCGAGCGACTGCTCGGGAAGAAAAAACCAATCCTTAAGCTCTATCCTTCCGTCGGGAGTTCCGGTCCTATCCTTAAAAAAATCGCTTATTCTTATAACTCCGTGGCGATTCCCGCCGACAGGGGACAGAATACTTCTTTTGTATCCCAAAAATTCGCGCGGCAGCCTTGAATACGCGCGTTCAAGCGCAAATTCGCTCTTTCTGTCAACAATATCTTCGTCGGGCAGAAAAATACAAAATCCTGCCTCAAAATCGTGATCCTTGGATATTTCGTCATCATATCCAAAGCATTCCGAGCCGCTTCCCGCAAGTCCCACCGCGACTATCCCCTCGAGCTCGGGAAAGCATTCGCGTATCATAGGCGCGCCGTATTCAAGATAGAATCTTTCGGAAAGCTCAATTCCCTTCATATATCCTCCTCGCGCGCTCCTTAAGCTCGTTTTCATACATAAATCTTCCGTAATATCCGAACACAGAGGCGCATTTCTCACAAACGAAAGCATAATATCCGTCTTTCTTTGCGTGATCTTCAAGCAGCTCCTCTGCCTTATCAAGATAACCCTGTATCGTCATATCGGCATCAAGCAACCCAAGCTCCGCCTCCGCGGCACTCGCCATATTGAGATAGGTAATAGCCACCTCAAGAGCTCCGTTTTGGCTTTGTTTCATAACAGATATAGCCTTTTCATAAAGCTCATTTGCCTCTGAAAATCTTTCAAGGTCAACGAGGGAGAGTGCCATATTGTTATAAAGTCCGCCAAGGCGGCTGTCGGTCTCCTCAAGCTCACTCTCGTAAACATCTCTCGCGCGTTCAAAAAGCGGAATAGACTCCTCCGCTTTACCAAACGCCTTATATACGGTGGCGCAATTGAGAAACGTGGTAGCCGCTCCGACCTGATGCCCGATATCAAGCTTTTCTATTTTATCAAGCGCGGCAGAAACAGAGTCAAGCGCCTCCTTCTCGCGTCCAAGCTTGCGGTAAAGTCCCATAAGCTCGTTGCGCACAAGCAGCTCGGTCCTCGAATCGCAGCCGTTCTCCGCCTCGGAAAGCCAATAAACGAGATGTCTCTCGGCGGAACTGTAATCATTTTTATTCAAATATTCGTCAAGCTTCGACAATATCCGCTCGACAGAAATACATCCCTTTTTCATCGTATATCTTCCTTTTACACTGTTATATATAGTTCATTATAACACAAAATCGGCAGAGGAACAATACCTCTGCCGAAATTTGCAACCATACTTAATGATTTTATGAAATTTTATTTCTTCTCGAATTTAACTACACCGATCTTGATGTAATCTTCGCTTTCTTCAAAGTCAAGCGTCTGGCTGTACTTTTTAGCGTCCTCATCATCACCCTCGAACTCGAACGTGATCTTATCGTCATCGATGGAATACTTACCTTCAATAACTATGGGGTCGCCAACAACAGCGCCTGCAGCCTTTGTTTCAAGTGTGAGAGTTACCTTCTTGCCTGAAAACTCGTAAATTGTAACAAGACCTGTACCCAATACGGTAGCATCACTTTCGTACTCACCGGAAAGTGTTTTTCCGCAAGATGCAAGGGTAATGCAAAGCATAGCAGCTACCATAACGAGAGACAATACCTTTAATACTTTTTTCATAACTAATTTTCTCCTTAAAAGTCTTTTATTTAGCCTCATAAGGCTGATATTATGATATCATTTTACATTCGAATTGTCAAGGGATTTGCTAAAATACAAAGCAATTATTTTTTCGATAGCAAGCCATATTACTATCGCCGCAATAGCAAGATACACGAAAAGATTGCCTATATTCGTAAAGAGAGTGTGGCTCTCCAGCGAATATACCTCAGCCGTTATCTGTCCGCCAACAAGTCGGTCGATAGAGTCTATCTCCTCACCTATCGGAGATATGATGCTTGATATTCCCGTATTTGCCGAACGCACCACGTAACGCCTATTTTCTATCGCGCGAAGCTTTGCCTGAGCGTTGTGCATATCGAGCGCGGCAGAGTCAAGAAACCAAGAGTCGTTGGTGGATATCGCAAGGATTTTCGCGCCCGATCGGACCGAATCTCTCGCAAGCTCGTCGTATATCGAATCAAAACAGATAAGCGAGCCTATGTTCGTCTCTTCAAGCTCAAAGACCTGAGCTGACTCTCCCTCGCCAAGATCGCTTGATATCATAGAAAGCTCTGTAAGCGGGGGAATGAGTATTTCAAACACCTCTCTTAGCGGAACGAATTCTCCAAACGGAACAAGGTGGCGCTTTGAGTAAACGGTTTCATATCTGCTTCCGTCGGGGAGAAAGGCAACTATCGAATTGAATTCTATCTCATCGTCGCCGTAGGTAAACGCTCCGCAAAGTATCGTAACCCCATTCTTTTTCGCAAGTCGGGAGACGTAACGCTCCATAGCCACGTTATCCTCAAAGTTGTACGGAAGCGCGGTCTCGGGCCATACCACGATATCAGCACCCTCCTCTGCCGCCTCCTTCGTATACTCCTCGTATACGTCAAGCGTCTTTTGGCGTATCTCGTAGGTCCATTTTTCCTGTGAGGAAATATTGCCCTGAACGGCAGATATTTTTATACTCTCTCCTTTATCGGAGTAACCGAAATATATTGCCGTGCCAAGCAAGGTATTTGCAAGGAATATTGATACTGCAAGTATTGCCGTAAGGCGTCTCTTATCTGCTTTAAGAATAGCATAAGCTACAAAAAAGTTGACTGTAACTATCAAAAAGGTAACAAAGCACGAGCCGAAAAGCGAGGCGCTTTGCGCACCGATAAGCCAGTCCGTCTGTCCGATAGCAAGTCTTCCCCACGGAACACCTGCCCAAGTAAGCGTTTGAGTCCATTCAAATATTGCCCAAAGAGCGCCTGCTAAAAATGCCCCTATGGGAAGAAATCGCCGAGCAGTTTTCGTTTTCGCACCCTCTGCAAAGATCACGAACACAAGCCCTCCGACAAGCGCCTGAAGGATCGAAAGCCCGACCCACCCCGCAAGCACGACGGCAAGGGCGGCGGGTTTTGTCATTCCGCCGACAAAATCAAGCGGATAAAGATTTATAAACCAATGATAATTAACAAGATAGAAGCAAACGAAAAAGAAGAAACCGTATCCGTAAATTCCCCTTCTCCTGATATTCTTATCCTCGCTTATGCTTATAAGCGCAATTGCGGCGGGCACAAGAGATACCCATTCAATTATCCCTATACTCGGGAAAACAAGGGTAAGTCCGGTAAGGACTCCGCCGAGCGCAAGCATTGCAAGACGAAATATTTTTTTGTATCTATCGTTTTCAAGCAAACTCAAAACCATTAAGATCTCTTCTCCAAATCATTTATAAACCATATCTTATCCCTCGGGAGCGTAAACTCCTTGTCAGTGAGATAAGAAAGTATATTCTCTTCTCCGTCGTCCAAGAATTTAAGCTTGTAGGCGTAAAGCGCCTGATACTTATATCCTCTGTGCTTTTCCTCTCGGTTCACTCCGTACTTGCCGTCTCCGAGAAGCGGATGCCCGATATGCGCCATGTGAGCGCGGATCTGGTGTGTGCGTCCGGTTATAAGCTCCACTTCAAGAAGGCTCTCCGAGCCGTTTGACTCGAGAACGGTATACGCCGTGATTATATCCTTTGCTCCCGCAAACTTTTTGTCTCTGACCTCGACCATATTCGTCTGACTATCCTTTTTAAGCCATGCGTACATCGTGTCGGACTTCTTTTTGGGTCTGCCGTGCACAAGACAGAGATAGTATTTTCTGAGGCGGTTATTCCGTATCTTTTCGTTCATAACGCGAAGCGCCTCGGCGTTTTTTGCGGCTATAACTATTCCGCCCGTATTTCTGTCTATTCGGTTGCAAAGGGCGGGAGAGAAGGAATTTTCGGTTTCGGGATCGTATTCTCCCTTCAGCGCGAGATACGCCTTTATGTGCATTATAAGCGTGTTCTCTTTTGCGTCGGAGTCCTCGTGAACAAGCACTCCCGGACGTTTATTGAGAAGCATTATGTTTTCGTCCTCATACACGATATCAAGCTTTGGTGTTATTCTTGAAAGCGCGCCTGTATCCTTTTCGGGCGAGTCAAAAAACTCTTCTCTTATGAAAAGCTGTATTTCATCGCCCTCACAAAGAAAATAGTTCTGCACCGTTCTTTGACGGTTGACTTTTATTTTTTTTGTTCTTATATACTTGTACATAAGCGAATGCGGAAGTCCCTTGACTGCCTTGCCTAAAAACTTGTCGAGTCTTTGCCCCGCATCGTTACGGTTTACCTTTATTATTCTCATTTAAATAACGGGATCGTTCCATTTAGTGCAAAACGAAATTTCTGCATCTAAACGAGACGATCCCAATCTCCTTAAAGCGTTCCGAAAATTCTGTCTCCCGCATCGCCAAGACCGGGGACTATATATGCGTGCTCGTTAAGGCACTCATCAAGAGCCGCCGTGTATATATTGACGTCAGGATGCGCCTCTTGAACCTTCTTTACTCCCTCGGGAGCTGCAACAAGGCACATAAAGCGAATATTTTTGCAACCCCTCTGCTTCAGCATCGTAAGCGCATCTACCGCTGAGCCTCCCGTTGCAAGCATAGGGTCAACAAGAATTACTATTCTCTCCTCGATGTCCTGTGGGAGCTTGCAGTAATATTCAACGGGCGTATGTGTTTCGGGGTCGCGGTAAAGTCCGATATGACCCACCTTTGCCACAGGCACAAGGCTCTGAAGTCCCTCTACCATTCCAAGTCCCGCACGAAGTATCGGCACTATGGCAAGCTTTTTTCCCGAGACCATCTTTGCAGTCATTTTTGTAAGCGGTGTATCTATGACTACGTCCTCAAGCGGAAGGTCACGTGTAAGCTCATAGCCCATAAGCATTGCGATCTCGTTAAGAAGCTCGCGAAAATCCTTTGAGCCTGTTTTTTTATTTCTCATAATTGAAAGCTTATGCGTTATCAGGGGATGATCCACTATATGAAGTTCGCTCATTGTTTTTATCTCCTTGCAATTTTATTTATCCTTACGGTGTACATGTACAGCTGCACCGTATATTTACATTATAAGTCATAGCTTTCTATTTTTCAAGACCTTTTGAATAATTTTGATAATATTTTACTGTTTACAAAAAAGATAAAATGTGGTATTATATTAGTATACTTAAGTGAGGTATATCAAACAGATGAGAAAAAGACCTTTTACAGCCGGAATATACACCCTTGGATGTAAAGTAAATCAATATGAATCGGAGGCTATATCCGAGGAGCTTTCAAAAAGAGAAATAGAAATACTCTCCCCCTCGGAGATCTGCGACATATACGTTATAAACACCTGCACCGTAACTGCGGAGTCTGACAGAAAAGCCCGTCAGTTCATTCGCCGCGCCATACAGAAGAACCCCTCGGCATACGTTATAGTAACGGGCTGTTTTTCACAGGTAGCGCCCGACAAGGTCGCAAAGATACAGGGCGTGGACTATATATGCGGAAACACCGACAAGCTGTCGGTGGCTGACGCCGCGGAGCTTCTCATAAACCGCAAAGAAAAGCCGTCTTCACCTATAATTGACGTAAAAGATATCGATTCAGCTCATTTTGAGCCAATGAAGATAAATGGATTTGAGCGCACACGCGCATACGTAAAGATCGAGGACGGGTGCGAGAGCCACTGTACCTATTGTATAATTCCATCGGCAAGAGGAAACATACGTTCAAAGCCTCTTTGTGAGGTGCTGGACGAAGTGCGAGGGCTCACTCTCGGCGGTTGCCGTGAGGTAGTTCTTACAGGAATAGAAACGGGGTCCTACGGACGCGACCTTGACGGCGTCGACCTTGCAATGCTTCTTTGCGAGGTCGATAAGATCGAGGGCATTGGAAGAGTACGCCTTGGCTCTCTTGATCCCTCGCTGATCACCCCGAAATTTGTAGAGCGCATAGCTCCCCGTCGCTCTCTAGCTCCCCATTTTCACCTTTCTCTTCAAAGCGGAAGCAGCCGCGTTCTCGCGCTGATGAAAAGAAAATACAACGCCGACATGGCAATGAGAGCTATAACTCTCTTAAGAGAGGCTATACCAAACGTAAAATTTACGACCGATGTGATAGTCGGATTTCCCGGTGAATCTGACGAGGATTTTGCGGATACGCTTGCCTTTGCTGAAAAAGCAGAATTTCTTATGATGCATATATTCCCCTATTCAAAAAGAGCGGGAACTCCCGCTGCCGAAATGAAGGGGCAGATTTCATCCGACGTCAAGCATCAAAGAGCTGCGCTCCTTGCCTCCAAGGCGAAAGAAATAAGAAGCCGCATACTCTTATCGGATATAGAAAATGCTCCCGAAAGGACTGTCCTTTTTGAGACCTATAAAAACGGTGTCGCATACGGACACACAGCCGATTTTATTGAAGTGGCTGTTTCCTCGGAAACACCTTTACATTCGGAATTTAAAAACGTTATACTTACACATACCGACGGCAATATCTGCTTCGGCAAACTACACGAGGTGAAACGTAATGATCATACGTAATTTTTCTCTCGGTTCTGAGCAAAAGCTTTTGGAGCTCCGCGACTCGCTCGGACTTTCTATGGATATACAGCTTCTCTCTCTTTGCAAGGAAAATTGCGCAAGATTCGGCAAGGCGATTATAACCGATTCCGAGCTGAGAATCCTTGATGAGATATTCAAAGCAACGCCGCCTGATGCGTCAAATGCCGCTATAAACGAGGTCTTATGCGAAAATAACGATATCATCGCCACCTTCAACGACCTTTTGACAAAGCGCTCACATATTTCGGAAGCAAGCTCTCCGCTCTCGCTCGCTTCTATATCAAAGGTGTCGGGCAAATATATGAATTCGATAGGTATCAAGACCCCATCCCTGCCTGAAGAGCTTGACGAGGATATCGAGGATAAAGAACACTCTCTTATTGAAGATATCATTGATGCGGCTAAGTATTATGACAAAAATTCACTTGTCACTGTCGTAACCGACAGACTTCACAACGAGCAATTTAAAATAGACGCAGAGGCGTTCTCCAATTATTTTCTTGCCGCTATCAACAAAACAATAGATGCCGTGCTTTCCTTTATCACATACGGATATGACCGTCAGCTCATATCGCTTTATCTGAAATATAATTTTCCAAAAGATGCCGACTCAAAGACACTTGGCAACTGCCTTGCTATGATACTCGGCGCTTACAGAGTGACCTGCGAGCTTTGCATTACCGACGTCTCCCGCATAAGCTTTACAAGCTCAGAAAACCTGTCTTTGAGTGCATATCCCTTTGTAAAAAAAGAAAAGGCGTACATGCCTTCAAAGCTGAACGCTAACGGCTCAAAACTATATCTTCTCTCGTTCTCAAGACTTGAAAACGGTATGCCCGATTTTAAATCGTTCAGAAGCATGTGCGATCTCTATCACATTTTCTCCTCACACGGAGAAATAAAAAGCGCGCTTTCGATAAACGGAAATCTTCGTGACGCCATAAGCAAAGCAGAGGGCGCTTTCCGCTTCATACCAAGCGAAAAAGGCGCTGAAATGCTTAACGAAAGCTTTTGCGGGATCTTGTTTGAAAGCTATATCCATCCTAAAAATGCTATCCTTCTCGGCAGCGTTGAGCAGATACCACAGGAAACCGATAAAGAATCTTGCGGCACTGACGAAGTAAATAAGAGCGACTTTGAGGAAAACACGACACCAAACGACACCGTTTTGGCGTTTGAGCTGCTCGAAAAATCCTCGAAACAGAGCGATAGTACAGAACTACTTGAGCAAATTGAGAAAAACACTCAAAGAAATATTGAAGAAAATAGTCAAATCTGCTAATTTTAAATATTTTTAAAAAATCTGAAAAAATCTCTTGCATTTTGAATTTTTTTATGGTATAATGTGAAATGTTCTATGGATTCTAAAACAAGTATATAGATGCACGGCTTGTGCATTGAGGAGGTGTCAATATGGCAAAATGCAGTATTTGCGGAAAGGGCGTTGTGTTCGGTCAGGCTGTTTCACACTCGCACCGTAAAACGAACAGAACTTGGAAGCCTAACATTCGTAAGGTAAGAGCAGTTGTTGACGGTTCAACAAAGACCGTTGCCGTATGTTCTCGTTGCCTTCGTTCAGGCAAAGTTACACGTGCTTAATCGGTTAAATCTTAAAAGCATAAAGCAGTGAAAGCGGACGTTTTTTCGTCCGCTTTCAGCTTTTTCTCACGGAGGTGCTAATGAAAAAGGTAGTCGTTGACTCAAGAATAAAAAAAGGTGCTGAAGCGGGCCTCTATGCCTTGGGCTACGAGCTTATAAAGCTTCCGACCTTCCCCACCCTTCAATCACCTGTCTCTGCACACCCCGATATGTTGATATTTATTTGGGGCAGGAGTGTTATATGTCACAGAGATTATATCCCGATTGCCCGCAAAGAGCTTGACGAGATAGCCGCGCTTGGATACGAACTGCTCGTAAGCGACGAGCCTATATCAAGCGCTTATCCCGACGATATCCTTTTTAACGCACTGAAGATAGGAAAAAATATCTATGCAAGGCTCGATTCGGTCTCAAAATTTATTTTGGAGCTCGGAAAAAAAGAGGGCTGTTCGCTAAGAAACGTAAAGCAAGGCTATGCAAAATGCTCGGTCTGCCCCGTTGGCGAGGATGCCGCGATAACATCAGATCCATCTCTCTCCAAAGCAATGCGCGAGGATGGAATAGACGTGCTTCTTATATCGCAAAAGAAGATCGCTCTTGACGGATACGACACGGGATTTATCGGCGGATGCTCGGGCTCTGATCTCGAAAACATTTATTTTTCGGGAAATATTTTGCTTCATCCGGACGGAAGGCTTATATCCGATTTCTGCGAGAAGCATCAAAAAAAGGCTATCTCTCTCTCAGACGAGCCTTTATATGACATCGGTTCACTTTTCTTCTTATAAGATAAGGCGTGTGCGAAATGCACACGCCTTATCTTATATTTCTTTCAGAGCGATATTCATTGCCTTTTCAAGCATTTTGAGCTTTGCCGCAAAAGCGGGACTTTTACCAACCGAACCCCCTAAGAAAAGCTCTCCTATCGGATATACCGCCGCCACTCTTTTTATAGTATCGGATATTTTTTCAACGGTATCTCCCTCTCTGTAAACAAGTCCGCACAGAACCCTCGTCATTTCCTTTCCGTATACTCCGCAAAGCTCTGCCGCCACACGCTCCAAAGCCTCTCCCGATGTGAATATTCTTGTTTCGGGAAGGACATCCCTTGAAGAGAAATATTCTATCATAAGCTTTGCCGAGGCAATATTATCCCCTATATACACGTAAAGCTTTTTGCCCCCATTTCTCGCGCTCTCGCATATCGGATAAAGAAGTCCCGAAATGACGGTATCGATATTTTTTTCATCTCCCGAGATATATCCGGTATAGGCTTTTTCGGCGTGATATCTGTCGGTCTTTACAAAGTTATATTTTGAAATATCAACGGCGATGAAGTCTTCTTCAAAATCCTTTATCGCACCGAGATTTTTCACTATAAGCTCCTCATATCCGCCACACTTACAGAGGATAGGAAGTTTGTGCTGGTGAGTTTTTTGAGCGGATATTTTTTCGAGCATATTTATATCAAACACCTTCTCGCTCAAAGTCTCGCAAAATCTTGTCCAAAGCTCTTTTGGGTCGGCAGAAGCAACGTCCTCTTTATAACCGAAAAACAGCGCTATCTCCTCGCCAAAAAGCTGATATGCTCCGCTTCCGCGCATCTTCCAGAGATTTTCAACAAACGCCTCAAATATCTCATAATCAGAAGTATAGTTGCGTTTCTCCGCGCAAAGCGTAAGAAAACGCCTCTTTTCAGCATCCATCAAAAGCTGTGTCGGGTTTGTCAATATCTCATTTTCAAGCACAGGGGTGGCAAACACCTCTTTTATGGGAATATTCGATATAACGCAATTATTGCTCGCCATGGCTGTCTCCTTAGGATATTTATATGAAAATTATAACAGATAAGTCTCTTTTTTTCAAGTAAATGAGGACAAATTTCTTTAAAAGTATAGACTTTTTTCCGCCATTGTGATATAATATAATGTAAATTTGAATTTTGGCGGTGATGATTTGAAAATTCTTTCTGTATGTCCCGAATCCTTTGCGGCAAACACCTATGCTCTTATATCGGGTGAGCGCGCGATAATAGTAGATCCCTCGGTCTCGGTAGAGGCTATAACGACTGCCGTTTCGGGCGAGGGAGCAAGGATAGAAGCGATAATCCTCACGCACGGTCATTTCGACCACATAATGTCGATAGATACGCTCAGGCGTGCCACCGGCGCTCAAGTAATGATACACAAGGATGACGCCGAAATGCTGACCGATTCGAGAAAAAACGCCTTTTTCACCTTTTTTGGAAAGGACAAGCAATTTGCATCCGCAGACGCTTTGTTCTCTGACGGTGATGAGATATCTCTCGGCGATGAGAGAATAAAGGTCATTCACACACCAGGTCACTCCAAGGGCTCTTGTTGTTTCCTCTGCCCCGATTTTATGGTGACGGGTGATACTCTGTTTGCCGACAATATCGGCCGCTCGGACCTTTGGGGCGGAAACGAAAACTCGCTTCGTGACTCTCTCGCCTCGCTTTCAAATTACGACCGCAATTTAAAGATATATCCGGGTCACGGGCCTTCGGCAATCTTGGGAAATGCTCTCGATAATACCGTTTACTTCATTTGACTAACGAAAGGACAGATATAGATTATGGATTTTAAAAAGCTTGCAGACCTTCTTTTCCCCCATATAGATAAAACCCCTGCGGATATGGAGCAGTTATACCCCGCAAGACAGCTTCCCGAGGGAGCTAAGGTAACGAGATTTGCGCCCAGCCCCACAGGCTTTGTGCACTTTGGCGGACTTTTTCCCTCGACAGTAGCCGAAAGACTCGCCCATCAGAGCGGCGGAGTGCTCTTCCTCAGAATAGAGGACACCGATGCGCGCCGTGAGGTCGAGGGTGCGGCTGAGGGACTTATCAAAACTCTTGCAACATACAACGTCAATTTTGACGAGGGCGCTATTCTCGATGAAAACGGAAGGGTAGCAGATAAGGGTATTTACGGTCCTTATAAGCAGAGCCTTCGCGGTCCGATATATCACGTTTATGCAAAACAGCTTGTAGCAGAGGGCAAGGCTTATCCTTGCTTTACAGAAGCATCCGAGCTTGAGGAGCTTCTCTCGGTAAACAAGAAAGAAGAAATAAAGAATACCGACTGGCTCGCCGAGGCAGAGGCAAGACGAGCTCAAATGCTTAAGGCGCGAGAGATAACCATGGAAGAGGTAGAGAAAAATCTTGCCGCAGGCAACCCCTTCGTGCTCAGAATTCTTGCCGACGGAGACAGTGAAAAGAAGATAAAATTTACCGACCTTGTAAAAGGCACTATGGAAATACCCGAAAACGACGAGGATTTCGTTCTTCTCAAATCCGACGGAATTCCCACCTATCACTTCGCGCACGCGGTAGACGATCATCTTATGGGAACTACACACGTCATCAGAGGCGAGGAGTGGCTTCCCAGCCTTGCAAAGCACCTTCAGCTTTTCAGATATCTTGGATTCAAAACTCCGAAATATCTCCACATCGCGCAGATAATGCGTCTTGACGAGAACGGAAACAAAAAGAAGCTTTCAAAGAGAGATATGGGCGCTAATATGGACGACTATACCGAAATGGGTTATTGTCCCGAGGCGGTCTGCGAATACGTTATGACTCTCCTTAACTCCAATTACGAGGAATGGAGAATGCAAAATCCCGACAAGTCCTATCTCGATTTCCCCTTCAACATCAAGAAGATGTCTGTTTCGGGCTGTCTTTTCGACTTTGCAAAGCTTGAGGACGTATCAAAGAACGTCATATCCAAAATGGATGCCGACACCGTTACCCGTTCGGTAACGAACTGGGCGCTTGAGTTTGACACACCCTTTGGAGAAACTCTTGCGGCAAACGAGGAGCTGGCAAAAGCCGCTTTCTCTATCGGCAGAGGCGGAAAGAAACCGAGAAAGGACCTTGCTACATGGCGTGACGCAAAGCCCTATATGGGATTCTTCTTCGACGAATATTTCAAGGTCGAGGCTGAATATCCCGAAAAATTCCCGAAAGAAGATATTAAGGCGGTCCTTGAGGGCTTTGTGAGCACTTATGATCCGTCCGACGATATGAACGTATGGTTTGAAAAAATAAAGGCTATCGCCGAGCAAAACGGTTATACTACCGATATGAAGGCTTATAAGGCTTCTCCCGAATCCTTCAAGGGCAACGTAGCCGACGTAAGTATGTTCCTTCGTCTCGCTGTAACGGGTAAGATAAACTCTCCCGATATGTATGCCGTTATGCAGATACTCGGCAAGGACAAGGTTATCGAAAGAATAACCGGAATGGTTGACAATCTTTAATATAAAATAAAGGAATTTTGATTTTATGGAAGAAATTATTGCAGGCAATTTTATACACGACATCATTGATGCCGACCTCAGAGAAGACCCCAATATAAAGATACACACCCGTTTTCCGCCTGAGCCCAACGGATATCTCCATATCGGCTCGGCTAAAGCCATTCTCATAAACTACGAAACGGCAAAGAAGTACGGCGGAAAATTCAATCTCAGATACGATGACACAAACCCCGCTAAAGAAGATACCGAGTACGTAGAATCTATATACAACGACCTTCTCTGGCTCGGTGCTGAGCCCGACGGCGGAATCTTCTATGGTTCTGACTACTTTGACAAATGCTATGAGTTCGCCGTAAAGCTTATAAAGGACGGCAAGGCATACGTTTGCGACCTGAGTGCCGAGGAAATGAGAGAATACAGAGGCACGCTTACACAAGCGGGAAAGGACAGTCCTTACAGAAACAGAAGCGTTGAGGAGAACCTCGACCTTTTCGAGCGTATGAAGAACGGTGAGTTCCCCGACGGCGCGAGAACTCTCAGAGCTAAGATAGATATGGCATCCTCAAACCTCAATATGCGCGACCCCGCTATCTACCGCATAGTTCACACCTCTCACCACCGCCAAGGCGACAAGTGGTGCATTTATCCGCTTTACGACTATGCACATCCAATTCAGGACGCGCTTGAGGGAATCACTTATTCTCTGTCTTCTCTTGAGTTTGAAAATCACTGACCTCTTTACGAGTGGGACATTGATAATATTGGCTTTGATCCCAAGCCCAAGCAGAGAGAGTTCGCAAGACTCAACGTTACTAATACGGTAATGTCGAAGAGATACTTGCGCTATCTCGTTGAAAACGATATGGTCGACGGTTGGGACGATCCCCGTCTCCCCACTATCTGCGCGCTCCGCAGAAGAGGCTACACACCCTCCTCTATATTCAATTTTGTAAGAGCCGCGGGTGTTTCCAAGGCAAACAGCCTTGTTGATATCGATATGCTCGAACACTCTATACGCGAGGAGCTTAACGCAAAAGCTCCGAGAAGGATTGCTATTGAGAAGCCCATAAAGGTGGTTATCACAAACTATCCTGAGGATAAAACAGAATATTTCGATCTTCCGAACAATCCTCAAAATCCCGAAGCGGGAACAAGAGCGCTTCCCTTCACTCGCGAGATATATATCGACAGCTCTGACTTCGCTGAAGTTCCGCCCCCAAAATTCTTCCGTCTCAAGCCCGAAGGCGAGGTTCGTCTTATGGGCGCGTATATAATCAAGTGCGGCGAGATAGTTAAGAACGAGGACGGAAGCATCGCTGAAATAAGATGTACTGCCGATCTCGAAACAAGAAACGGAAATCCCGTCGACGGAAGAAAGATAAAGGGCACTATCCACTGGCTTTCTGTTCCCTATGCAAAGGACGCAAAGCTTATGCTCTACGACAAGCTTTTCACGATTGAAAACGTAAACGCTATCCCCGAGGATAAGACCTACAACGACTATCTCAATCCCGAATCTCTCACTGTTATTGAGAACGCAAAGATAGAACCCTCACTTGCGGATGCTGCCGCGGGAGATAAATTCCAGTTTGTACGAAACGGATACTTCTGCAAGGACACAAAGCACGAAAACACCTTTAACAGAGTTGTCGGACTTAAGGACAGCTATCCTAAAAAATAACAAATTACAAGTCTCGGTAGGTTCGCTGAAAGCGAACCTACCCGAAAGGTAAAAAAATGTTTGCAAATATTGATTTTTCAGATCCGAAAATTTTAATTCCAATAATATATCTGATAGCGATGTCGCTTATATCCGTCGTAGTTTGTTGCTATGACAAATATGCCGCCAAGCACCGTCCGAAGCATCGCACAAGAGAAAGCACTCTTCTTTTGCTCTCTGCCCTCGGCGGCTCTGTTGCTATGCTTCTGACTATGTTTGCTATCCGACATAAAACAAAGCATATGAAGTTTATGCTCGGCATACCGCTTATCATAGTTGCTCAAGTGGCTGCGGTCATTGCTTATTTTATACTTACAAATTGACCGAAAGGTAATTAAAAATGAATCAGGATTTTTCTAATTTCAGTCTCATATTTCCAAACTCCGAAACTCAACATAACCACTACAACGGCAACGATGCCCCCGATATAAATATGTTCGTTCTCGATGAGCTTGGATTGCTTGAGCTGTTCTCGCTTAAAAACAGCGACCTTGACGAATATTTTACGAAAGACCCAGAGGTTATAAAATACCGTATGGAAGTTTTCAAGGATATGCTTGACTGTCCCGAAATTTCCAAAACACTTAACAGGCTTATTCCTATACTTACCGACATTATGGAGCTTCGCCGTCTCGAAGCTGACTCGGGCGATACCTCGTCGTATCTTGAGAGCATCACCGAGATAGAGCTTTATATCTCTTGCATAGAAACGCTTCACGGCGGTCTTAGCGCCATAAGGGAAAGACTCTCCAGCAGATCCTTCGTAACTCTTGCAGACAGAATTTCCGAGCTTGCCGAAAGTGATTATTACAAGGAGCTTAACGCAAAGCTTTCAGAGCTTACGAACCGTGTCAGAGAAATAAAGAGTGTTACTATCGGAGTAAACCTTGATTCTCAGCTCCGACCCTCGAGTGCGGGAGTCCTTTCGATAAATTCCGAATCCTTCCGTTCGGGCGACGTTATAGAGAAAATACTTCGTCTTAATTTTAAGGAGGACGAATATACTTGTATCGCGAGCCTTGTCCCCTTTGGAAAAAAGCAGTCCGAAAACCAAAAGACCGCTCTTTCTCTCGCCTTCAATTCGGCGATAAACGAGGTATACAAGCAATCTCTGCGCTCTTGGAAACGAATTGTGCAATCCTACGTTCTCGAAAATACAGATTTTCTTTTAAACCTTATGCCCGAGATAGAATTCTTGGTCAAGGGCACAGAATTTATGCGCCAGCTTCGCGAACGCGGATGCTCGCTTTGTATTCCGGAAATTGCTCCCATAGAGCAGCGTTGCTTCCGAGCCGATGGGCTCTACAATCCTTGTGTAGCTCTCAAGGTTGACGACGAAATAGTTTCTAATGATATCGTATTCGATACCGAGAACGCTCTTATATATGTGCTTACAGGTCCTAACCGAGGTGGAAAATCGGTAATAACCTGCGCCATAGGTATTGCTCAGGCGCTCACTCAGCTTGGTATGTTCGTACCTGCTGAAAAGATGACGCTGAGTATTGCCGACGCGATATTCACTCACTTCCCCACAGGCGCTGACGATACTATCGACAAGGGCCGTCTTGGTGAGGAGTGCGCCCGTCTTGGCGAGATATTCGATTGTGTGACAAGCCACAGTCTCGTTCTTCTTGACGAGTCGCTTTCTTCCACAGGCTCGTTTGAGGCGTCTTATATCGCCGCTGAGGTCCTCGCGGGACTTAGCAGAGTCGGCTGTCGCTGCCTCTTCTCTACCCACCTTCACGAGCTTGCCGCGGAGATAGATAATATTAACGCGCGCACGTCGCTTGAGGGAGGCTCTACTATCGACACTCTTGTAGCGGGAATAGAAGAAGGCAAGCGCTCGTTCAAAATAGTACGAGCCAAGCCCGACGGAAAGAGCTATGCGCGTGATATTGCAGATAAATACGGACTTTCTTACGAAAGCATCCTCAAAAAAATAAAATCTTAATATTTTAAGAAAGGAAATACTATGGATAAGAATATTCTTAAACTCTTAGAGGATGATGCAAGACTTACCAACAAACAACTTGCTATCATGCTTGACAGAGACGAGGAAGATATAAAAAAAGAAATAGAGTCTCTTGAAAAGAACGGCACTATTGTCGGATATAAAACTATGATAGACTGGGAAAAGACAGACCGCGAATCTGTAACCGCTATCATAGAGGTAAAGATAACTCCCCAGCGCGACAGGGGCTTTGACAGAGTCGCTGAAAAAATCTACAACTATCCCGAGGTTCAGTCGGTATATCTTATGTCGGGCGGTTACGACCTCTCTGTCGTCATAGAAGGCAAAACAATGAAGGAAGTTGCTTACTTCGTTTCTCAGAAGCTCTCTACTATCGACGCGGTAAACTCCACGGCAACACACTTTGTTCTTCACAAATATAAGGACAAGGGTATGCTTTACGATACGCCCGAAAAGGACGAAAGGGGGTATTTCTGATGATAGATTACAGCAAAATTTTGTCTCCCGTGGTTGTAAACACCGAAAAATCGGGAATAAGAAAATATTTTGATCTGCTTGAGACAATGGATGACGTTGTCGGTCTTACTGTTGGTCAGCCCGACTTTGTTACCCCTTGGCATATACGTGAGGCAGGTATTGAAAGTCTTGAAAAAGGCAAGACCTACTATACCTCAAATGCGGGAACTTACGAGCTCAGAGTTGAAATAGACAACTATATGACTCGTCGTTTTAACGTCTCCTATAACCCCGACAACGAAATAATCGTTACCGTTGGCGGAAGCGAGGCTATCGATATTGCACTCCGCGCCGTACTCTCTCCCGGTGATGAGGTAATAATCCCCACCCCCTCCTTCGTTTGCTATGCTCCTCTTGCAAGAATATCAGGCGGTGTTCCCGTTATTCTTGAAACGAAGTATGAGGATAAATTCAAGATAACCCCCGAGGCTCTCAAGGCGGCTATCACACCGAGAACAAAGATTCTCGTTCTTCCCTATCCCAACAACCCCACGGGCGCTATTATGACCGAGGAGGAGCTGAGAGATATCGCTGAGATACTGAAGGATACAAACATCCTCGTGCTCTCCGACGAGATATATGCCGAAATGACATACGGCCGCTCTCATTTCTCTATTGCCGCTATTGAAGGCATGAAGGAAAGAACGATAATCGCAAGCGGATTTTCAAAGGCTTACGCTATGACAGGTTGGAGACTTGGCTATATCTGCGCTCCCGCTCCTCTTACAGAGCAGATGCTCAAGATACATCAGTATGGCATTATGTCCTCGCCCACTACCTCTCAGTTCGCAGCTATCGACGCGCTCAAAAACGGCGATGAGGACATAAAAATGATGACCGATGAGTATAACCGCCGCAGACGATACATATACAACGGACTTAAGAGCATAGGCATCGACTCCTTTGAGCCAGAGGGCGCATTCTATATCTTCCCCAAAATAGGAGATTTTGGAATGTCGAGCGAAGATTTCTGCGAAAAGCTTCTTTACAACTACCGTTGCGCTATAATCCCCGGCAACGCCTTTGGCGCAGGCGGAGAAGGTTTTGCGCGTATCTCTTACGCATATTCTATAAAGCACATAACTCAGGCACTTGAGAGAATTGAAACCTTTGTTAAGTCATTATAATAAATATCATACAAAAAGAACAAGTCCGTTTTTAACGGACTTGTTCTTTTCTTCATTTTACAATAAAGGCAGGGGATTTCCCCTGCCTTTATTATTTATCAGAATTATAATCCACGCTTAACGTATGTAGTGTGGAGTATCTCATGTGCCTTATGGCTGTTGGGCTCTCCGAAATATTCGTCGTAGAGCTTCTTAACAGCGGAGTTCTCATGAGACTTTCTAAGGTCAGCCTTTGCGTCATCGTTATAAAGAACTGCTGCGCGAACCGCACGAAGATCCATAGCCATTCTTACGTCTGCGGGCTGGATA
>JAZOLQ010000076.1:0-29941 GCA_045653185.1 Eubacteriales bacterium
GAAATAGATATCATAAAGCTCAACGGCTCGATAGAGCTCGCTCCCATTCTCGGACTTTCCGACGTTATAGTCGATATAGTCGAGACGGGAAAAACGCTTTATGAAAATAACCTCGAGCCCAGAGAGACGATAGTTGACATAAGCGCCCGCCTTGTTTGCAATAAGGTGAGCTATAAGTTCAAAAACGCCGAGATAAACCGAATGTGCGAGAAAATTTCGGAGCAGATGAAAAAATAAGGAGACTTTATGATAAAGATATATAAATACGGAGAGGTCGACGAGTCGGAAATTTTTGCGCGTGTTGTTCCTGAGTTTGACGTTACGGCAATAGTTTCTGATATAATCGCAAACGTAAGAACAAACAAGGACAAGGCGCTCTTTGAATACTCCGAAAAATTTGATAAGGCAAAGTTTTCCTCGCTTGAGGTGAGCGAGGCCGAGATAGACGAAGCCTACGACTCGGTCGAGGACGAATTCAAGGAGATAATGAAGAAGGCGGCAAAGAATATATACGCCTTTCACGAGAAGCAGGTCAGAAACAGCTTTATTATAAACGAGTGCGACGGAATAGTCATGGGACAGAAGGTAATGCCTATCGAAAAGGTCGGACTTTACGTTCCCGGCGGAACGGCGGCATATCCCTCATCTGTGCTTATGAACTGTATTCCCGCAAAGATAGCGGGCTGCTCCGAGATAGTTATGGTAACGCCCCCCTCGGCTGACGGTAAGGTAAATCCCGTCATTTTGGCGGCGGCGAAGATAGCGGGAGTTGACAGAGTATTCAAGGTCGGCGGCGCACAGGCGGTTGCTGCACTTGCATACGGAACAGAATCCGTGCCGAAGGTCGATAAGATAGTAGGACCCGGAAACGCCTTTGTTGCCGAGGCTAAAAAGCAGGTATTCGGGCTTGTGGCTATCGATATGATAGCAGGTCCGAGTGAGATAATGGTGGTGGCAGACGGCAGCTGTGACCCCCATGTCGTGGCGACAGACCTTCTCTCACAGGCAGAGCACGACAGACTCGCGAGCGCGGTGCTCGTTACCGATAGCGCGTCACTTGCCGAGGCGGTCTCAGAGTCGCTTGAGAGAATAATTCCGACTCTTTCGAGAAGCGAGATAGCAAGAGCCTCGATAGATAATAACGGAAAAATAATTATCGCAGAGAATCTCGACGTTGCTATCGAGGTGGCAAACAGAATAGCGCCCGAGCATCTTGAGATATGCGTTGATAATCCCTTTGATTACCTTTCAAAGATACGCAACGCGGGCTCTATATTTATGGGCAAGAACTGTCCCGAAGCGCTTGGAGACTACTTCGCAGGTCCAAACCATACTCTCCCAACAAGCGGTACTGCAAGATTTTCAAGTCCGCTTTCGGTAGATGATTTCGTCAAGAAGTCGCAGTATACATATTACACGGCAGACGCGCTCTCAAAGATATGTGATGACGTTGCCTATTTTGCGACCAAGGAAGGACTTACGGCGCATGCCGCAAGCGCTATGGTGCGCTCAGAAAAATCAAAGGACAAGAGGTAAGATATGAGCCGATATCTTAATGATAAATACATGGGACTTGAGGAGTATACCCCAGGCGAACAGCCCAAGGATATGAAATATGTCAAGCTCAATACAAACGAGTCGCCTTTTCCTCCCTCAGAGGGAGTTATAAAGGCTATAAACGAAGATGCCACAAAGCTTCTCAAGCTTTATCCTGACCCCGATTGCGCTTCTCTCAGAGACAATATAGCCGCGCTTTTCGGATACGAGAGGGAAAATATTTTTGTTTCAAACGGCTCTGACGATATTCTGAATTTCTCCTTTATGGCATTTTGCTCCGAGGGAGCGCACGCTGTTGTATTTCCTGAGATAAGCTATGGATTTTATAAGGTGTACGCCGACCTTTACGGCGTAGATTATACGCAGATACCGCTTTGCGAGGACTTTTCGATAGACCCCGAGGATTATATCGGGATAGGAAAAAATATCGTTATCGCAAATCCAAATGCGCCCACGGGACTCTCTCTTTCAAAAGATACTATCGAAAAGATAGTAGCTTCAAACCCGAATAACGTTGTGCTCATTGACGAGGCGTACGTTGATTTCGGCGGCGAGAGCTGTGTCGGACTTGTTAAGAAATACGACAATCTTCTCGTGGTAAGGACATTTTCAAAATCCTACTCGCTTGCAGGCGCAAGACTTGGATTTGCAATAGGCTCGGCAGGGCTTATCGCAGACCTGGGTAAGATAAAATATTCCACAAATCCCTATAACATCAACAGACTTTCTATGATAGCGGGATGCCGCGCGATAGAGGACAACGATTATTATATGAATAATTGTAAGACTATCGTAAGGACACGAGAGAGAGTTACCGAGGAGCTCAGACGTATCGGATTTGAGGTTCTTGATTCCTCGTCAAACTTCATTTTCGCGCGCACGCCCGAGATGGACGGAGAGAAGCTCTATCTTGAGCTCAAGAGCCGAGGAGTGCTCGTGCGACACTTTACAAAGGAAAAAATAAAGGACTTTAACCGTATAACGATAGGAACGGATGAAGAGATGGATATCTTTGTTCAGAAGGTAAAGGAAATACTTCAAAAATGAGGTCGGGCAAAAAGCTCGGCAAAGGAAGGTATATATGAGAAAAAGTGAGATAATCAGAAAAACGGCGGAGACCGATATAAAGCTCTCGCTTGAGCTTGACGGAAGCGGCAAGAGCGAGATATCGAGCGGATGCGGATTTATCGACCACATGCTTACGCTCTTTGCGAAGCACGGAGGTTTTGACCTTAAAGTAGACTGCAAGGGAGACACAGCGGTGGATTATCACCACAGCGTAGAGGATATCGGTATCTGTCTCGGTAAGGCGTTCTGCGAGGCTCTCGGAGACTGCGCTGGGATAAAACGCTATGGAGATATCATTCTTCCCATGGACGAGGCGCTCGTTATGTGCGCGCTCGATATCTGCGGACGCGATACTCTCGTCGCAAGACTTGAGATACCATCGCAGAAGGTAGGGGATTTTGATACCGAGCTTGTCGAGGAATTTCTTTCGGCATTCGTACGTACCGCAAAAATATCCCTGCACGTAAGACAGCTTGAGGGCAGAAATTCGCACCACATAATCGAGGCTGTATTCAAGGCGCTCGGCAGAACACTTGGAGAGGCTGTTGCGATAGACGAAAAAAGAGCAGGAGAGATACCCTCAACGAAAGGTTCGATAGTATGATAGCTATAATAGACTACGGAGTGGGCAATCTTTTCTCGCTTGAGAGCTCGTTTGCGTATATAGGCAAGGAGGCAATTCTTACCTCGGATGTCTCCGAGATAGAGCGCGCCGACAGAATAATACTTCCCGGTGTGGGCGCTTTTGAGGATGCATCGAGAAAGCTTCGCGAGAGCGGACTTGCTGAGGTCGTATGCCGCGAGGCAAAGGCGTGCAAGCCTTTGCTCGGTATCTGTCTCGGTATGCAGATGCTCTTTGAGAGAAGCTTTGAGTACGGAGAGCACGAGGGGCTCGGACTTATTCGCGGTTCGGTGAAGCCGATGAAAGATATTATACCCGCGGAGCTTAAGATACCGCAGATAGGTTGGAACGCGCTGAAATTTCACGGTGAGAAAAGTCCGCTTTTCAAGTATATCAACGAGGGAGATTTCGTGTATTTCGTCCACTCGTATTACGGTGCGGATTGCGACGAATCGCTCATAGCCTCGACGGAGTACGGCGCACAGATAACTGCGGCTGTTGCCTCGGGCAACGTTTACGGAACACAGTTCCATCCTGAGAAGAGCGGAGAAGTGGGGCTTTCTATCCTCCGCGCATTCTGTGAAATATAAAACTGGGAGAAGACAAATGAATTTATTTCCTGCAATAGACCTGATAGGCGGCAAGGCTGTCCGTCTTGTCAAGGGAGATTACGCACAGGTAACGGTTTACAGCGACAGTCCCGTCAAGGTCGCAAAATACTTTGAGGAGTGCGGAGCAAAATATCTGCACGTGGTAGACCTTGAGGGCGCAAGAGACGGCTCGCTCGCAAACCTTGAAACTATAAAGGATATTATAAAAAATACGGGACTTTTCGTGGAGGTCGGCGGAGGTATCCGCTCAATCCCGACGGTGAAAAAGTATATAGAAGCGGGCGCTTCGAGAGTCATCATCGGCACTGCGGCTGTCACAGACCCCGAATTTCTTGAGACAGCGGTCAAAGAATACGGTGACAAGATAGCAGTCGGCGTTGACATAAAGGAGGGAATGGTGGCTATAAAGGGCTGGACCGAGACCTCGGCACTAAGCTGCTTTGCTTTTTGTGAAAAGCTTTCGGGTATGGGAATAAAGACGATAATCTGCACCGATATATCCAAGGACGGACTGCTTGCGGGCACGAACCTTGAGCTTTACGCCGAGCTTTCGGCGCGTTTCAGTATGGATATAACCGCGTCGGGCGGCGTTTCTACGCTTGACGACGTAAGAAAGCTCAGCGAGATGAATATGTACGGCGCTATTCTCGGAAAGGCGCTCTATGCGGGAAATATCGATCTCTGTGAAGCGCTTGCCGTCGCGTCGGAGGTGGCAAATGGTAACTAAGAGGATAATTCCTTGCCTTGACGTGAGAGACGGACGAGTTGTAAAGGGAGTTAATTTTCTAGGACTTGCAGACGTATCCTCACCCGTAAGCCTTGCAAAATATTACAGCGACAACGGCGCTGACGAGCTTGTTTTTTACGATATAACGGCATCCTTTGAGGGAAGACGGCTCTTTACCGACATTCTCTGCGAGGTGGCAAGAACGATATTTATTCCGCTCACG
Source organism: Eubacteriales bacterium (assembly GCA_045653185.1). Classification (GTDB taxonomy): domain Bacteria; phylum Bacillota; class Clostridia; order Oscillospirales; family CAG-272; genus HGM12713. Next base: position 4,809 of record JAZOLQ010000076.1, read on the forward strand.
GTGGGCGGAGGTATCAATACTCTTGATGACTTTGACCGAGTGTTAAAATGCGGAGCAGACAAGGTCAGCGTAAACTCGGGAGCTATAAGAAACCCCGACCTCATATACGAGGCGGCAAGAAAGTACGGAGATCAGTGTGTGGTCCTCTCGGTTGACGCAAAGCGAGTTGACGGAAAATTTTGCGTGTTTGCCAAGGGCGGACGCGAGAATACGGGTATGGACGCGATAGAATGGATAAAGAGAGGCGTGGCTTCGGGAGCTGGAGAGATAGTACTCAACAGCATAGACACAGACGGAGTTAAAAAGGGCTTTGACCTTGAGATGCTTGAGGCGGTGTGCGACGTGGTGAACGTCCCTGTTATAGCCTCGGGCGGAGCAGGGGGTAAAGAGGATTTTGTAACGCTTTTCAAATCTATTCCCGACGTAGACGCGGGACTTGCGGCATCTATTTTCCATTTTGGAGAGGTCGAGATAAGCGACCTCAAAGAGACACTTTTTGATAACGGAATAAACGTGAGAAGATAAATCTTAAAGGAGATAGCTATGATAAATATTGACGAACTTAAGTTTGACGAAAAGGGGCTTATACCCGCGGTTGTAGTTGACGCCGAGTCGAGAAAGGTGCTCACCGTGGCTTATATGAACCGCGAGAGCCTTGAGATAAGCATTAAAGAGGAGATGACTTGCTTCTGGTCGCGCTCTCGTAAGGAGATTTGGAGAAAGGGAGCTACCTCGGGCAACCGTCAGCATATCGTGAATATTATGACGGATTGCGATAAGGACGCGCTCACAGTGATCGTCCGCAAGGACGGCCCGGCATGCCATACGGGAGCTGATTCCTGCTTCAATGACTATGTCTTTGAAAGTGACACGCTTCACGACTTCACACTCGATTCGCTTATGACGCTTATCGAGGGCAGAAAGACCGAGAAGAAGGAGGGTTCATATACCACCTACCTCTTTGAAAAGGGAATAGACAAAATACTCAAAAAGGTCGGCGAGGAGTCTACCGAGGTAATAATCGCGGGCAAGGCAAACGATAAGGCGGAGACTGTATATGAGATATCCGACCTTGTATATCACGTTATGGTGCTTATGATAGAGATGGGAATTTCTCTTGACGATATCAAGCGCGAGCTTGCTTCCCGCCACGTTATAGATCACAAGGTCAAGCAGGAGAAGATGACAAAATGACACCTAAATGCAATCTTCATTCTCACACCACCTTTTGCGACGGTAAAAACACCGCCGAGGAGATGGTGCAGGGCGCGATAGCGTTAGGCTGTGAAACGCTCGGATTTTCGGGACACTCCACGATAGAGGGAGAGAGCTGGACGATGACCGCCGAGGCAAATGAGGAATATATCCGAGAGATAGAAAGACTTAAGGAAAAATACCGAGACAAAATAGAGATAGCGCTCGGCATAGAGTTTGACGCGCGCTCGGCATGCGATACGTCACGGTATGAATACGTCATAGGCGCGCTTCACGCTGTTAAAACCAAGGAGTTCTGTTTTGACGTTGACCACAGCTTGGATTTTCTCACAAAAAAAGTGAATGAATGCTACGGCGGAGATTTTTACGCCTTTACCCGAGATTATTACGAGGGTTACTATTCGCTTTACGATATCACGAAATGCGATATAGTGGCGCATTTTGACCTTGTTACAAAGATGAATGAGGGCTCAAGACTCTTTGACGAGAGCGACAAAAGATATCGCAGAGCGGCGCTTGATGCGCTTGATTATCTTCTTGAGAGGAAGGAGCTTATATTTGAGATAAATACGGGAGCTATATCGAGAGGCTACCGCAAGACTCCGTACCCCGCCGAGTTTATTCTCAGACGAATGGCGGAGAAGGGCGCAAGGATAATTCTCAATAGCGACACACACGCCGCGGATACGATATTTACCTGCTTCGATGAGGCGACAGAGTACGCAAAATACTGCGGCGTAAAGTCCTTCAACATAATGAAAAACGGTAAATTTGAGCAAATAGGGATATAATAAAGAACACCCCGACAGATACAGGGTTCTGTCGGGGTTACTTATATCAGAGCGGCAGCTCTTTTTATTTTTTCTCCTTGCTCAGCGGATTTTGCGCCATAGCCTCTTCCATGCTTCGATTGGAGACGTGTGTGTATATCTGCGTAGTGTTAAGCTGTTCGTGACCGAGGATATCCTTCAGTACGCGCACGTCGACGTTGCCTGTTTGATACATAAGTGTCGCGGCAGTGTGGCGAAGCTTGTGCACCGAATAATGCTTCGACTCAAGCCCTGCCATATCAAGATATTTGTAAACCAGCCATTGTACCGTCTTGACGCTTATTCGCTGAGCTCTGCTGCTCAAAAAGAGCGCTCGGCAATCGATATTTTTAAATTTTTCACCGTATCTTTCCTCAAGGTAATCCGAAAGGGCGGCTTGACAAGCGGAGTTAAGATAGACTATACGCTGCTTGTTGCCTTTACCCGTAACGGTAAGGGAGCGGAGCTCTCGGTCAATGTCGTTAAGGTCGATTCCTACAAGCTCGGAGACTCGCATACCGCAGTTGAGAAAGAGGGTTATTATTGCGTAATCTCTTGCGACAGTCTTAGAGTCTTTGTCGGATTTTACAGCTTCAAGAAGCAATAGACTTTCATCAAGAGTTAGAAATTTCGGCAGAGCCTGCTTCTTTTTTGGCGACTCGATATTGATAGCGGGATTGTCCTCAAGCATAAAGCGCTTGGTGGTCAGATATTTGAAAAATCCCTTTATAGCGGAGAGCTTGCGGGATTTTCCCGCCGCCATATTGCCTCGGATATTGTCGGCATACATTATAAACTCGTAAATATCCTCGGTGGTTATATTCTTTATGTATTCAAGGTCAACTACGCTGATGTCGATATTTTCAAACTCCTCCGAGTCAGGAGATATCTTTTTGTCTCTCGCGAGAAGATATCGGAAAAAGGTCCTGAGGTCGAGAAGGTATTCGGAAACTGTTTTCTCGGAGCAATTCTGTATCGCGGATTTATATGACGCGAATTCACGAACAAGCGGCGGTAGCGTTTGTGGGGGTATGTTATTTGACATTTCCATTCTCCTGATAAATAAATACACTTATATTATATAACATATAGTGAGAATTTAGTGGATAAAGTGTAAACTTTCATTGTAATATGTTGCAAAATCGGGATATTTTTTATATAATGTATGTGTAATTTATATTTTAATTTGATTTATAATATAATTTGCGAGAATTCCGGAGGATATATGAAAGACTTTTTTCACAATTATTCATACAGTTCTATAAAGATGTTTTTGAACCAGTTTGCAATCTCGCTCTTTGGTTCAATGCTTTCAATGGCAAGCACCGCGGCAGAGAATGACACGCTTTCGGTGATATTCAGCATAATCGCAGTCCTTTTCTATCTCTTCTTGATTTACACGCTTGTTTGGGAGGTAGGAGCGAAGGACAGAATATCAGTCGATATAGGTAAGAAGGCGTACCGTCCCCATACGGGACTTTGGATCGCGCTTGTCGCAAATATTCCAAACTTTATAGCGGCTGTTCTTTACACAATAGGATCGCCCTTCAATACTACTCACGAGTGGGCGGGCGGCATGTGTGTTGTGGCAACCTTCTTTACGGCAATATTTGAAGGAATGTATCTCGGACTTACGACCACGCTCTCAGTTGGCGGAGTTGTGCTCAACCGTCTGTGGTGGAGTTATTTCGTAATAATCTTGCCGGCACTGCTTGTAGCTTGGATAGGTTACTACCTTGGGTTTAAGAACAAAAAGTTCACGACACTCTTTGATTATCAGAGTCCCGATAAGGCTAAAAGAAAATAAAAAAATTCCAAAAAAGCTCCGTGAATAACGGGGCTTTTTTTGACGCATACTTTTATTGTAATCCAATGCGGATTACCTTCGGCAATAGATTATAACTTTATAGATATAGATTATTGACGAAGAAGGCAATTCGTATCCCGCCGATTACGGTTGCTAAAATTTTTTATCGGCGGAGACCGGAGATTGAAATGCAGTACAATCAGAATCTGCAGAACAATCAGAATAAGAATCAGCAGAACAACCAGAACAACCAGAACAATCAGAACAATCAGAACAAGAATCAGCAGAACAATCAGAATAGCCAGAACAAAAATCAGCAGAACAACCGCTGAATATTTGGCTAAGTCTGCCGCCTCTGTGGCGGAGTGAGAAGAAAAAGCGGATATCTAATCCGAGCGGGCTGTTGCAAGCGCAACAGCCCGTGTGTCATTTTATTCGATATCAAGCTTTATCTGCTGTTTAAAAATATCCTTCTCGGCGATAAGCTGTCCCGATGCGGGTATCTTCAGCTTGCGATATCCCTTTGCGGTGTCGTAGTATTCGTCGAAGGTGTTGAGGCAGGTCTTGAGGGTAGATCCTTTCTTGAGAGAGATCAAGGTCACACCGCCCGAGGTCCTCGTGTTCTTAAGAGGTATAAGCGAGGATTTTATAATTATAGCCCTGTCGTCCGAGCCTATGAGCATTATCTCAAACGGCTCTTTTTCCTTTTCATAGAATACGGCGCATATCGGAGAGGCGGAGGAGTAAGCGTTAACAAGCTTTCTTCTGTTGCCCTTTGTCTCGTAGTTTATCACGGGCACGCGTACGCCCTTTCCGTTTTCAAAGATGAAGATAAAGTTCTCGTCCGCGGGATAGCTCGGCTGTACCCTCATAAATACCGGCTTTTCACCGTCGTCCATGCCGAGCTTTGCGGGAATGTAATCTCCCATAGAGGAAGCCTTTACACACTCAAAATCCAAGACTTTTGTGCGATATATTTGACATTTATTTGTGACAAAGACGATATCTGCAAGGTTGTCGGTATCCTCGCTTATTATTACGCTGTCGCCCTCCTTAAGCTTTTGCTCGTCGTTTCCGCGAAGCGATTGGAGAGTGATCTTTTTGAAGTATCCTTCTTTTGTGAGGTAGAGACGGACGTTATAGTTTTCAATATGGTCCTCTTCGTTGTAAACAAGGATATCGTCGCTGTGTATAAGCTGAGAACGGCGGGGCTGGGAATACTTCTTTTTGATATCCGAAAGCTGTGAAGCGATAAGAGCCTTTATCTTGAGCTCGTCGGCAAGTATCTCCTCGATCTTTGCGATCTCCTGCTGAAGCCCCTCGATTTCGTTGATACGGTTTATGATGTACTCTTTGTTGAGGTTGCGGAGCTTTATCTCACATATATACTCTGCCTGTATCTTGTCTATTGAGAATCCGCTCATAAGGTTGGGGATAACGTCCTCCTCCTTTTCTGTGTGGCGGATTATCTTTATAGCCTTGTCGATATCGAGAAGTATTTTTCCAAGACCTAAGAGAAGGTGAAGCTTATCTCGCTTTTTAGCAAGGTCAAATTCAAGCTCGCGGCGGACGCAGCCTATACGGAAGCGTATCCATTCCTTGATTATCTCGATAACGCCGAGCTGTCTTGGCGAGGAGTCTATAAGTATATTGAAATTACACTTAAAGCTGTCCTCAAGAGGAGTCATCTTAAAGAGCTTAGTCATGAGCTTGTCAGGATCAACGCCGCGGCGCAGATCAAGCGTGAGCTTGAAACCGCTGAGGTCTATTTCGTCGCGGAAGTCGGTTATCTCCTTGAGCTTACCTTCTTTTACAAGCTCGGTTATGCGCTTGAGTATCGCTTCGATAGTGGTGGAGTAGGGTATCTGAATGATATCGATACAGTTCTGCTCCTTGTCGTAGTTGTATCTCGAACGAATCTTTACAGAGCCCGAGCCTGTCTCGTATATCTGCTTCATCACCTCGCGGTCGTATATGATAGCGCCGCCGCCAGGAAAATCGGGCGCTTTGATGATATCGAGTATCCTGTCTGTCGTGATGTTTGGATTTTTAAGCACCGCGATAGTGCCGTCGCAGACCTCACCGAGATTGAAGGAGCAGATATCCGACGCCATACCTACCGCGATACCCTTGTTGGGAGTTACGAGAACGTTGGGGAAGGTTGTGGGGAGGAGCACAGGCTCTTTCATAGTGCTGTCGTAGTTGTCGACCATGTCGACGGCATTTTTATCTATTCCGTGGAAAAGCTCGTGACAGAAGGAGTCAAGCTTGACCTCTGTATATCTCGATGCCGCGAATTTCATATCCGAGGAATACTGCTTACCAAAGCTTCCCTTTGAGTCTACAAAGGGGTGGAGCAGAGACTCGTTGCCGCGGGTGAGACGCACCATCGTCTCGTATATCGCCATATCTCCGTGGGGGTTGAGCTTCATTGTCTGACCGACAACGTTTGCGCTCTTGGTTCTGTTGCCCGTGAGAAGCCCCATTTTGTACATAGTGTAAAGGAGCTTTCTGTGCGCGGGCTTAAATCCGTCTATTTCGGGAATGGCGCGGGAAATGATAACGCTCATTACGTAGGGCATATAGTTCTTTTCGATAGTATCGGTTATTATCTGATTTTGAATGGGTGCTGAAACTATCTCGTCGGGAGCTATGCCTTTTTTGATTTTCTTAGCCATTTATGTACCATCCTGAATTTATTTTCATAGTTTTTTTACCGTGTGAGCCGCGGCTCTTATCATACGGTTATAAAGCGCAAGACCAATGCCGTCCTTGGACGGAAGATGCGCGTAGATAACGTCAACGTCAAGCGAGTTGCAAGAGCGAAGAGCGGAAAAGAGAGTATTCGCTTGAGAGGCAAGGTCGTCCTTTGCCCCTATCTTTATAAGCTTTTTCGACGAGAGAGCGTCTGCATCCTCGTCGTAGCATATTATAGCGCAGTTTTCTTCTCTTTGCGCATTTATCATAAACGAGAGAACGTCGGCGTCAGCGCCGTCAAGAAGTATAAGCGGCGCGCTCGGCGCATAGTGTCTGTATTTCATGCCGGGTGAGAGCGGACGTTCACCCTCTGCGAGCGCCTCGGTCACAGCGTGAGACATAGAAAGCTTGGGCAGGACACAGAGAAGGGCATCGTAGGTTATTCCGCCTGGGCGAAGAAGTATTGCCTCGTCGCCGTCAAGCTTGACTATCGTCGATTCAAGACCTATCTCGCAGCCGCCACCGTCGATTATCATATCGACTCTGCCTGTCATATCGGCAATCACGTGCTCAGCGCAGGTCGGCGACGGGCTTCCCGAAAGATTAGCCGAGGGAGCGGCAATAGCTCTGCCCGCCGAAGCTATGAGCGCGTTTGCTATTGAGTGCGAGGGGCATCTTAAAGCAACTGAGTCAAGTCCTCCCGTAACAGAGGCGGGAACGGTGTCCTTCTTTGGAAGAATTACCGTGAGGGGCCCGGGCATAAAAGCCTTCGCAAGCTTATAATAAAGCTCGTTTGTATGGGCGTATATCTCAGCGTCCTCGGGTTTTGCTATATGGATTATAAGCGGATTGTCCGAGGGGCGACCCTTTGCGGCGTATATTTTCTTTGCGGCGCTCTCGTCGGTGGCGTCAGCTCCAAGACCGTAGACAGTCTCGGTGGGGAAGGCGACAAGTCCGCCGTTTTTTATTATCCTTGCCGCCGCGTCTATCTTATCCTTCTCGGGAGACACGGCATCTGTTTTTATAATTTCAGTCATTTAAAATTCCTATCAAAACGAATTTTCCTTGAGCTTTTCGGCGGTGTCGGCGGTGATGAGGGCGTCTATCATATCGTCGATATTGCCGTTGAGAAAGCTTTCGAGCGAGTGAAGGGTGAGTGAGATACGGTGGTCGGTTATGCGCCCCTGAGGATAGTTGTAGGTCCTTATCCTTTCGCTTCTGTCTCCAGTACCCACCTGACTCTTTCGGTCTGAGGCTATCTTGTCATTCTGTTCCTTCTGCTTCATATCGTAGAGCTTTGCGCGGAGCATTTTGAGCGCCTTGTCCTTGTTTTTGAACTGACTGCGCTCCTCCTGACACTCGATAACGATGCCAGTGGGCTTGTGAGTAAGTCTTACGGCAGACTCGGTCTTGTTAATGTGCTGACCGCCCGCTCCGCTCGATTTGCAGGATTCTATCGTTATGTCGGCAGGATTTATCTCCACCTCTATATCCTCTACCTCGGGAAGCACGGCAACGGTTGCCGTGGAAGTCTGAATTCTGCCCTGAGACTCAGTCTCGGGCACACGCTGAACTCTGTGTACTCCGCTCTCGAATTTGAAGCGGGAATAAGCCCCGTCTCCCTCGACGGTGAAGGAAATCTCCTTAAATCCGCCCAGCTCGGTCTCATTTGAGGTCATAATCGAGGTCTTGAATCCCTTGGACTCAGCGTACATCGAATACATACGGTAAAGCACGCCCGCAAAGAGAGCCGCCTCCTCGCCTCCCGCACCGCCTCGTATTTCGATGATAACATTCTTTTCATCGTTCGGGTCGCGGGGGAGAAGCAGTATCTTGAGCTCGTCGAAAAGACGCTCCATGTCAGCCTTCGTATCCTTGAATTCTGCCGCAACAAGCTCCTTCATCTCGGGGTCGAGAGACTCGTCAAGAAGCTGTCTTGCCTCCTCGTTGTCGGAGGCAGCCTTTTTGTATTCACGGAATTTCTCGATAATGGGGGTGAGATTTTTATATTCCTTCATCAAAGCAGCAAACTTCTCCTGATTTGAAAAGGCGTCGGGAGAAGCGAGCTCGGCTTCGATGGAGAGATATTTTTCTTCTGCTGTCTGTAATTTCTTTAGCATAATTCCTCTGTCTTAGATTTGTAGTCGATTATCAATATTTGTAGAAAGCGAGCATAGCACGGTATGCTTCATAAAGGTCTACCTTGGATATGACCTCATAGGGCGCGTGCATAGATATTACGGGCACTCCGAGATCTATCGTGTCGATATTGTGCTTGGATATATACTTTGCAACAGTGCCGCCACCGCCGCAGTCAACTCTGCCAAGCTCTGCCGCCTGCCAGATAACGTTGTCCCTTGAGAGTATCGAGCGAAGCCAGCCGATATACTCAGCGTCGGCATCGTTAGTGCCCGATTTTCCTCTCGAACCTGTGAATTTGGTAAACACCACTCCGCAGTTAAGCATTGCCGAATTTTTCTTTTCAAATACGTCGGCAAAATTGGGGTCGAACGCAGCGGAAACGTCAGCCGAGAGACACTTGGAGTTCGCGCGTATCACCGCGGAATTTCCGCCGAGATTTGTCGCAAGCTCGTTTATAAGGTCGAGCATAAGCTCGCTCTGCATACCTCCCGTGCCGTCGCTTCCCGTTTCCTCCTTGTCGGCAAGTATACAGATGTTCGTGTGTACGCTGTCGGCGTTTTCAAGCAGAGCCGTGAGGGCAGGGTAGGCGCATACTCTGTCGTCGTGACCGTAAGCGCCTATCATAGAACGGTCAAAGCCGATGTCTCTCGCCTTTGCCGCGGGAACTACGCAAAGCTCTGCAGAGAGGAAATCGTCTTCCTTTATGCCGTATTTTTCATTGAGAAGCTTGAGCACGTTAAGCTTTACAGAGTTTTCATCGTCCTCTGTATAAGGCTCGCTTCCAACGAGTATATTGAGCTGTTCCGCATCTATCGCCTCAGAGAGCGGAGCTTTGCTCTGCTTCTGCGCGAGGTGGGGAAGAAGGTCGTTGATATAGAAAAGCGGGTCGGAGTCGTCCTCACCGACCGTTATATCGACAACGCTTCCGTCAGCCTTCGCAACTACACCGTGAAGCGCGAGGGGAGTCGCAAGCCACTGATATTTGCGAATACCTCCGTAGTAATGGGTCTTGAAGAATCCCATTCCGCCCTCCTCGTAAAGAGGACACTGCTTAAGGTCTATTCTGGGAGAATCTATATGCGCGGCGCATATTCTGACACCGCGGTTTATCTCCTCGCTTCCGACAGAGAAAACGAAAAGATTTTTACCTCTGTTGTTGTAATATTTTTTGTCTCCCGCATGTATCTTGTCGCCAAGCTTGTATTCGCTATATCCGTAAGACTCGGCAAGGGCGATAGACGCCTTTACGCACTCTCTCTCGGTCTTTCCTGCGTCAAGATATTTTTTATAGTCCTCGGCATAACTCATAGCAAGAGCAATCTCATCCTTTTTCGCAAGCTGATATACACTCTTTTTCGTGTAGGTAAGTTCTTCGGAAAGTTTTTTGTTTTCCATATATTTTCTCCTTGGTGTGTGTTATGTAATTTCGGGATAAAGCTTTTTGTATGTATCTATCGCGCGGTTTACTTTTTTGACGTATTTTTCTGTTTCCTCAAACGGAATATCGGTAAGATTTCCTTTTCCGTCGGAGTATTTCGGGTCAGCAAGCCACTTAGCCACGTTGCCCTCGCCACCGTTGTATGCCGCAAATGCGGTCTGCCAGTTGTAGTTGAATTTTTTGTGAAGATACGAGAGATAATAAGTGCCGTATCTTATAGCTGTTTCGGGTTCAAAGATCTTTTTGTAGGGGAGATATTCGCAAAGATGCTCGTCTCCCGAAAGCCACACGAAAGTGGGCTCTATCATCTGCATAAGTCCGCGCGCGTCGGCGGTGGAAACAGCGTCGGGATCAAAATCGCTCTCGACCTTTATCACGGCGTAAATTATATATTTTGGAACGCCGAACTCCTTCGAGGCGTCGCTTATAATTTCGTCGTAGGATGCGGGATATATCTTTTTTTCAATGAAGTTCCAGCCCATATCGACAGCGACACCGAGAGATACCGATATCGCCATTATAAGGACTATCGCAATAAGTCTTTTAGTCTGTTGTTTCATAGGTGCTCCTTTAAGGATTTATGAGCTTTTGCAGGGTGTTCTTCGCGCTTGAGGCAAAGGCTTCTTCGTCGCCGTCGTTTATGAGAACTATGTCGGACGCCGAGATGTAAAAGTCGTCGTCCTTCTGTGCCGATATTCTCATTTCAGCTCTCTCGCGAGAGATGCCGTCACGAGCCATTATTCGCTCGATTCTCGTTTTGGGAGATGCTATTACAGAGATGACGGTGTCGCATCGCGTATGAAAACCCGACTCGATAAGAGTGGGCGCGTCAAGTGCTATCACCGAATGATTTTTTCCCTCAAGCGAGGAAATTATTCGTTCTATCTCTTCAAGCACAAGCGGAAGGACCGTGGAGTTGAGTATGCGGAGCTTTTCTGCGTCACCAAATACGCGCGACGAAAGAGCCGCGCGGTCAAGAGAGCCGTCGGCGGATATCAGGTCGTCGCCGAATTTCTCGGCAATTTTTAAGACGCAGGAAGAGCGTGAGGCGAGCATCGAGTGATAGACCTCGTCTGCGTTTATACACGGAATGCCCGCATCGGATATATACTTAGAGAGAAGCGACTTTCCCGCTCCGCTCGGACCTGTTATACCGATTATCTTTGCCATATCAAAAAACTCCAATCAAATACTCTTTATATTATACCTTATAATGAAGTTTTTTTCAAGAGTAATTTTATTTAATTATTAAATTAGATGCAACGGGTTTGAAAATAACACTTGACACTCAATTTTTAATGTATTATAATTGGCGTAAGAGTGAGTTGCGGAGGTGATAGGTATGAGATACGATACTATACTTTTTGACGCAGACGGAACGCTGTTTGACTTTTTGCGCTGTGAGGACAGCGCGATAAGGGCGACCTTTGCGGATTTTGAGATAGAGCCGAGCGACGCGCTCGTCCTCTCTTACAGTCAGATAAATGACAGCCTTTGGAAGATGCTCGAGAGAGGAGAGATAGAAAAATCGGTACTTCTTTACATACGCTTTGAACTGTTTTGTGAGAAGCATGGCTTTTCTCGCGACGCAAAGGCGATGGCGAAAAAATATATGAATGAGCTCTCCGAGCAGGCTTATTTCCTCGACGGAGCGAAGGAGCTTTGCGCCTCTCTCTTTGGTAAAGTCAGAATGTACATAGTTACCAACGGAGTTGATTTTATACAGAGAAAGCGATATAAAAAAAGCGGACTTGATGTGTATTTTGATGATTTGTTTATCTCGGGTGAGATAGGATACGAGAAGCCGTCGGTGAAATACTTTGACGCTGTCAGCGAAAAGATTCCCGACTTTTCAAAGAAAAATACGCTTATCGTGGGCGACTCGCTCACGTCCGATATTCGCGGGGGCATAAATTATTCGCTCGATACCTGTTGGTATAATCCGTCGGGAAAGTCAGCGCCCGCAGATATGGATATCACTTATATCGCAAAAAGCTTCGACGATATTTATAATTTTATTACCGATAACGGAGAGAACTGATGACAGATATTTTCAAAAGACTTTCGGAGAGTGGAATAGACAGTAAAGCTGAGGTATCCCTCTCGGAGATGTCTACCTTCAGGATAGGTGGGACAGCTGATGCCGTTGCCTATCCCGAATCTTCCGAAGAGCTTATAGAAGCGGTAAGAGCCGCAAAGGAGTGCGGTATTTCCTTTTTAGTCATAGGAAACGGCTCTAATCTGCTTTTTTCCGACGATGGATACGACGGACTTGTAATCTCAACAGATAGACTTCGCGCATTTTCATTTGAAGGTGAGATAGTAAATTGCAGTGCGGGGGTATCCTTGCCGTCTCTTTCAAAAAAAGCGGCGGAGCTTGGACTTTCGGGGCTTGAATTTGCGTGCGGTATTCCCGGCTATCTCGGTGGAGCTGTATGTATGAACGCGGGAGCGCACGGCGGCGAGATGTCTGATGTAGTCCTCAGCACTCGCGCCTATGACAGCGAGAGTGATACAGTGTTCGATATAGTTGGCAAGGACAATCTTTTTTCGTATAGATACAGTGTATATACCGAGTCTCCGTCACTTATTTGCCTCTCGGCAGATATCGCGCTCAAGCGTGACAGCGTCGATGCCATAAAGGCGAGAATGAAGGAATATATCGAAAAGAGAAGAAGCACGCAGCCGATAGAAATGGCGAGCGCGGGCAGCTTTTTCAAGCGCCCGGAGGGACATTTTGCGGCAAAGCTTATAGACGACTGCGGACTCAAGGGCTTTCGCCTCGGAAACGCCGCCGTTTCGGAAAAGCATGCGGGATTTATAGTAAATCTTGGCGGCGCTACCGCAAAAGAGGTGCTTGAACTTGCAGAAACCGTTTCAGATAAGGTCTTTGCCGAGACGGGAATAAGACTTGAAAAAGAAGTAAAATACTTAGGTAGGATATAAAATGTCATTTTCAAATGATGTGAAAAAAGAGCTTTTATCAGCTCCTGTAAGAATGAACTGTTGCCGAAAGGCGTTGCTTTTCGGACTTCTTTATAACTCGCGTCACAAGGAGGGAACTCATCTGTGCGCGACATTTGGTATGCGCGAGAGCGCTTCTCTTGCCGCGTCTTTGCTTGGCGAGGTAGCCAAGTGCGAGATAAGTGAGATAGGCGTATCGGGCAGACGCTCGTATATGCTTGATTTCTCATCAAAGGCGTTTGCCTCGTTCGCTATGCGAATAGGGAGCGGCGAGGGAATTGCCGACACGGCAAAATTTCGTTGCGAGGAATGCCGTGCCGCATTTTTGCGCGGAGTTCTTATAGCTCTTGTTACGGTCAACGACCCTCACAAGAGTTATCACCTTGAGATACCCTTGGCTAAATACAACAGAGACAGGATATCGGCGCTTGAGGAGTTTTTTATCGAGGGCGGGTTTGAGCCGAAGGTAGTCGAGAGAGATAAGACGGTGGCGATATATTTCAAGAGCAATATGCAGATATCCGATATTCTCAGCTTCGCAGGCGCTATGAAGGCTAGCTTTGAGGTGACAAACAGATATATAGAGAGGGATATACGAAATAATGAGAACAGGGCGACAAACCTCGTTACCACGAACATCTCAAAATCGGTAAACGCCGCAAGACGTCAGGTCTTGGCGATAAACAAGCTTATTGAAGCCAACAGACTTGATATGCTTCCAAGCGAACTTGTACAAACGGCAATGCTTCGTCTTGAGAACGAAGACGTTTCTCTCTCTGAGCTTGCGCTGCTCCATGAGCCGCCGATATCAAAATCGGGACTTAACAACCGCATAAAAAGGATACTCGACGAGGCGGACGAGCTTGAATAAGGAGTTTTTTAGCGGGCTTTTGTATAGCCGTCGTTATATCGGGTAAAATTTGTAAAAAAATGAAACGTAAAGCAAGAAAACTGGTTTTTTAGTTTATACAGCATTAAATTCTTCTTAAAAATTTATTAAATCTTCGTTTGTTGTTGACAAAGGTCGAAAGTTGTAGTATAATTAATTATCGCAAAAATTTTAATTTTTGAAAAAAGAAAGGAAAAGACTATGAAAGTAGTAATTTTGGCTGGTGGATTGGGAACAAGAATTACTGAAGAATCACATCTCAAACCCAAGCCTATGATCGAAATCGGCGGAATGCCCATTCTTTGGCATATAATGAAAACCTATTCTGCGTATGGATACAACGAGTTCGTTATCTGCTGCGGATATAAGCAGCATGTAATTAAGGACTTCTTCAATGAATATTTTATTCATAATTCTGATATTACCTTTGATTTTACAAGCAAAGAGAACAGAATGAAGGTCCATAAAAACTTCTCCGAGCAGTGGAAGGTAACCGTTGTTGATACGGGACTTAACACTATGACTGGCGGAAGAATAAAGAGAATAAAGAGATACGTAGGAGACGAGCCCTTTATGCTCACATACGGAGACGGCGTTTGCGATATAGAAATCGATAAGCTCGTTGAGTTCCATAAATCTCACGGCAAGCTCGCAACTATGACTGTCGTTCACGCAGGTCAGAGATTTGGAGTTATCAATACCGACGAAAACTCTCAGGTAACATCCTTCCGTGAAAAGAAGAATATTGACGGAGTGCCGATAAACGGCGGATTTATGGTTCTTGACCCCAAGGTCATTGACTATATTGAGGGAGATTCTACGATATTCGAGCAAGATCCTCTTGAGGCGCTTGTAAGAGACGGTCAGCTTATGGCTTATAAGCACGACGGCTTCTGGCAGTGCATGGACACTCTCAGAGACAAAGAAAATCTTGAAAAGATCTGGAGCAGCGGAGAAGCTCCGTGGAAAAAGTGGGACTAAGATATGTTTGATTTGAAATTTTATGAGGGTAAGAAGGTTCTTGTAACGGGACATACGGGCTTTAAGGGCTCGTGGATGTGCAGAGTTCTCAAAAATCTCGGCGCAGAGGTCACTGGATTTTCTCTCGAACCTCCCACAGACCCGTCGCTCTTTTACGTTTCGGATGCCGCAAAGGGAATTAATTCCTGCATCGGAGACATCAGAGACCTTGACGCTCTCAAGGCTTGCTTCGATAAGGCTCAGCCCGAGATAGTTCTTCATCTCGCCGCACAGCCGATAGTAAGAGACAGCTATAAAGACCCTAAGTATACGTACGAGACAAACGTTATGGGAACGGTCAACATTCTTGAGTGTGTAAGACTCTCAAACAGTGTTAAATCCTTCCTCAACGTAACTACCGATAAGGTATACAGAAATAATGAATGGGAGTGGGGATACAGAGAGAACGAGCCTCTTGACGGCTTTGACCCGTATTCCAACAGTAAATCCTGTTCAGAGCTCGTCACACATTGCTACAAGGATTCATTCTTTGCTGACGGTAAGGTCGCAATTTCGACAGCGAGAGCGGGAAACGTTATTGGCGGAGGCGACTACGCTAACGATAGAATAATCCCCGACTGCATAAGAGCGGCGCTTGAGCATAAAGATATAGTGGTGAGAAATCCTCATTCCACAAGACCTTATCAGCACGTTCTTGAGCCTGTTATGGCATATCTTATGATAGCTGCGGCTCAGTACGAGGACATTTCTTACGCCGGATACTATAATGTAGGTCCGGATGAAGTCGATTGCTTCAAGACGGGTAATCTCGTTGACCTCTTCTGCAATACGTGGGGCCAGGGAATGAAGTGGATAAACCGTTACGACGGCGGACCTCACGAGGCTAACTTCCTCAAGCTCGATTGCTCGAAGCTTAAGACTGTATTTGGCTGGACACCGTGCTGGAATCTTGGTGACGCAGTAAAATACACTATCGAGTGGACTAAGTGCCTGCGCGACGGCGGCGACGTAGAGAAGTGTATGGATGCGCAGATCGATGTATTCGTTAAGTCTGCGAAATGGATAGAAAAATAAATAACCTCAGAATCAGCGACAGTAATCCTGGCGCTGTTTCTGCGTTAGACTGACCGAATAAAAACCAATAAGCCTCAAAAGACAAATTGCCGATGAAAAAAATTTCGGTATAAGTCTCTTGGGCTGGAATAGGAGAAGGAATGAAGGCAGTTATTACGGGAGCGACGGGCGCTGTGGGAATGGCGCTTATCGACGAGCTTGTAAAAAACGATATTGAGGTGCTCGTGCTTTGCCGTCCCGATTCCGACAGAAATAAGAGAATAAAGGTTTCGGATGAGGTAAGAATAGCATTTTGTGACCTCAAGGACATAAAGAACTATCAGGCAAACGAGGGCGAGAAGTATGACTATTTCTTCCACCTTGGCTGGATAGGTACTACGGGGGCTGCGAGAAACGATATGTTCTTGCAGAATAAAAACGTTGAGTATACTCTTGATGCGGTAGCTCTCGCGCACAGAATGGGATGCAGTGTCTTTGTTGGCGCAGGCTCTCAGGCAGAGTACGGCAGAGTTGAGGGAAAGCTTTCGGATAAGACCCCCACAAATCCCGAAATGGGATACGGCATCGCAAAGCTCTGCGCAGGCCGTATGACAAAAATCATGTGTGAATCGCTCGGTATCAAGCATATATGGGCAAGAATTCTCAGCGTTTACGGTCCGTATGACAACGAGGTATCGATGGTGATATCCACTCTCAGAAAAATGATTGCGGGCGAGGAAGCCGAGTTTACAGCGGGCGAACAAATATGGGATTATATGTACTCAGAGGATGCGGCAAAGGCTCTCCTTGCTATTGCCGATAAGGGAGTTCACGGCTCGGTTTATTGCCTTGGAAGCGGCTCTCCCGCGCCTCTCAAGGAGTATATCGAAAAGATGCGTGACGCGGCAAATCCCGAGTGCAAGCTCGGACTTGGAAAACGCCCCTATGCGCCAAATCAGGTCATGTACCTCTGCGCTGACATAGAGAAGCTTAAGTCCGATACAGACTTTGAGCCTTCTGTAAGCTTTGAGGAAGGTATCGCTAAGACCGTTGCATATCTTAAAAACGATATGACGAATAACTAAGAAAGGAAAGAAACGATGAAAAAACTCAGTATAATGGTTCCTTGTTATAACGAGGAAGAGAACGTTGTTCCAATGAGCGAAGCGCTCGTAAACCAGCTGTCGCAAATGCCTCAGTATGATTACGAGATAGTATTTATAGACAACTGCTCTACCGATAGTACAAGAGCGCTCCTTCGCGGAATATGCGAGGGAAATAAGAAGATAAAGGCTATCTTCAATACAAGAAATTTCGGTCAGTTCAATTCTCCCTACCATGCTATTTGTCAGACAACGGGAGACTGCACAATAACTATCTGCTGTGATTTCCAAGACCCTATCGATATGATACCCAAATTCGTTGAGGAGTGGGAGAAAGGATATAAGATAGTTTGCGGAGTAAAGACCTCAAGTAAGGAAAGCAAGCTTATGTATGCGCTCAGAAGCATTTACTATAAGCTTATCAAAAAGGCGTCCAAGGCAGAGCAGATAGAGCATTTTACAGGCTTTGGACTTTACGACAAGAGCTTTGTTGACGTACTTCGTCAGCTTGATGATCCGATACCCTTTATCAGAGGTATTGTGGGAGAGCTTGGTCCTAAATTCAAGACTATTGAGTACGAACAGCAAAAGAGAAGAGCGGGTAAGACGAGCAACAATTTCTTCAGTCTTTACGATGCCGCTATGCTCTCATTTACATCTTATACTAAAATAGGACCGAGACTTGCTGTCTTTGGCGGCGCGTTTATGTCTATGCTCAGTGCCCTTGCGGCAGTAGTCTGCCTTGTACTTAAGATTATAGACCCCAAGTTCTTCTTTACTACGGGAACTGTACCGATAATTCTTACGATATTCTTCGTAGCGGGTATACAGCTTGCCTTTATAGGACTTATCGGCGAATACATTCTGAGCATAAATACAAGAGTAATGAAGCGTCCTCTGGTTATTGAGGAAGAGCGCATTAACTTTGATTGAGCGTGAATAAAAAAACTTAAAATACGGGAGGTACTTGTTATGTCAGATTTTGTTCATCTTCACTTGCACAGTGAATACAGTCTGCTTGACGGTGCCTGCCGTATTTTTGATATTCCCAAAAGGGCGGCGGAATGCGGACACACAGCGGTGGCTCTTACAGACCACGGTGTTATGTACGGTGCGGTCGCCTTTTTTGAAGCGTGTAAGAAGGAAGGAATAAAGCCTATTATCGGTTGCGAGGTCTACGTGGCGCAAGCTAGCCGCTTTGATAAGACTCCAACTGTGGGCAAGCCGCACCATCTCGTCCTGCTTTGCAAAAACGAGACGGGATATAAAAACCTCATTTACCTTGTCTCAAAGGGATATACCGACGGATTTTATTCAAAACCAAGGGTGGATAAAGAGCTTCTTTCAGCTCACTCCGAGGGGCTTATCGCGTTATCTGCCTGCCTTGCAGGCGAGATACCGTCTTTCCTTGTGGCAGGGGACTTTGACGGTGCAAAGAGAGTGGCGCTTGAATATTCCTCTGTTTTTGGAAAAGACAATTTTTATATCGAGATACAAAACCACGGACTCGCCGAGCAGATGCAGATACTTCCAAGCCTTGCAAAGCTTTCGGAGGAAACGGGCATAGGGCTTGTCGCTACCAACGACTGTCACTATTTGCGAAGAAGTGACGCGCAGACTCAGGCAGTGCTTATGTGTATACAGACTAACCGAGTGATAAGCGACGGCAGACCGATAGGCTTTGAGACCGACGAATTTTACTATAAAACTACCGAGGAGATGAAAAATATCTTCGGTAAATACAAGGGAGCTATCGAGAACACGGTAAAGATTGCCGATATGTGCAATTTTGAGTTTTCATTCAATATCCCCAAGCTCCCGACTTTTAAGACTCCAAACGGCGAGAGCGCCTCGGAATACCTCCGTCAGCTTGTAGCAAAGGGATTTGAGGCAAAGGTCGAGACGGGGGCAGTATGCTTTGCAAAAAATTCCCGCAAGGAATATGAGGAGCGGATAGAATACGAGCTCTCGGTCATTGAAAATATGGGCTTTTGCGACTATTTTCTGATAGTGCAGGATTACGTCAATTACGCGCGGTCGCAAAATATTCCCGTAGGACCGGGAAGAGGCTCGGGCGCGGGAAGCCTTGTGGCGTATATGATAGGAATAACCGATGTTGACTCGCTTGAGTTCGACCTGCTTTTCGAGCGCTTTCTTAACCCCGAGCGAGTAAGTATGCCCGATATAGACGTGGATTTCTGTTATAACAGACGAGACGAGGTCATTGATTATATGTATCGCAGATACGGAGCTGATCACGTATCTCAGATAGTTGCGTTCGGAACGCTTGCCGCAAGGGCGGCAGTGAGGGACGTAGGCCGTGCGCTCGGAATGAGCTATGCCGATGTTGACACAGTGGCGAAGGCAATACCGCGAGAGCTTGGAATGACACTCGCAGAGGCTATGAAAAAGAGCGAGCTCAAGGCTCTTTACGAGTCCTCAGACGAGGTGCGGGAGCTTCTCGATATGGCGAGCGCCGTCGAGGGAATGCCGAGAAATATCACGGTGCACGCGGCTGGGCTTGTTGTGACTGACCAACCGATATCCGACAGTGTTCCTCTCTCTCTGAGTAACGGAACTGTGGTAACACAGTTTGATATGGATATAATCGGTAAGCTCGGACTTCTCAAGTTCGACTTTCTTGGTCTGCGCTATCTTACGATAATAGACGAGGCTTGCGAGGCGGTGCGCGCTCGTTTGCATGATTTTGACATAACGCGAGCGCCGATAGACGACAAGGCGACATACGAGCTTATATCAAGGGGAGATACGCTTGGCGTATTTCAGCTTGAGTCGGCGGGAATGAGGCAGGTGCTTACCGAGCTGAAGCCCGACAGGTTTGACGATATAGTTGCCGCTATCGCGCTCTATCGTCCGGGCCCGATGGATTCGATACCCAAATATATAGAATCGCGCCACAATCCCGATAAGACAGAATATTTCCTGCCAGAGCTTAAGCCGATACTTGAATCGACATACGGGTGTACGGTATATCAGGAGCAGGTAATGAGTATTTTCCGTGAGATAGCGGGCTACTCATACGGACATGCGGATATTGTTCGCAGAGCCATGGCAAAGAAGAAAGCTGATGTCCTTGAGGCAGAGCGAGAGAGCTTTCTTGCGGGTGCTGAGGCAAATGGGATAGACAGGGAAAAAGCACAGAAGCTTTTTGAGGATATGTCGTCCTTCGCAAACTACGCCTTTAATAAATCTCACGCGGCGGCGTATGCGATAATTTCCTTCAGAACAGCTTATCTCAAAGCGCATTATCCATGCGAATATATGGCGGCGCTTATGACCTCGGTGCTCGGCAATCTTCCAAAGCTTGCCGAATATATATCCGAGTGCGGAAGATTTGGAATAAAGGTGCTCTCTCCCGATATAAACCGAAGCGGTATCTACTTTACCGCGGACCGAGACAATATTCTTTTCGGACTTTTGGCGCTTAAAAATATCGGAAAGCAGTTTATTGAGAATATAATCAGTGAGCGTAAAAAGTCTCATTTTAAGAGCTTTGAGGATTTTGTCAGCCGTATGGCAGAATATGACCTCAATAAGCGAATGGTCGAAGCGCTCATAAAGGCGGGAGCATTTGACGCTCTTGGAATAACGAGAAGCAGTCTGCTTTCGTCTTACGAAAAGCTGATAGATATAAATGCCGAAAAGAGCCGAAATAACCTTTCGGGTCAGCTTGATTTCTTCTCAATGGCAGACGACGGACTTTCTGACGAAGCCTTTGATTTTCCCAATATCCCCGAATTTTCTTTGCGTGAGAAGCTGAGACTTGAAAAAGAGGTCTCGGGAATGTATTTCTCGGGGCATATACTTGACAGCTATTCAAAAAATATCGCCGAGCTTGAGCTGACGCCTATCTCCAAGCTTATCGAAAACGAGGATGTTGTAGACAGAATGTCGGTACAGCTTGCCGTCGTCATAAACGACGTGACGGTAAAGACTAATCGTAAGGACGAAAAAATGGCATTTTTGTGGGTCGAGGACAGATACGGAGAGGTAGAGTGCATAGCCTTTTCGGCACAGTATTCAAAATTCTCGCATCTTTTCAGAGTGGAAAACGCCGTTTTGGTATCGGGAACGCTCTCGCTTAGAGACGATGATACTCCAAAGGTAATAATTTCCAGCGCGAGAGAGCTTGTTGACAACTCCGAATACCAAACTGTGAGCGAGAAAAAAGCCGAGCATACAGATAAGGCATCAAGCGACGGAAAAGGGAATATCCGACAAGCTGTTGAAAATCCTACGAAGATTTTCTTGCGAGTGCCCGATATGAGCTCAGAGAAATATCTCAAGGCGTTAAATCTCGTCTCGATATTTGAAGGAACGGGAGTTTCGGTAATCTTTTATGATAATTCGAGTTCTAAATATATATCCACAAATCTTACTATTGAGCTGTCGAATTACATCATCAAGGAGCTCAAAGCTCTCCTCGGTGACGAAAACGTAGCGATGCGGTGAGGTTACTTTCTGTATTTTCAGAACGTAACCAAAGAGAAATAAGAGAGGCTGAGTGTTAAAACTCAGCCTCATCAAAAAACGGCAACAAAGCCGTTTTTTTTGATAAATTTCCAAGAAATTTGTGCGATGTTTATTGTTTTTGTGCTTATGGAGCACAGGTCCTTTCGCCTTTCTCCCAACACAAACG
This sequence comes from Eubacteriales bacterium, assembly GCA_045653185.1. GTDB lineage: Bacteria > Bacillota > Clostridia > Oscillospirales > CAG-272 > HGM12713. Next base: position 26,567 of record JAZOLQ010000076.1, read on the forward strand.
CACTAATCCGAATAATCCTCGATAATGGCTCTGAGTGCCTGCTCGGAGGTAATACGGATACCCTCTCTGAGCAAATTTTTATCTGTTTCGGGGAGGGTTTTTGTATATATATCAATAACGTCAAGAAGAGTGCCGTCCTCGGAAAAAATCCCAATTCGCCCCTCGTATTCGAGAATTATCCACACTTTTTCCTCGGGCGTTACGCTCTCGGTTACGCTCGCGGCAGTGTTTTTTGTGGGTGATGCCCATACGAATATTTTTTCGGTAGCTACCACTGTCTCTGTTACGGTGGTATATATTGGTTCGGAGCCTCTTTTGAGTATTATAAAAGAGCCTATGGCGACTATACACAGAAGGAGCAGGACGTATACCGATAATACAGCCAAAAATTTTCGATTTTCAGTCATAAAAACCTCCAAAAATTCAATTAAAAATATTATTGACCTATATCTGTTTAGATATTCCGTTTGGGTGTAATAATATAGTAATAAAGCAGATAAACGGAGGGTATAAAGGTGAAAGGCTTATTTTTTGCGCTCATAAAGGTACTTACGGTAATCGCTTTGGTGGTGACAGTGGCGGCATCTGTCACGGGACTTGTTTTCGCGATATATATAGACAGAAATATCGAGAAGGAGGTTGACGAAACTCTGTTTACCACGGTGGGCGCGGAGTCAGCCACCAAGCTCTATTACTACGAATTCAGCGACAGGGAAAACCGAGTGGGAGATATTCGAGAGCTTACCGAGGACGAGCTGTACGGCGGATACCGTGTCAAATATGAGAGACTTGATGAGATACCAAAATATATGAAAGACGCATTTATCAGTATAGAGGACAAGCGTTTTTACAGCCATTCTGGAGTCGATTGGAAAAGAAGCATCTCTGCGGCGCTCAATTATTTTCTCAAATTCAGCAAGAGCTACGGCGGTTCTACCATAACCCAACAGCTCATAAAAAACGTTACGGAAAAAGACGAATACACCTTTCAGCGAAAGATACAGGAGATATTCTGGGCGCTCGACCTTGAGAAAAAGATGAGCAAGGACGAGATACTTGAGCTGTATCTGAATATCATAAACCTTTCGGATAGATGCTACGGTGTTGGTGCGGCGGCAGAGTATTATTTTTCAAAGGACGTGAGCGAACTGACACTAAACGAGTGCGCCTGTATTGCGGCTATAACCAACAGTCCATATTATTATAACCCGATAAAAAATCCCGAAAACAATACCTACCGACGAAATCTCATAATCAAGGCTATGTACGAGCAGGAGCTCATATCCGAGGAGGAATATTTAAATGCTTATGACACGCCAATAGTCCTGAAGGTCAACGACAGCTCAAGCAAAAATATCAATTCATGGTACGTCGATATGGTCATAGAGGACGTTATAAGCGACCTCTGCGTAAAAAAAGGATTTTCAAGGCAGATGGCAAATCTGACTTTATACACGGGCGGACTCAAAATATACACGGCAATTGATCTTGAGGCGCAGAAAACACTTGAAGAATACTATGCCGACACATCGAATTTTTACGCTGCCTCAAATGAGGAAAAACCGCAGTCATCAATGATACTCATAGACCTGAAAACAGGGGATATCCTTGCCGTAGCGGGCGCTGTGGGAGAGAAAAGCGGAAACAGAGTGCAAAACTTTGCCACGCAAACGCTTCGTCCTGCGGGGTCTGTAATAAAACCGCTCTCGGTATACGCACCCGCGCTTGAGAAGGGGATAATAACTTGGTCGAGCGTATACGACGACGTCCCTGTGAACTTTGGAAAATACAATACCGATTCAAGTCTGGGTGCAATAGTTGAGCCAAAGGCTTGGCCCAAAAATTCAAACGGAGAGTACAGAGGACTGACAAACGTAAATTACGCGGTCAAGGAGTCGATAAACACCGTGGTAGTGAGGGCGCTCGCAGACCTTGGACTTGATAATTCTTTTAATTTTCTCTATAACGACCTAGGGATAAAAAGTATCATCGAAGCAAAGGAGCTGCCCGACGGAAGTATAATAACCGACAAGGACTATGCGGCGCTCGGTCTCGGTCAGTTCAATTACGGAGTAAGTCTCAGGGAGGTGAGCGCAGGCTATTCGGCGATTGCAAATAACGGCGTTTATAATGAAACGCGCTCATATCTGTCAGTAACCGACTCGCGCGGCGAGGAGATACTGAATAATGACTATAATGGCAGGGTAGTGCTGAGTCAGGAAACGGCTAGCATTATGACGAAGATGCTCGAAAACGTCGTTTCGGACGGCACGGCGAGCGCCGTGACGCTTGATGAGATTTTGGACGTTGCGGGCAAGACGGGAACGACGCAAAATAATTATGATAAGTGGTTCGTTGGCTACACACCGTACTATATCTGCGGGGTGTGGTACGGATATGAATACCCCAAGACGATAGTTGGCGCGTCGAATAGCTGTGTTGAGATATGGGACGACGTAATGACCAAGCTGCACAAGGATATTATATCAGAGGCAAAGTCAGGCGGTAAGGCGCTTGAGCGCTTTGATGTGCAAGGGGATATAATAGAGGCTGAATACTGCGCTGACTCGGGAATGCTTATGAGTGAGGCTTGCAGGCACGATCCCCGCGGAAGCAGGGCGGAGAAGGGATATTTCTTGAGGGGGACAGAGCCGAAATATTTGTGCACGACTCACGTCTCTGTCGCCTATGATACACGCTTTGGCGGAGTCGCGTGCGAGGATTGCCCAAACGAGAATATAGAATACGTGGGGCTCATAAATGTCAGCCGTAGCTTTCCCATGCAGATATACGTCACAGACGCGCAATATGTCTGGCGGGATATCGGACGGAATATTCCACCGAGTACAATAGAGGGACAGCCGTTTTTTGCCAATATTCTAGCGGAGGGAGAGTATTCGGGAATAAGCCGTGTCGAAACGCAATTCAACAGATATTGCCGTGCAGACTTTAAATATTATAATTGGCTCAAACGCAAAGAGAACGGTTAAAAAATATAAAAGATTTTAAATTATTTTTCAAAAAGCTATTGCAATTTGAAATGATATGTGGTATAATATTCTCCGTTCGTGAACCGATGTCAAAGAACATCGGAATAATAGAAGCGAGGAGAAATGAAAATGAAACAGGGAATCCATCCTAATTACGAAGAGTGCGTAATCAAGTGCGCATGCGGCGAGACTCTCGTAACCAAGTCCACAAAGGGCGGCGAGCTCAAACTTGAAATTTGCTCGGAGTGCCATCCTTTCTTTACAGGAAAGCAGAAGTTCGTTGATGCAGGCGGACGTGTTGACAAGTTCAAGAAGAGACTTGAGGCAGCTAACAAGTAATTTTCGTAAGGAAAATATACAAGAGTTTTGTAAAAAAACAAGGGGA
>JAZOLQ010000077.1:0-4537 GCA_045653185.1 Eubacteriales bacterium
CCCTAGCGGTCTTACCAAGAGTCTTTATGGTAGCGGTGTGCTTGATAAGCTCGGCAAATCCGTGACAAATAAGATAGGCAATACAACCGTAAAAAAAGCCGCCGACGCAGTGGCCAAGGCAGGCGCTAAGGTTGGAGCGCAGAGGGTTATCAAGGGTATGGTAGAAGAAGGCGCGGAAGAGGCTATTGCGGAGCTTGCGTCCCCTGCCCTCAAATCCATATACAAAGGCAAGGACGCATTTAAGGAATACGGAGAGGGAGAGTATTGGTCAGAAGTCGGCGAGTCCGCTCTCGTCGGCGGTCTTACCTCTGCCGTATACGGCGGTACCGTTGGCAAGATCCGAAAGCTCGGCGGCGCATCGGGTATTGAGAATGATGCTAAAGAAGTCTCTGACGATATTGAATATCAAACCGAAAGACTGCGCAAGCTCGAGGAAAAAGGAACTCTTACACCCGAGAGAGAGGCGCAAATAAAGAAAGTCATAAAAGCCGACGTTGAGCTTCTTTCAAAGCAATTACAAAAGACCTCCGCAGACAAACGCGCAAAGGTCCTGAGTGATTCTCCCGTATTTGCTTCTATGTTTTCATCTGACGGTACCGTCAAGCCAGAAGCTATTCAGCGCATGGATAACGCTATAAAAGCCGCGGCTGATACCTCTCACGGACTCGATCACAGATATTACTCCGAGAGTGCTAGAGGCAGAGAAAATGAGATTATAGACGGTCTTGCCGCGCAAGGCACAAAGGTAGTATCAGGAGAGCTTACGGCAGAAGAAAGCAAGGCATACGCCGAAGTGAGAAAGGCTCACAACAAGCTCCGCGCACTCGGTTTTGTCGATACAGATCTCGTCTTGGCTGAATCTATGACAAACGATAACGCATATCTTGACGGCAAGACTGTTGTCATAGGCAGAGATACCCTCACAAGCGGACAATACATAAAAGCCTTGATACACGAAACCACACACTTCACCGAGGGAACGCAGGAATGGGTTGACGTAACAAACTATGTTTTCGGTAAAGATGGCTCGTCAGTCTCTTCTCTTATAGAGAGGGTAAAGACCTCGGGTTACGGCGTTACACAAGAGGACGTTGATACCGTTCTCGCGGCAGTAAAAGACGGCAAGCTCAGTGACACCGACTTTACCGAGGCTCAAAGGACTCTCGTCTATGAGGTCGTAGCGATGAAGATGGAGGATACCTTCTCTGACGAGCGTTCGGTTGAACGCTTAGTAAACGATAACCCCTCATTAGCAAAGCGCGTTTGGGAAAGAATAAAGGCTCTTGTAGAGTCTTTTGGAAAATCCAAGGAAGAACGCGAGGAACTCAAAAAGCTTCGCCAGACCGAGCAGCTCTTCCGCAGGGCTTTGGAGAATGCCGGTTTGGACTACTTAGACGGAGAAATGAAAAAATCCGCTGAAGACGAAAATTCAGATGTTTCTAAAATTAGAGAAAGTAAAACCCAACTGAAGCATATTGACAACGACAGTGAAATAGGCTATAATAGTAATGACTTGTACACTTCAACCTCCGATTTTGCAAAAGAGGTTTCATACGCCGATAGAGCATCTTTTTCAAGAAGTTTGGCTAACAAAACTTCGGGAATGAAAGAAGGCGAGACAAGAAGTTTTGCTATTTATTGTCCTTCAAAAGTATATTTTTTTGAAGCTGATGGATATATGCGCGGTACTATTTATCGTGCCGTTTCAAACAAAAATGAAAAAAACATAAATGATATAAGGAAGATTTGGAAAAATGGAAGTAACACGAATGTTGATTCTATTGATTCGTTGGCTAATGCTTTTGCCTCTGAGCGAAGAAGAACAACTATCAATAGCAATGCTGTTGGAGACGGACGAGGAGCGAATAGCTCTTATGGATTATCTCTCCGAGAACAGGACTCCTACACAGGACGAGATAATGAACGAAGTAGGCCGGATTATAAAATCGACCACGAAGAAGTCAAACGAGTCGTAAAAGAACTGCGAACTCTATATGGATCAAATTCTAATGATATAAAGCACTCCCACAAAGCCTCCGCTGACAGCGACCGTATTACCGTAACAAAAGGTTCCCTTGCGAAGCTCAAGGCGAACTATGAGGGCGAGAAGGTATTCAACAAAAAGGATATCTCGGCTGCACTTGAGAAGATAGATGCCCTTAAGGTCCTCTCTAAGTCCGAGAGGGATTCGCTTATATCAAAGCTCTTTGAGGGATACAATATCCGTCTTGATGCCGAGCACTACGAGCAGTTCAGCGAGATAATGTACAACAAGATCCGCGCGCGTATTCTCCAGGAGAGCGATTTCGAGCTTAGCGTTGAAGAAACCTCGATCATGGACGAGCAGATCGTCAAGGCTCTCAACGATATAGTTGCCTCGGGCAAGGAATCGACCAGGACGAAGCTCGAATATTCGGTCTCTCAAGACGGTCTCAAGAAGCAAGCTGACTATTGGCGCAGTGAATATAACCGTGCAAGTGAGCAGATAAAGATACGCGGAAGAATACTTTCTATCGCGCACAAGATAAAGGACCTCAAGACCGGCGCATACGTCAACGCGGCGCAGTATAAGTCCGATATATTCAAGCACACTATCGAGCAGCTCGGAAGGATAGAGTTCCGCGGTAATATGAATAATGCCGGCACGAGAACTATTATCAAAAACCTTAACGAGTGGTACGACGAGAAGAACAATTCTCTTTACAAGGGAGCAGATGCAAATACCGGAACCGTAGGACGCTTTAATAACGAGATCAAGCAAATGATGAGCGCTATTGCCGACGGCAACGGTGCGTTTACGACGCAGGAGCTTCTCACCATTGAAAAGATACTGTCCTACTTTGTCGGAGAGATACAGGACTACAATACTATCCTCAGAAACGGAAAGCGAGTTGACGCAAAGCCTATTGCCGAGCGTCATATAAAGACCGCCGAGGAGGCGCAGGCTCTTAAGATAAAGTGCGGAGCTATCCGCGCTATCTCTCGCAGTCCCTTTGCGGTAATGGTTGCAGATCCCGCTACGCTTATGCGCCAGGCTGACGGCTATATGAACGGCTTCTTTACCGAGATGTTCGACGAGATGCGCGGGGGCGAGATAAAGGCAGCGGTTGCCGAGATGGAGCTGACGAACGAGTTCCGCCAGTTCTGGAAGAAGAACAAGGCTTACGCAAAGCGGTACAATAAGGATACAGTTAAGGTAAACGGAGTTGATATACCTCTACGCCACGCGATATCTCTATATATGACCTATCAGCGTAAGCAGGCGCAGGCAGGACTCGTCTATTCGGGCTTTGATATTCTCGACGGCGACAAGAAGATCACCGTATATAAAGGTACCGAAGAAAAGCTCAATGAAAAACAGATCGCGGATATTTCCAAAAAGAGAGCGAATGAGATCAAGGCACAGCTGAGTGAAAAGGACCTCGATCTCGTATCTGTTATGGAGAGGGCATTCGAGGAATGCCGCAAGCTTAAGATAGACGTCGATATGGCACTGCAGCACTACACCAACGTAGATAAGAGCGGATACTACTTCCCTATCCGTCGCTCTCAGATAGCGCAGAATATCGATATGTTTTCGATATTCGAGGGCGACCGTGTATCTAACCTCTCTATGAACAAAGACCTCGTAAAAGGCGCGAAAAACGCCCTTCTGATAGAGCCTGTCGACATCGTCTTTATGCGTCATATCAAGGCAACCTCGCTCTATTCGGGCCTCGGTGTATTTACAGATAACTTTAATAGACTGTATAATCTGAATGTGAATGCGGTCGAAAAAGAGCTTTCCTTTGAGGTTGAAAACGACGTTAAAAAGAGCTTTGGATTCAATTCCATCAACGATTACGTAGGCGTTCAGAAAGCTGTTATTTCCACTCTCAGCTCCGAAGGATTCTTTGATAATAACGTTATCGTAAATAAAGATAGCGGAATGGAGATCGAGATAACCAAGGACGGAATAAAGGAGACGCTTGGGCCTTCGACACGTTTTGAAACATTACCCAAAGCGGTAAAGGAATTAAAGTTACAGACTTTACGCGCTCTACCTGCTATAATTGAGAACGGTAAACTTCAAGACGATAATGTAGCAAATAAGCATTCCGATAAAAGCAAGTTAAAGTATGCTTACCTAAGTCAAGATATAACTATAACAGAGAACGGTAGAACTTCGCACTATACTATAACAGTATCTGTGAGAAAAAGCATAGAGAAAAACAAGTTTTGGATACACGAGATACGAACAATAGAAAAAGAGCATGGCCTTTCTTCCAGCAGGGACATCACGTCCGTGACAGGAGTAATTAAGACTCATGCTCCAAAGAGTATTGTATCACTCGACGGTGTATTTGTCAATAGCAAATCTGAAAATTCTGATTATAACCGTCCTAAAACTATCAAGAGCACGCTTGAAGCCGACAAATTTACCAAGGCTATGGCGGAATATTTCACCGAGATCAAGAAGGATATCGAGGGCATCTCCACCAAGGAGCAGTCAACCAAGTTCTTTAACGATGCCGTCGGATATATTCGATCGGCGTAC
>JAZOLQ010000078.1:0-17954 GCA_045653185.1 Eubacteriales bacterium
ATGGAAAATTCTCCGCCGCCGACTATCTGGAATTTAACCTCGACGCCAGTTGATTTTCCTATCCAGTTCTTCTGCATAAGCTTTGTAGATTCGGGCCAATCCACCTCGTCAAGTCCCTCAAGAAGCTTTTCTGCAAAAGCAGGCTGGTCGATGACCCACTGCTTCATATTTTTTCTTATAACGGGATATCCGCCTCTCTCCGACTTTCCGTCTATGACCTCGTCGTTTGAAAGGACCGTACCAAGCTCCTCGCACCAGTTAACAGGCATATCTATATACTGCGCGTATCCGTCAAGATAGAGCTGCTTGAATATCCACTGCGTCCACTTATAGAATTCGGGGTCGCTCGTAGCTATCATCTTGCTCCAGTCGTAGTCAAATCCGAGCTCCTTAAGCTGCTTTGAGAAGGTTCTGATATTCTCCTGTGTAAATCCGTTGGGGTGATTTCCCGTAGTGACGGCATACTGCTCAGCAGGGAGACCGAAGGAGTCGTATCCCATCGGGTGAAGTACGTTATAGCCCTGCATTCTCTTCATTCTCGAAACTATATCGGTAGCCGTATATCCCTCGGGGTGACCTGCGTGAAGTCCAACTCCTGACGGATACGGAAACATATCGAGAACATAGTATTTTGGCTTTGAAAAATCCCAAACGTCTGTTTTGAAGGTCTGATTTATCTCCCAATATTCCTGCCACTTCTTCTCTATACTACTGTGTTCGTATTTCATTTTAAAGTCCAAACCTTTCTCGCTTAATTAGTCGTTATTTTCAGATACCGAAACAGTCGATGAATCGCCGTACAGCTTGTCCAAATTATAAAACTCTCTCGCTTCTCTGCTGAATACGTGAACTATTATGTTGCTGTAATCCATAAGTATCCAAGAATTATTATCTCTTCCCTCGACGTTATAAGGCATAACGCCTCTCTCGCCAAGTCTATATTCGACCTCGCCGACAAGCGCCTTGACCTGTGTGCTCGAATTACCCGTGCAGACCACGAAATACTCGGCTATGACAGTCTTTTCCTCGACGTGTATTATCTTTATGTCTCTTCCCTTTTTGGAATCAAGCACCTCAGCGATAGCCTCGGCAACCTCAAGCGTACTTGCGCCTTCAAGAGAGGGCAATTTTTCAGTAACGTTATTATCCATTTTTTCTCCTTATCTGAGGGTGAGAGACCAGATCTCTCACCCAATAATACTAATATTTTAATCCATATTGGACTTTTTGTCAATATCAATTCACTGTTTTTGTATAACAATACCGTTTTCGTTGACATCCGACGCTGTTATTGGAAAATAGGGGATATCCGAATTATAAATATCCGAAAATTCGCTGTCATTGGGATCGAAGAATATCTCACCCTCATCAAATTTTCCGCCGGACAGATCAGCGCCCAGATGCTCCTTTGCTATCTTCTCCGCCGAGCTTTTCGATATCACGTAATACCAAGCTCCCGAGCTTGCGCGGATATCGCTTCCCGCAAGAGTGAGCATTGTTATCTCTGACGCCGATATTCCGCGAAGCGTCATAGCAAGCTCCGTAATATCCTTAATACCAAGGTCGGTATTTACTTCTCCCAGCATAGACGCCGCGGTCTTAACGAAGGTCGCAGTAGTCATCTCCTCCGAGAGCTTTTTTATAAACGCCGACATAAATATCTTTTGCGCGTCTATTCTTCCAAGGTCGCCCCTCACGTAATCGTATCGGTATCTCACAAACTGCTCTGCGGCTTTACCGTTAAGCGTTTGCCTTCCGGCGTCAAGGTGTATCGAAAGATTTTGATATGGGTCATCGTAATCGATATCAAAAGGGAGATCAAGCTCAACTCCGCCAACCATATCAATAGCCTTAACGAAAGTATCCAAACCAAAAAGAACGTATCCCTCTATGTCTATACACATAGTCTCGCAAAGCAGATCCTTCAATTTTTCAGGACCTCCAAGCGCCGACACTGCGCCGTTTATCTTTCTGTATGCGCCGCTCGAATATCTCGCATAGGTATCCCTCGGTATCTGAACCACGTCAGCTCTTCCATCTGCACTATCGACCGAAATTATCATCATAACGTCGGTCAATCCCGACGCTCTGTCTGTGCCGAGAATAAGGTAATTTTTTCTGTTACCGGTTTGCTCGGATAAAATATCTTTGCCGCCGTTTTTGTCTGACGCAAAATCAAGCAAAGAGCTGTCAGCCACCTCCGACGCCACGGAAAACGCAAGGATAACGGCTGATATGATACTCAATACGCACATTATGAGTATCATCATTAATTTTTTCTTTTTAAATCTCATCACGGACTCTCCTATCTACATACCAATATAAAATTGAATATGTAGACAGAGTCAGTGATCAAGCGCGGCGCTTTATCTTATTTATCGCCAACTCATTTCTTGCCGAAATGGTATCAAAGCTTATCGGTGCGCCCTTCTCGAGAAGTCCTTTTATCGTCATATCGTAGGATACAAGGAGCGTATCGTCAAGATGCGCCAGCTTCTCATCCTCTGTCATCGACGCAAAGTCCACTCCGAAAAAGAGAGCTCTGAGTTTGACACAATCCTCAAAGGTGCGTGACATATCTATGTAATCGGCGAGATATATAAGCTTCTCGCACAGCGACATTCCCGCTTTACCCGTAGTATGCCATCTTACGCACTCTCTTATTTCTTCTATATCAAATTCGGGATATTTCTCAGCTATTATTTTAGAACCCGTAATAGCGTGCAAGGTCTTTGCCGCATAGTACTCGGCTTCGCCTATTTTTATATCAAGCTCGGCGCACAGTCTTATCTGCTCGTCAAACGAGCATTCCTTCGTAACGTCGTGCAAAAGCGCAGCCGCGCGAAGCTCAAATGTCTTTTCGGGAGCGTAGAGCGATGCAAGTCGTTCTGCCATTTTTTCGACCTCAAGAGTATGCGCCAGCCTCTTTTTTGACATTTTGCCACAAAGATTGGCATCTACAAGAGATTTTCTGAGGTTGTCAAGCATTTCTTCGTTAGGAATCTTCTTATTACTCATAAAGCTTATTCTCCCTTATAAATTTTTCAACGCTCGCAGGAACTTTTTTTGAAATATCCCCGCCCTCTTTACACGCCTTGCGGATCTCTGTTGATGATATTTCTATCGGCTCTGTCAAAATTCGTCTGAACATAACACCGTACTTATTATAGTACTCTGTTATCTTATTTATTATACGATTTTCAAGTATCTTATCGTTTTCTCTTCTGACGTAGGTTGGATAGCAAAGTTTGAATATATCTTCAAATCTATACCACGTATCAAAGCTTAGCACCATATCAGTACCACACAGCAAAAAGAGCTTTTTATCATCGCCGGCAAGCTCGCTAAGCGTGTCGTACGTATAGCTTTTCCCGCCCCTTCTCAGTTCAATATCCGAGACTATAACTCCGTCTATTCCCTCAAACGCAAGCTCGCACATACGCAAGCGCATCCTTGGGCTGTCGGCAAAATCGACCTCCTTGTGAGGCGGAAGACATGTTGGAATAACGTACAGATAATCAAGCTTCATCTGTTTCATAAAAGCCAATGCCGAGTCAACGTGCCCGTTATGGATAGGAGCAAAAGTTCCTCCATAGATACCAACTCTCAACTTATCGTCCATCATTCCGCGCCTCCGTATTTTTAAAGCTCTATTTTCTTGTGATTTTCCGACTCTCTGTAAAGTATTATCTTTCTTCCGATAACTCCCGCTACCTCAGCTCCCGTAGCGGCGCTTATCTCATCAGCCGCCTCTCTCGCGGTGTATCCGCAATTTTCAAGCACCGAAAGCTTTATAAGCTCTCTTGCCTCAAGCGCGTCGGATATCGTTTTTATAAGATTTTCTCCAAGTCCGCCCTTGCCTATCTGCATAATAGTCGGCTCGGAGTTTGCAAGCGAGCGAAGATACGCTCTCTGTTTTGACGTTATCATTAAATATTTTCCTTTCCTATATAGCTCTTGCTTTGAGCTCATGAGCAAGCTTTTTGATAGCGTTGCTTCTGTGAGATATCTTATTTTTTTCTTCTGCGGTCAGCTCTCCAAAGGTCTTTTCGAGAGGCGGGAAATAAAACAACGGGTCATATCCGAAGCCCCCTGTTCCCTTGTAGTCGGGAAGTATCTCCCCGCACGCCTCGCCAATAACGCATATACTTTCTTTCCCATCGGGAAAAACACAGGCAAGCGCGCAGACAAACCGTGCGCTTCTGTCCGAAGCTCCGTCAAGATTTTTAAGCAGCAGCTCGTTATTCGCCGCATCATCTCCGTGCTCACCCGCATATCTTGCGGAATATATACCCGGCGCTCCGCCAAGAGCAGTTACCTCAAGCCCCGAGTCGTCTCCGACACCGATATATCCCGACGTTGCCGCGGTCCTCGCTTTTATAAGCGCGTTTTCGGAAAAGCTGCTTCCGTTTTCCTCTATCTCTCCGTATATTCCAACGTCATCGAGCGAAAGTATCTCGATGCCCTCAATATACTCTCCAAGCAGAGTCTGAAGCTCCGCTATCTTCTTTTTATTTCTTGAAGCCAATACAATCTTCACTCTGTCACCTCAATTAAAGAGAGCGTCAACAAATTCTGCCGCAACGAACTCCTGCATATCGTCTATCTTCTCACCGACACCGATGAATTTCACCGGAATATTAAGCTCTCTCTTTATCGAGATAACTATTCCGCCCTTCGCCGTACCGTCAAGCTTGTTGAGAACAAGCCCCGTGATCTCTGCGGCATTCTTGAATTCCTTTGCCTGAAGTATAGCGTTCTGTCCCGTAGTTGCATCAAGCACAAGAAGATTTTCGCGAGACGCATCGGGAAGCTCACGCTCGATAACTCTGTTTATCTTAGCAAGCTCGTTCATAAGATTCTTCTTGTTGTGAAGTCGTCCCGCGGTATCAATTATCAAAACGTCCGCCTTCTTGCTTTTCGCATATCCGATAGCATCGTAAACCACTGCCGCGGGATCACTGCCCTCGCTCTGCTTTACTATATCAGCGCCCGAGCGCTCGCACCAAACGGCAAGCTGATCGATAGCCGCCGCGCGAAAAGTGTCTGCCGCAGCCACGACGACCTTTTTGCCCCGACTTATAAGTCTGTTTGATATCTTTCCGATAGAGGTGGTTTTGCCCGCTCCGTTTACACCTATAACAAGCACTACCGAAGGCGTTGTGTCAAGCTTCAGCGCCTCTCCCTCTCCTATCATACTCTCGAGTATAGCCTTGAGCGACTCTATTACCTGCTCTTTCTCCTTGAGTCTTCCGTCCTTTATCTGTTCTCTGAGCTCCTCGATTATATCCTCAGTAGCTCCCACTCCGACGTCAGAGCAGATAAGCAGCTCCTCAAGCTCCTCAAGAAGATCCTCGTCAACTCTTACAAAAGCCTTGAGAACCTCGTCTATCTGACCGAATATTGCGGTTTTCGTTTTGCTGAGACCAGACTTCAGCTTATCCAAAAATGCCATCCCATTCGTCTCCTTTTTTCTTTGAAATATCTGCTATATCAAGCTCAAGGACCTTAGAAATACCTCTTTCGGGCATGGTTACTCCATAGAGCCTGTTTGCCGCTTCCATTGTACCGCGGCGGTGTGTGATAAGCACGAACTGTGTTCCGTTTGCGTATCTCTTTATGTACTCGGCAAATCTTGCAACGTTCACCTCATCAAGCGCCGCTTCTATCTCGTCAAGAATACAGAAGGGCGTGGGATTTACCTGAAGTATAGCAAAGAACAAGGCTATCGCTATAAACGACTGCTCTCCGCCCGAAAGCTGAACAAGGTTTTTGATTATCTTGCCGGGAGGCGCTGCCTTTATCTCTATTCCGCTTTCAAGCACGTTTTCGGGGTCTGTGAGCGACAGCTCTGCCGTTCCTCCGCCGAAAAGCTCTCCGAATACACGGTTGAAGTTTTCATTTATGCGATTGAAGGAATCGACAAACGCCGTCTTCATTTCGCCTTCAAGCTTGTTTATTATATCAAGCAAGTCGTCCTTTGATGCGCCAAGGTCTTTTATCTGCGCATCCATATAGTCGTATCTCGCCTTGATCTCCTTATACTTGCCAACGGCGTCAAGGTCAACGTTTCCAAGGGCTCTGAGCTTGTTTCGGCACTCGGTCTGAAGTCGCGACACCTCGGGACGTTCCTCGTGAGTGATTGCGGGATAGCCGAGAGTGAGCGCCTCGCTTCTTGTAAGCTCGTGCTCGTCCCAAAGCTTTGTGGCAAGCTTATCCTGCTCGTCACGGAGATTTGAAAGCTTATTCTCAAGCTTTGAATGATTTATAGATATAAGCTCCTTCTGAGACATTTTCTCTCTCATTTTGGCGTTGACCTCATTGAGCTTACGTTCAAATTCAAATCCGCCCTCTTCTATCTTTGCTCTCTCTGCGTTGAGTGTGGCAAGATTTTTCTCGCCCATAGAGAATTTTCTTCTGTTTTCAAGCTGTGCAGCCTCATATTCACGCACCTTTGCCTCAAATTCAGAGGTCCTTACAGAAAGCGCTTCAAGCTGAGCATTAAAGTCGGCTATATGCGCGTCCGACATCTGCATCATAGACCTTTCGGTCTCAATGTCCTTCTGTATTTCGCTGAGCGAAATAAAGAGCGCTGTCATCTTTTCTTCAAGCTCACTCTTCCTGTCAAGTGCCGCCGCTCTTTCGATATCCTTAGACTCTCTGATAGCGCTTATCTCGGAGATACGGAGCTTGAGCTCCTGCTCTTTTCTGCCAAACTCCTCGATATCCTCGTCATAACGGGCTTTCATACGGTCTATCTCCTCGAAGTCGCTTTGGAGCTTCTGTATGAGTGTGTCGTTTGCTTCAAGCTTTGCGCTGAGCTGTTCAAATCTCGTTTTCTCGGAATTCTGCATAACGAGTAAGAGCTTTTTCTTTTCTTCGGCAGAGTCTTTGTCATACTCTCCGTCCTTTATCTTATCGGAAAGCTGCGAAAACCCCTTTTCCGCATCCTTTATGCCCTTATTGAGAGTATCAAGCTCTTCTTCAAGATGCTTTATCTCGCCAGCGCGTCCGAGTATATTGCCCTTCTGCTTTACAGAACCGCCGGTAAACGAACCTCCGACGTTTATCTGCTGACCGTCGAGCGTGACCGCTTTTACTCTATACGAAAGGCGCTTTGCCATAGCGGTCGCGTTATCTATATTATCAAATATCAAAGTGCGTCCGAGAAGTCCCGAAACGACCTCTGAAAATTTTCCGTCGCATACGACAAGCTCATCTGCCACCGCAATATAGCCCGCAAAGCCTGACGCCTCGCTCATCTCCTGTGTAGGCTTCTGCCCTCTCATAGAGGTAAGCGGGAAGAAGGTCGCGCGGCCCGCTTCTGCGCGGCGCAGTGCAAACATTGCCGCCTTTGCAACGCTTTCGTCCTCAACAACGATATGCTGAAGATTTGCGCCAAGCGCCGTCTCTATGGCGGTGACGTATTTATCCTCAACGCTTATGACCTTGCTCAGAGGTCCGTAAATCTTTCCGCAAGGTATGCCGTTTTTGTCGGTTATCTTTCTGTCGCCATACTGCTTCATAACGAAACGAACGCTACCCGAATAGCCCTCAAACTGCTCCTCCATAACGCGAAAAGTCTCTATTCTCTGCGCTACGGAATCTCTGCGAAGCTTCATAGCCGAAAGGGAGTTCTCATCCTCTTCCTTCTTCGCATAAAGCTCCTCAAGGACCTTATCGGCAAGCTCTATTGCCTCGTTTGACTCATCTATCGCCGCCGCGTAATCGTCAACACTGCGCTTGGCGTTATCGCATTGAGCGCGAAGCCCTTCCGATACCTCCTCGTACTCCGATATTTCGGCAAGTATAGAGGTGTTTCTGTCACTTCCCGAATTTCTTGCGTTTTCAAGCACCGACATTCTGACTCTTATATCGACAGCCTCTGCGTCAAGAGTTCTAATATCGTCAAGTGCTCTCGCTATATCAAATTCAAGCTGCCTTGCTTCCTCGTCCGCCTTTTTCTGCTCGGCAGAAGCCGCATCGTGCTCATTCTTGTTTTCAGAAAGTTTATTTTCAAGCTGGGCGATCTTCACCGCTCTTTCTTCCATTGAAAGTCTTTCGTTATCTATCGACTTTCTTGCGGATGCGGCGTTCCCCTCAGCCTCGGCTATCATTTCTTTAGTGTGAAGGATATTAGTTTCGGTGACCCGATACTCACTGTCAAGCGCATGGTTATCGTTTGTCTGCGCGCGTATCTCGCCAAGCAGTTTTTCAGACTCTATCTTATTTGACTGCGATGCCTCGAAAAGTCTTTCGTTCTGAACCTCAAAGCTCTGTATCGACTCCTTTACCGTATGCAGTTCAAAATCGGCTCGCTTGAATTCATCCTCAAATTTTGATATATCGTTGCGCAATCTCTCTGTATCGTAAAGCCAAAGCTGAACGTCAACGCGTTTTTTTGTCTCAAGCAGGTCTATCGCCTTTTTAGCCTTCTCAGCTTCCTTTGCAAGTGGCTCGACCTGAGATGCGACCTCGATAAAAACGTCGTTGATTCGAGTCATGTTTTCCTCGGTAGCCTTGAGCTTTCTCTCAGTATCGTTCTTTTTGAGACGGTATTTTGCAATACCCGAAGCATCCTCAAAAATGCTTCTTCTCTCGTCGCTCTTTCGTGAGATTATCTCGGCTATCTTCCCCTGACCGATTATCGAATATCCGTCACGTCCGATACCCGTGTTCATAAACATCTCGTATATGTCGCGCAAGCGCACAGCGCGTCTGTTTATAAAATATTCGCTCTCTCCAGCGCGGTAGTAGCGTCTTGTGACAGTGACCTCGTCATAAGGACAGTCAAGACGGCCTATCATTCCCGTATTGTCAAAGGTAACCGACACCTCAGCATATCCCATAGGCTTTCTGGTATCAGCTCCGCCGAAGATGATATCTTCCATCTTTGTTCCGCGGATGCTCTTTGAGGACACCTCGCCAAGAACCCATCGCATAGCGTCGGAAATATTCGATTTTCCGCTTCCGTTAGGTCCTACTATGACCGTTGAGCCTCCCTCAAACGTAAGCTTGGTCTTATCGGGGAAGGATTTGAACCCCTGCAATTCAAGCGATTTCAGATACACTTCGTCTCTCCTTTGTGGTCTTTCAAAATTCTTAGACTACCTCTAATATAATATTATAACCTATAATCTCACTTTTTTCAAGGATTTTTATCTTATTAAAGTGATATTTTTCAAATATTCTTGTTTTATTTCGTCTGTTTTGCCCCGCTACCTTAGAGGTCGTTCCCTTTGCTGAGTAAATTACGAGAGTTTTACCGTCAAAAACACGGTCCTCGCCAAGCTCGGCGCATATTTTTTCAAAATATATCTCGCCCATAGCAAGCTCTCCTACTGCGCTGTGATTTGCTCCTCCGTAGACCTCTTTCTCGTCCGAAAGATTCTCGGATGCACAGAGTCCGACTCGGATACAGGGTACACCATATTGGTCAAAGACCTTGAGCACCTCTTTCGTTCTTGTGAGCGCATCTTCCTCACTTATGGGAATATATTTCCCTTCTTCTGCCATCTCGCAGAGCTCTGTGTTGTAAAAAACAACAGTCGGATAAACTCTTGCTCCGTCAGCTCCAAGCTCGCAAATACGCCTTGCCGTATATATTTCGCTTTCAGGCGAAGAAGACGGAAGTCCTATCATCATTTGTCCTACAAGTAGAAATCCATATTCCTTTATCAGTGCGCACGCTTCCTCTGCACGCCTTACACTATGCCCTCTTTTGCTTGCCGCAAGCACCTTTTCGTCCATACTTTGAAGTCCAAGCTCCACGGCTTTTACTCGGTATTCGGATAGGATATCAAGTATCTCTCTGTCTATGTAATCGGGGCGTGTTGAAAGTCTTATTCCACTGACCTTGCCCTTGTCAATATAATTTTTCGCCACTCCGAGAAGATGTATCATCAGCCCTCTGTCAATACCCGTAAAAGATCCTCCGAAAAAGGCTATCTCACGCTCGGTATCCTCCGAAAGAGTGGAAAGCACCGTCTCTATCTGTCTCTCGACCTCGTTTGCATCAAAGCTTTGTCTGCCCGATATCGAGCGTTGATTGCAAAAAACGCAATTGTTAGGGCAGCCCAGATGCGGTATAAATATCGGAATATTGATATGTTTTTTCATTATCGACCTCAAACTAAAAAAAGCACTTTGGGCGTACGCACAGTACGCCCTCAGATATACCAAATTAATTTTCTATTTCTCCAAACAGCTTAAGCGCCTCTTTTGCGGCGTTCTGCTCGGCCTCTCTCTTGGTTTTTCCCGAACCTCTGCCGATAACGTTCGAGTTGTGTCTTGCCTCTACCTCGAATATCTTGCTGTGGTCGGGCCCGCTTTCTCCAACCGTAACATATTCAAGAAAATCCCCCTCAGCCTGCTGTATGAGCTGCTGAAGCTCGGTCTTGTAATCGGTATGTACTCCCGCCGAATGTATCTTAACGAGCTCGTCCGATATGAGCGGAAGCAAAAATCTTCTCACAGACTCCTTCCCCTTTTCATCCGCGTCAAGATAGACAGCGGCAAGAAGCGCCTCGAAAGCGTTTTCAAGCAGGGATTGACGCTCACGTCCGTTATTCTTCTCCTCACCGTTGCCAAGATACAGATACTCGCCAAGCGATATCTTTCTTGCGTATCCCGCAAGAGATGCCGACTGAACGAGGGCGGCGCGAAGCTTTGTAAGCTCTCCCTCGGGAAGATTTTTATAGTTGGAATAAAGATATTCACTAACTATGATAGAAAGCACCGAGTCGCCGAGAAATTCAAGCCTCTCGTTGCACGGAACGTAGACTTTTTTCGACCTAAGCTCGTTCGCGTACGACGAATGAGTAAGTGCTTCTGTAAGTATTTTTTTATTTTTAAAGCTATATCCTATCGTTTTTTCAAGCTTTTCAAAGGTTGTGGGAAGCATTTTCGTCTCCTTTTGATATCAGTCATCCTCGCCCTGCGACTGAGCGGCTGCCTTATGCGCTTTTTTTATTGCGCCAAGCTCCTGCATATCTCTCGATATCTCGTCTGTAATCCCTACTCTTGCGCAAAATATCGCCTGTCTCAACGCGCTCTTGAATTTCTTTTCCTTTGACGAGCCGTGAGCCTTGATGACGGGCTTCGCTATACCGAGTATAGGCGCTCCGCCGTACTCGCTCGGGTCAAATTTTTTCTTTATTCCGGACACCTCGCCCTTAACGAGCAGTGCCGCCATCTTTGTCTTGGTATTCTTATAGAAAAGATCCTTCATTGTAAGAAGCATCATTTTTCCCATACCTTCAATAGTCTTGAGCAAAATATTACCGGTAAATCCGTCGGTGACGAGAACGTCGCACTTGTTCGCCATAACCTGATTTCCCTCGGTATTGCCGACGAAATTTATAAGCTTGTTATTGCTAAGAAGCTTATACGCGCTCGTCTGGAGCTCTGTTCCCTTGCTCTCCTCAGCACCGTTATTGAGAAGTCCGACACGGGGGTTCTCAACTCCGTGTATCTTTTTCATATAAGCGCTGCCCATTACGGCATATTCCTCAAGATATTCGGGTGTGATGTTGATATTTGCTCCCGAGTCAAGAAGGAGAACAGGGGGATCCATCGGCAAAACCGCACCGATAGCCGCTCTGCGAACGCCCTTTGCGCGTCTTACTATAAGCGATGCGCCCGTAAAGAGCGCGCCTGTGTTGCCCGCGCTCACGAAAGCGTCTCCCTTACCGTCAGCAAGCAGACGAAGTCCTACACTCATCGAAGAATCTGTCTTTCCTCTGGCAGCGCTGAGCGGCTCGTCATCCATTGTGATGACCTCTGTCGTATGCACGATTTCAAAGGCGGAAATATCCATTCCGTTTTCCTTTGCCGCACTCTCTATCTTTTCTCTATCGCCAACAAGTGTATATTCAACGTCAGGATTTTCAAGCGAAGAAGCATACGCACCCTTAACAAGCTCGACCGGCGCGTTATCTCCGCTCATAACGTCAACTATAATTCTCATATATTTTCACCTTCAATCAAAGTTGTTCTTTAATATCGTCCGCCAAAAGCAGAGCCCTCTCGGCAAGAGCCTCGTATTTTGCGCGCTTTCCGCCCTTAACTCTTTGAGGGAACGGCTCTATTATGCCGAAATTCGCGTTCATAGGAACAAACGAGCTTCCGCTTCCCGAAGAAACGTAATCAGCCATAGCTCCAAGCATTGTTGCGCGAGGAAATACTATATCGGACTCTCCGAGCACTCGTCTTGCGGCGTTAAGTCCTGCAACAAATCCGGAGCCCGTTGACTCGATATATCCCTCAACACCTGTCATCTGCCCCGCAAAATAGATGTTTGGTCTATTTTTCATAGCGTAGGTAGGCAAAAGCATTTCGGGGGAATTCAGATAGGTATTTCGATGCATAACGCCATATCTCAAAAATTCCGCGTTTTCAAGTCCCGGTATCATTCCAAAGACTCTTTTCTGCTCAGGGAAAGCCAGATGCGTCTGAAACCCGACGAGATTATACATCGTTCCGTCGGCGTTTTCACGTCTGAGTTGAACGACGGCATAGGAGTCCGCCCCTGTCCTCGGGTCTACAAGTCCCACGGGCTTGAGCGGTCCGAAAAGAAGAGTATCGTGTCCTCGTTTTGCCATTACTTCAACGGGCATACAGCCCTCAAAGACCTTAAGATCCTTCTGCTCCTCTTTGTCAAAATCCTTAAGCTCTGCCTCTCTGGCGCTCACAAGCGCCTCCCAAAAGGCATCGTATTGCTCCCTTGTCATCGGGCAGTTGATATAATCGGCATCTCCCTTGTCGTATCTCGACGCAAAAAATGCGATATCCATATTTATACTTTCAAAATCAACGATAGGCGCTGCGGCATCAAAAAAATGCAAGCCCTTACAGCCAAGCTCTCCCGAGATATATCCCGCCATTTTGTCAGAGGTGAGAGGCCCTGTTGCTATCACCGAGACTCTGCTCTCATCGACGCGATCCGCTTCGGCGCATATTACCTCTATCATATCGTTATTTTTTATTTTTTCTGTAATATATTCGGAGAAAAGATTCCTATCGACAGCAAGAGCCGAGCCCGCGGGGACTCTGGTTGCGTCAGCCGCGCTCATTATCAGCGAGCCGTATTTTCTGAGCTCCTCCTTGAGAAGCCCCACTGCATTCGTTACGCTGTCGGAACGGAGAGAATTTGAGCAAACAAGCTCCGCAAAGCCCTCTGAATGATGGGCAGGAGTGTATTTTTCGGGCTTCATCTCAAAAAGTCTTACCTTCACTCCCTTACGCGCCGCCTGCCAAGCCGCC
The DNA here is from genome assembly GCA_045653185.1 of Eubacteriales bacterium. Lineage (GTDB taxonomy): Bacteria > Bacillota > Clostridia > Oscillospirales > CAG-272 > HGM12713. The sequence goes on from JAZOLQ010000078.1 coordinate 13,264, forward strand.
TCACAGCCTGCAAGTCCCGCGCCGTATATATCTATGACCTTCTCGCTCATTTCTCTCGTCCGTCCTTTTATATCTCTGCTTTATAAGTTAATTTTTGTCTTCTTCTAGCTGCTTTTTAAAGCCGCACTCGCTGTTATGGCAAACTATCGTAGGCTGTCCTTTTTTACGGAAAAGAAGCTCTCCGCAATTCGGACATTTCTCGTTCACGGGCATATCCCAAGACGAAAAATCACATTTCGGATATTTTTCACAGCTGTAAAATACAGTCTTGCTTCTTCCGTTCTTCATAACTATCTTTGAACCGCACTTAGGGCACGGAACTCCGATATCCTTGGTCTTCTGCTTTGTGAAATCGCAAGTGGGGTATTTAATACAAGCGTAGAAAGGTCCGTATTTTCCGACCCTCTGCACCATATCAGATCCGCATTTTTCACACTTGAAATCCGCTATGACAAGCTTTTTAGGCTCGCTCGCTTCATCATTTTCAGCCTTTGACGACTCATCTTCAAGCTTCTTTGTGTTTCTGCACTTAGGATAATTCGGGCAAGCCGCAAACTTTCCAAAGCGGCCGTTCTTAACGATCATCTTGCTTCCGCACTTTTCGCATATAAAATCGGTCTCCTCAGCAGGTATATCTATATCCGCCGATTTTATCTTCTCGTCAGCTATCGCAAGCTCCTTCTCAAAGCCCTTCCAGAAGTTTCCGAGAACCTCCTGCATAGTGTTCTTGCCAAGCTCTATCTCGTCAAGCTCGGTCTCCATCTGAGCGGTGAACTTATAGTCAACTATGTCGGAAAAGCTCTCCTTCATAAGCTTATTGGTAAGCTCACCGATAGGCGTCGGCACAAGCGCCTTTCCCTCACGCTTGACGTAATTTCTCGCAATTATAGTCGTGATGATCGTGGTATAAGTGCTTGGACGTCCTATTCCCTGCTCCTCAAGGAATTTGATAAGAGAAGCATCATTGTAACGAGGGGGGGCATCCGAGAAATGCTTCTCGGGAATTATCGCGTTCTGCTTTACTATCTTTCCCTCGGAAAGCTCGGGCAGACGGATATCCTTTTGCTCGCAGACCTCGTCAGCACTGCGGTTCTTGGAATCGTCCTCGCTCTCCTCGTAAAGCGCCATATATCCAGGGAACTCAACTGTGTATCCGCTTGCTCGGAATATATATCCCTCGGACTCGAAATCTGCCGTGACCGTCGCGAGTGTAGCAGATTCCATCTGGCTGGCTATAAATCTGTCCCAAATAAGCTTATAAAGCTTAAACTGGTCGCTTGTAAGGTATTTCTTTATCTTTGCGGGCTCAAGATCGATTCTTGAAGGACGAATAGCCTCGTGAGCATCCTGCGCTCCCGCTCTCATTTTATATACTCTAGGTGTGCGGGGATAATAGCTGTTTCCGTATTTTCCCTCGATATATTCCTTTGCCGCGCTCTGTGCGTCAGCCGAGACCCTGAGCGAGTCTGTACGCATATAGGTTATAAGACCCTGCGCTCCGCCGTTTTCAAAGCCTATATTTATACCTTCATAAAGCTCCTGCGCTATTCTCATTATGCGCTGAGACTGAAATCCGAGCTTTCTTGCCGCCTCCTGCTGCATAGTTGACGTCGTAAATGGCGGTGCGGGCGTCTTGCGGCGCTTCGCCTGCTTCACTGAATTTACTGAAAAATCCTTTCCTCTTATAGCATTCACGACCTTCATCGCATCTGCCTCGCAGGAAAGCTTGATCTTTTCCTTTTCAGTTCCGTAGAAGCGAACGGTAAACACCTTATTATCATCTGAACAGAGCTCTGCGTCTATCGTCCAATATTCAACGGGAACGAAAGCGCGTATCTCCTCCTCGCGCTCAACTATTATTCTGGTGGCGACAGACTGTACGCGTCCCGCAGAAAGTCCGCTTCTGACGTTCTTCCAGAGGAACGGAGATATTTTGTATCCTACTATTCTGTCGAGTATTCTTCTCGCCTGTTGAGCGTTCACGAGGTCCATATCTATCTGTCTGGGGTCTTTTATTGCCGCCTTGACAGCTGTTTTTGTGATCTCGTTGAAGGTTATTCTCATGGTTTTCTCAAGCGGTATGCCGAGAGTGGTGGCAAGATGCCAGGATATTGCTTCTCCCTCGCGGTCAGGGTCGGTCGCAAGGAATACCTTGGAAGCGTTCTTTGCTTCTTTCTTTATCTCCTTGATAAGATCTCCCTTTCCTCTGATGTTAATATAATGAGCGTCAAAATTGTTTTCTATATCTACTCCGAGAACACTTTTGGGAAGATCTCTTACGTGTCCTTTTGAAGCAATCACCTTATAGTTTGAACCAAGATAGCTCTTTATCGTAGAGGCCTTTGAAGGCGACTCAACTATTACAAGATTTGACATTGTTTTTTCCTTTCCTGAAATATATATGTAAAGTACTTATTTTCTTACGTAATTTCCTCCCGGCAACGACGACACGAGTCCATTTATCTCAAGCATAGTAAGGGCTGTCATGACCTCTGCCGTATTCATTCCCGAGCTTGTAAATTCATCAAGAGATATTGCCCTGTCGATAGGCATAAGTTCAAACACTCTTGCGCTCATAGGGTCAAGCGAAGAGAGTATCTCTGCCGAATTATCGGGCTTATCTCTTTTTTCCTCGGTCTTGGATGTTGCCTCCAAAACCTTTTCTTTTATAGCTTCTGCCTTCTCGGCAGTTTTTTTCGGGCTTGATACGCTCTTGCCCGCCCCTTGAAGCTTGACGCCTGAGCTATAATAGGGCTCACTGGAGACTCCGTATCGCTCAACGTATCTTGGAGAATATTCGGAATGAAGCTTTCCCTTCTTCAATCCTCTGTAATCTATTGAATCGTGATAGAGAAAGTCGTAATGAAGGATTATATCCTCCGCCGAAAGCGCAACGTTTGCTCCGATCTTTATAAGCTTGTTAGGTGTTTCGGAATTGCTCTCTCCTATTTTGCCAGGCATCGCAAAGACCTCTCTGCCCTGTGCCATGGCTTTTTCTGCGGTTATCATAGATCCGCTCGAGTGGTTTCCCTCAACTACAAGAACACCTTGGCAAAGACCGCTTATTATTCTGTTTCGCTTTGGAAAATTCGAGCCGTATGGAGGTGTCGACGGCGGATATTCGGTTATTGCCGCCCCCGATGCGCAAATACATTTTTCAAGCTTTACGTGATTTCTGGGATAAACGATATCTATTCCGCAACCAAGCACCGCCACGGTATCTCCGCCTGCCTCAAGGGCAGCGCAGGATGCGACGGCGTCGATGCCGAGCGCCATACCGCTGACAATGCAAGCATTTGCGCTTGAGAGTTCATAAGCTATTTTATACGCCATGCTTATTCCGTATGCACTTGTTTTTCTTGTTCCCACAACTCCTACGCAAACACGCTTGTCAAAGTTTGGGAAAGTCCCGAGGCAATAAAGAAGCACAGGCGGGTCTTCGAGCATTTTAAGTCTCGAAGGATAGCGAGCATCTCCATAGCTGATTATATCGACCTTGTTTTGTTTGCAATATCTGAGGATAGTATATGACGATTCAAGTGACTTTTGACAAAGCTCGTCCCTCAGCCTATCGTCAATAAAATCCAGCCCCGCTATTTCTTCATTCTCTAGTCTGTATATCTCAAAGGGATCGTCAAATCTGGCGATAAGTCTGCCAAAACTCTTTGACGCTATGCCGCATTTTTCAGCAAGCCATATCCAGTACAGTGTATTTTCGTCGTACATTTTATATCCCTCCCAAATACATTTAAAGTTTTTTCATCTCCCACATAAGTATGACCGATGCCGCCGCCGCATTAAGCGACTCACATCCCGCCTGCATGGGAATTATAACGCATTTGTCGCAAGCGTCAATAGCTTCATTTGAGAGTCCGTGCCCCTCGTTTCCAATGACAAAGCAATCTCCCGTCTGCATATCAAACGAGCCGAGCAAAGCCGCATCACTCTTGAGTGCCGCCGCAAAAACACGCCTGCCACTCTTCCTAAGCCTCGCTATATACTCCGACAAAAGCCCTTCGCCAAGACGGCAGACCGACACTCTGAAAAGCGCGCCCATAGCGGCTCTTACAGTCTTTGGATTATACACGTCGGCACAATCCGAGCTGAGAACAACCTTGTCTATGCCAAGCGCCGCCGCGCTTCTTAAAACAGTTCCCAGATTTCCAGGGTCTCTGAGCGACTCAAGCAAAAGAATGCTATCCGAAATTTTCGGGATATCGACATCCTTTATCTCGGTTATTTTAGAGAGTCCGTCGATATACTTTGCTACCGTTATTATTCCCTCGGGAGATCTTTCCTCGCTTATCTTCTCAAATACGTCGTCCGAAACGCATATCACCTTACAAGGAGGTAGGGAGGACAGTTCCCTCTCAAGCCTTGCTTCAAGGACGGCTACCGAGGATTCTCTAAGATATATCTCCTCTATCTCCACACCGCAAGAAACAGCCTCAGAGAAGAGCTTTATACCGTCAAATCTGAAAAGTCCGCTTGCCTCTCTGCCTTTTTTTTCAAGCAAAAAACAGAGCCTTTTTATGCTCGGATTTTGCCTTGATGTTATAACGATATCCCTGTTTATCATATCAAAAATCCGTCCCATAATACACAATAAAACCCGGTAAAAACCGGGTTTTACAGCTCTGATTAAAGAGCAGCCTTTGCCTTTTCTGCAAGTGCCGCGAAAGCTTCCTTAT
>JAZOLQ010000079.1:0-16527 GCA_045653185.1 Eubacteriales bacterium
TTGGCTAGAGCAACCGGTTCATACCCGGTAGGTCATGGGTTCAAGTCCAATTCCCGCTACCAACGGCCCGTTGGTCAAGCGGCTAAGACACCGCCCTTTCACGGCGGTAACGGGAGTTCGATTCTCCCACGGGTCACCAAAAAAGCACATACCCATTTGGGTATGTGCTTTTTTGCTGTCCCTACTCGAAAACGAACTTCCCCACAGGCGAAAGTTCGCAGACGTTTGCCGTCTTTACTTGTAAAGCGACGGCGTTCAGCCGTCGAGGCAAACTCTGGTTGAGTCGCTTTGCGGCGAAACAAATTCTCCCACGGGTCATTATCTTTTTGTATATACTGTACCCTATAATGAGATACGCCGAGAGCGACTTTTTGTCGCTCTCGGCGGTAGTTTTTGTTTACTCAAAAATATATTTACACTTCTGTTCTATACTTCTTCGCCTGCACACGATACATCTCAGCGTACTTTCCGTTCTGATTTATAAGCTCCTCGTGAGTTCCGCACTCCACTATCTCTCCGCCGTCAAACATATATATCCTGTCAGCCATACGCGTTGTAGACAAGCGGTGAGAGATAAATATTACAGTTTTGTCGCCCGCATGTTCGAGAATAGACTGATTTAGACTATACTCTGCAACAGGGTCGAGCGCGCTTGAGGGCTCGTCCATTATCATAAGCCCGCTGTTGCTCGCAAAAGCTCGCGCGATAGCTATCTTTTGCGATTCACCGCCCGAAAGTCCAACACCGTCCTTTGTAAATTCCCTGGTAAGCTGGGTGTGTATGCCATCAGGCAAGGACTCAAGCTTTTCCTCAAAGGACGCGGCACGCAGAGCGTTCATAACTCTTTCCTCATCGGCATCGGTATATTCTCCGCCGACCACGTTTTCCGCAACTGTCGCGGCAAATATCTTAAAGTCCTGAAAGACCGCCGAAATATTCTTTCTGTAATCTTCGACTGACAGCTCCTTAAGGCTCTGACCGTTGTAAAGTATCTCTCCCTCCGTAGCGTCATAGAGTCTCATAAACAGCTTGATGAGCGTGGTTTTTCCCGCTCCGTTATATCCGACAAAAGCAATCTTTTCTCCCTTGCGGATATTCAGGTTTAGGTTTTTCAATACAGGCTCGTCCGACTTTGAGAAGGGGTATGCAAAGTTGAGTCCTTTCACCTCAAGAGATTCAAATTCGCCTATATCTTTTACCGTACCAGATACCTTCGGCTCATACTCAACAAATTTGCGTACCTTTTCGATATACAAGCTGTGCTCGTTTAATGCTGTCAGTTGCCCAATTGTCTCCTCAAAGGTACGGTATAATCTAAATCCCGCCGTTATACTTGCCGAAAATGTTCCAAGCGAGAGCGTGGGATCGAGAATATATCTTACTATAAGGTATCCAGTAACGCCTATTGAGGGAACGGTATCGTTGACAAAGCTAGATGCCACCGACAGCCACAAGCGCTTTTTCTCATATTTCTTATTGCACTCAATCTTTTCATCGCGTGTCTCATTAAGATGATCCTGAAATCTTTGAGCTATACTGCCCTGTCGGAGCTCTTTTGCGTAATCGGGAAGATAAAATACTCTATTTATGTATGAGAGCTTTCTGTCTATCGGATTTACCTCTACCGAATGTTCGTAATTCACCTTGTTGAGCGCTATCTTGATAAAGAATCCCAAAGCTATCGCGACAAAAAAGATTATAGCTACTACAAAGTCAATATATACAAGCACTCCAAGAACAAATATAGTTGACAAAAGGTGAGCGGGGAATCTGTTGAAATTAGTCATTATCCAAGCAAGTCTTCCGTCAGTCTCTCTTATAGACCAGATAAAATCATTATAGAATTCGGGATCGTCGTAACAGCTTTGGTCAAGCTCTCTCGCCTTCTTATAAAGCTCCTTCTGCATCTCCTCATGCAGCGTCCAATCGGCTTTCGGACGGTACACCTCAAAACGCCAAAGGAAGAAAAACTGGTGTACTATGTGATATCCGCCGACAATAAGAACGGCGTAAACTATATTTATAAATGGCTCTCCCGTCTCTATCGCGTCAAATATATACTTTGTAAAAAGAACGTCAAGCGCGACTCCAATCGCACTGCACACACCCTCGGCAAGATTCACCCATATGTACGACGGCTTGTATTTTAGGGAATATTTGAGCATAAACCACAGATTGCGAATAACTCTGAGCGGAGTATGCTTCTTCATATTGGGATCATACATTCTCATATAACATCCTCCTCTGTTCTCTCCTCTGCATAGCTATCTGCCTGCTTGTGCCACATATCAGAGAATTTTCCGCCAAGTGATAAAAGCTCCTTGTGCGTTCCCTCTTCAACTATTCTTCCGTCCTCAAACAGATATATCCTGTCAGCGCTTGTAGCGCTTGAAAGGCGATGCGATATAAATATGACAGTCTTGCCCTCACAGGCAGAAAACATATTTTTGTACATTTCCTGCTCCGCTATCGGATCAAGCGCGCTTGTCGGCTCGTCCATAATAACTATCTCATTGTCTGCCGCAAATATACGGGCTATCGATATCTTCTGCGCCTCTCCGCCCGAAAATACCGCTCCCTCGTCGTCAAACTCACGCGTGACGTTGGTATCTATACCCTTTGGAAGTGACTCTATCTTGGAATAAACACCGCTCTTTTTCAGCGCATCTACCGCTCTTTCTCTGTCCGCCTCGCTCAGCTTTCCGCGAAGCATAACGTTCTCAGCAACAGTTGTAGCGAAGAGGTTATAATCCTGAAATACAGTTCCGAACTTTGAACGGTAGCTTGAAAGTCGGAGTTCCTTTATATTTTTACCGTTGAGAAGTATCTCACCCTCACTCACGTCATAAAGCCTTTGCAAAAGCTTTACAAATGTACTCTTGCCTGCTCCGTTGTGACCGACGATAGCTATCTTCTCGCCATTCTTTATCTTGAGATTGAGCTCCTTAAGCACCTCTTTGTCAGTACCCTCGTATGTAAAGCTGACGTTTCTTATTTCAAGCTCCTCAAGTGCGGGAGCTTCGGGCGCGTCCTTGTCCTCGGGTATCTTGGTTTCGTATTCGATAAATTCCCTGAACTTATCTATGTAAAGCGAATTTTCGTCAAGTCTCAGTATCGCTTCTCCAACGTAATTGATATTACCCGCGATATTGGTTATTGAATTTATAACTACAAAGCAATCACCAATAAGCATATTCTTTTTCACAAGAGTTTTGAACGCCGCAACAAGTATGCTGCCCATATACAGCACTACCTCAAACATAATGGTGTAAAAATATCTGAACATCATTACCTTCGGACCGTATTCTTTGGCAATAGCCTTAAGCTCCTTTACGGTGTCGTGCATTTTGCGGTACATTACCTTCCACATTTCCGTGATACGCATCTCTTTTGAGTAATCGGAAAGATAAAAGGTTCTGCGAACGTACTCCTTCTGTCTCCACATCTCTCGGTTTTTCATATAGTAATCGTAGTTAGTACGGTTTCTCTTCTTACCGATAATCGATGTACATATAAGAGGCAGAAACGCAAAGAGCATAAATATGGGGTCTATAAGAATTATCATAGTTCCCGCAGAGATTATGTTCACAGCCACCCATACACAGCTTGAGACGTTACCAAGCACACTGAAGGCTGAGCTGACAGCCCTCTCGGTAGCCTTTACGTAATTATCGTAGAAATCGGAATTTTCAAAGCAGGCAAGCTCCACCTCGACCGCTTTTTTGTATAGCATTCCGTTTATATATGCCTCCACCTTGGGATATCTCACGTTCCAAAGATAGCCGTATACCTTATTAAGCGCCATACTGAATAAGGAGTACGCCACCATAGCGCCAAGCATTATAAAAATATTTTTCAGCTCCTCGCCCACCTGTAAGGCATTGAGTGCGTATTTATAGAGATACGTGCCGACAAGAAAGCTTTGCAACGCGCCTACAACAGAGGTAAGGAACTCCATTATAACAAGCGCGGGAGAAACCTGCCATACTATCCTCAGCATATACAGATTGTTCTTCCACATGCGCCGCCAATTTATCTTTTCTTTCTTTTTCTTTTTTCTTTTTTCTTTGCTTTTCATAAATTATATTCCTTCTATTTTCTGTAAAACAATTGTAGCAGACCAATATTCGCATGTCAAGCAACCGTTAGTTTATTAGATTGTCCTGTTAGTTTAGTGAGATTCGTAATTGCTTTTAAAAAACATATGAAAACTACTTTTTATTATACTCCATATATAGACAATTGTCAATAGGAAGAGTATAAATTATAATTGAATTACAGATTATAAATATAGAATCGAGTAACTTCAGGTGGTGATATAATGATATCATACGAGCCGTTTTACGAAACCCTAAAGCATAAGGGCATATCGACGTATAAATTAATAAATGATTTTAATGTCAGCAGAAGTTTACTTGATAGATTAAAGCACAATAAACCTATTAGCACAGTTACGCTGAATGACCTTTGTCGTTTTTTGGATTGTAATGTTGAAAACATTTTGGTTTATATAAAGGATGAGTAATAAAGAGCCGGAAAGATATCAAGTTATTTTCAAATCAAAAGTAGTTCGGATTTGTTTTTTATTATCATTTTCCTTGTAACAATTGAAATTACCGCTGAGAGCGACTTTTTGTCGCTCTCGGCGTATCTCATATATCTATCCAATGTTCCGCGTACATATCAAGCAAGCTGTCGTCCTCTTTTAGCAGGCGGCAAGCCTCGGCTTGATATTCTATTCGCTTTCTCAAGAGTACCCTGCCGATATTCGCGCTCGAAAGCTCCACGTGCTCACCCTCAAAGCTGTCGGGATGGTCAAGAAGCCAAAATCCAACGCCGCCGTCTATCGAATACGGCTTTCTTGCAAGGTGGTCTGTTTTGTGACGGTCCAAGCCGTTTGCCGCATCGGTGCGGGAGATATCCACCGAGTCGGGATTGAGCGCGAGCATTATTGACGTCTCATTTATACAAGCGTGTCCTGTGAGATAACGGTTGTCAACAAACTCCAGAACCTTACTTATATCCTCGTCGGTAAGCTCGGGAAACTTTTGCCCTGCCCTTATATCCTTGGCAAGTCTCTGTATTCCGTATTGATACTCGTTTCTCGACACAACAATATAATCCTTTCGGCTGTGCAGAGTATTCCGCACAAACGCCGCAAAGGTAGCGCAATTTCCGCCGTGACCGTTGAGAAGCATTATCTTTTTAAATCCGTTTCTAGCTATCTCAGAGCAAAGCTCGTCAAGCATACGCAAGCGAAGCTCGAGCGAGAGATCGATAGCGCCCTTCCACATATTGAGACCGGGCACACTTCCAAAATATAACCCTGGGAAGACAACTACACTCTCTATCTTTGCCGCTTCTCTCGCTATATGAAAGCAGGTCTGTGTATCCGTTCCGACAGGAAGATGCTGTCCGTGCATCTCAAGGCAACCGACAGGAACTACACACACTCCAGCGGAGCTTTTTATCGCCCCCTCAAATTCTTCTTCTCTAAGATTTTCCCAAAGCACTGTCTTACCTCCGTATTATCTCCTCAGTATAGCGAACAGTCTCCATAGCATCCTTTGCGTAACGGTCAGCGCCTATCGCGTCGGCGTATTCCTGAGTCAGCACCGCGCCGCCCACGATGACCTTGCACCAAGGAGCTTTTTCACGTATGAGCTTGATAGTCTCCTCCATAGCGGGCACGGTAGTCGTCATAAGCGCGCTGAGTCCTACTATCGGCGCGCGCAAACGAGTAACGGCATCAACGACAGCCTCCGCACTAACGTCGCGTCCAAGGTCTGTGACCGAAAATCCGTAATTTTCAAGCAAAAGCTTTACGATATTCTTTCCAATATCGTGGATATCGCCCTTAACGGTGGCAATAACGAAATCGCATCCGTCGGACACCCTCTCGCTCGGCATTGACGCCTTTATGACCTCAAACGCCGATTTTGCCGCCTCTGCGCTCATAAGAAGCTGGGGCAGATATACCGTTTTTCTCTCAAAGCCCTCACCGACCACGTTGAGCGCGGGGATTATCTCGTTTTGAACGACCTCAAGAGGCTGAACGCCTTTTATAAGCTCTGCCGTAATATTTGCGGCGCGCTCCTTAAGTCCCTTTACTATCGCTCTTTGAAGCTCCGAGGAATATTCCTCGGATGTTTTTTTCTCGCCCTGAAGTGTATCGCCCACCGCAAGTGTTTGTGGCAAGGACTCTGCGAAATTTATATATTCGGCGCAATTCTCATCAAATCCCGCAAGCGCGCAATATGAAAAATACACCTTCATCATCTCGTTTGAATAAGGATTCATTATCGCCGCAGACAGTCCGTTAGCAAGAGCCAACGAGAAGAACGAACCGTTTATTATATCTCTTGACGGAAGTCCGAACGACACGTTTGAAACTCCAAGAGAAGTGTGACAGCCAAGCTCTCGTCTTATCATGCGAACAGCTCGCAAGGTCTCGACAGCGGCGGTATTATCCGCGCTTACCGTGAGAGCCAGCGGGTCAAAAATAATGTCCTTCTTTTCTATTCCGTACGCCTCTGCCGCGGCGAGAATGTTTTTGGCTATCTGCACTCTGTCCTCAGCGCGCTTTGGAATTCCGCCCTCATCGAGAGTAAGCGCGACTACGACTCCGCCGTATTTTTTCACAAGCGGGAAAACGGCGTCCATGCTCTCCTTCTTTCCGTTGACCGAATTTATAAGCGCCTTGCCGTTATATCTGCGAAGCGCCATTTCCATAGCCACGGGGTCAGACGTATCTATCTGCAACGGAAGGTCAAGTATCGCCTGAAGCTTGCAAACAGCATCCGTGAGCATCTTAGGCTCGTCTATCTCGGGAAGCCCAACGTTGACGTCAAGTATATCAGCTCCCTTTTCCTCTTGCGCTATTCCCTCTTTGAGAATATAATCAAGGTCTCCTGTGCGGAGCGCTTCTTTAAATCGCTTCTTACCCGTCGGATTTATACGCTCTCCGATAAGTATAGGTCTATCCTCAAACACAACGGCGTGTGTATAAGAGGACACCGAGGTAACCGCCTTACGCTCTATCGGCAAAGGATTTATATCAGAGGAACTCTTAACGAGCGCCGAAATATATTCGGGAGTCGTGCCGCAGCATCCGCCAGCCGCCCTGACACCCTTTCGTATAAGCTCGGCTACGTCCGCGGCAAATTCGTCGGGCTCAACGTCATACACGGTCTTTCCCTCGACCGACCTTGGAAGTCCCGCATTTGGCTTTAGTATCACGGGTATCGAGGACGCCTCAAGATATTTCTCAACCACAGGCGAGAGGGCTTTCGGACCGAGCGAGCAGTTCACGCCGACAGCATCCGCTCCCATTCCCTCAAGAATTGCTACCATAGCGAAGGGGTCTGCGCCCGTCATCAGCTTTCCGTCCTCTGCGTATGCGTTGGATACGAATACGGGAAGGTCGCTGTTCTCCTTTGCGGCGAGAAGCGCCGCCTTGGTCTCGTAGCTGTCGTTCATAGTCTCTATAAAAATGAGATCTGCCCCGTACTTCACGCCAAGCTTTACAGTCTCTGCAAATACCGCTACCGCATCCTCAAAATCAAGATCTCCATAAGGCTTCAGCATTTTTCCCGTAGGCCCTATATCAAGCGCCACCCATTTGTAGCCCTTGCGTATGCTCTGCATAGCCGCGTTTCGCGCGTTGTCCACTGCGGCAGAAACTATTGTGTCAAGCTCGTCTGCCGGAAATTTCAGAATATTTGCGCCAAAGGTATTGGTATTTACAACGTTACTTCCCGCATCGTAATAGCTGCGGTGTATCTCAATAATTTCATCGGAATGCGTTATATTCCATCTCTCAGGCATCTCACCTGCCGAAAGCCCCTTTGCTTGAAGCAAAGTTCCCATTCCGCCGTCAAGATAGAGTATATGTTCCTTTAAATATTCCGTGATTTTCATATTTCATCTCCGATATTTACAAATTTACCGTATGTCCTAAAGCGCTGACTTCGAGACGCCAACTATTGCCGTTACCGATTTCGAGGGCGACATCATCATACTGTCGCAAAGGCTGAGTCCGATACGCCTTGGGCAATCAAGCGCTCTGAATATATCCTTCTGCATATCCAAAGGAAGATCACCGTAGCCGGGGCTGAATCTGGGACAAATCCGCTCACCCAACAGCGCTTTCTCAGAAGCCAATTCACCGCAAAAGCTGTTGCAAAGCGCCTCTATGCGCTCAGCGCCTATCGCTTGAAGAATATGCGCCCTCGCAGGCGAGCTATATGAATATCGAGCTATCATTCGGTCAATCTCAATACCGAGCGTCGCCGCAAAAACCACCGTCTTATAACAGCCGCTAAGATTTATTTTTAACTTTTCCGACTGGGTCTTAGCAAAACCAAGGTCAATAAAATCCTCAAAAAACTCGACTGAAAACTCTCCAAAGCAGACCTTGTAGCTGATCTTTCCTTCAAGCTCCGAAAGAGCAGAGTCTATCAAGTTCTCCGTTTCGCTGCTTTTTTCTTTCATGCCCGCATATCTAAATATCTCGCTCTTGTCGTATGCGGGCTCGTCGTAAGACATTACAAAAATATTGCTCATTTTAAGTCCAATATATCAGATAGGTTTTTCTGTATTGCCGCCGCCACGTCGGGCTTGTTCATCGAATAAACGTGAACGTTGGTTATACCGTTTGCGAAAAGATCTATTATCTGGTCGGTAGCATAAGAGATGCCCGCTTGCTTCATTGCCGCAGGGTTGCTTCCGAATTTATCGACCAGGGATTTAAAGCGTTGGGGCATAAACGAGCCCGAAAGCCTCACTGCTCTCTCGACTTGATTTGCGTTTGTAATAGGCATAATACCGGGGATTATCGGAACGGTTATCCCCGCCTCGCGTATCTTATAGAGGAAGTTATAAAGAAGATTATTATCAAAAAACATCTGTGTGGTGAGGAAAGAGCAACCAGCGTCTACCTTTTCTTTAAGGTGCTTTATATCCTCTCTCTGCGTCTCACTCTCGGGATGTATTTCGGGATAGCAAGCTCCGCCTATGCAAAAGTCCGCCCCGCACTCGCGAAGCTCTCGAACAAGGTCTATCGCATAGCGATAATCCCACGTCGAGCGGTCTCCCGACGCAAGCTCAGGCGTAAGGTCTCCGCGCAACGCCATAACGTTCTGAATTCCCGCCGCGCGAATATCCTCTATCTTTTTTCTGACAGTTTCCTTCGTCGAGGATACGCAAGTAAGATGCGCCAACGTGGGCACGTCATATTTCTCTTTTATATCCTTGGCTATATCGAGAGTATAACAGCTCGTTCCGCCTCCCGCGCCATATGTAACGCTCATAAACGAGGGCTTGAGCTTAGCTATCTCCTCTACCGCACACTTAACGCTCTCAAATGAACTATCGCTCTTAGGCGGAAAAACCTCAAACGAGAGCGAGTTCTTATCCTGACATAAAAGCTCTGTAAGCTTCATATTGTTTTAACCTCTGTATCCGAAATTTTCTCTATTCTGTCCCAAAGGAAGTCGGATATGTCGTCAGAGCCGTACTGTCCCGCGATAGATTCAAGATTATTTCTGTATTTTTCAAGTTTTTCGGGATGCTCGGCAAAATCGAGTATCCTTCTGCTCGCCAAGGTAGCCGACGGAATATAAAGCGCTCCTTTAACTTCCCTGACGTAATAATTTTTTATTTTTCTTTCTATATAGGTTATGCACCTGCTTATAATTATCGGAACACCGTAATACGCCGCCTCGGCAATCGAGTTAGCGCCGCTCTTTCCGCAGAAAAGGTCTGCCACCGATACGTATTTCAGCACATCATTTGTAAATGACACGGGAATTATCCTTATACCGCTTGGCATCTGTTTAGAAGAAAGACGCTCGTAAAGCGCTCTGTTCGTTCCGCACAATGCGATTATAGTCATCGGCACTCCGCCCTCGGAAAGCTTTTTTATAGTTTTTTCCATCTTTGCGATCCCGTATCCGCCATCGCTGAGGGTAACGACAAAATCATTCTTTTCTATCCCAAGCTCCTGTCTTATCTCGCCCTGTCTAAGATAGTAATTTCTCGCCTCGGGTCTTATCGGAAATCCCACAACACTTATATTTCCGCCCGCATACATACGTGTCCTCTCGGCATTTTTCTTTCCCGATTCGGTAACCATAAGATAATCGTTCACGTCAACGTTAAACATTCCGTTACTGTACGCATCGGGGCAAAGACTTACCGTATAAGGCGGAGCTTTCATCTTGGAGGCGTAAAACGCGGTAGACCAGTGTGTAGTGAAAAGAACGTCCGCGTCAATTTCTTCAAAATGCTTCATCGCAGGCCGTCTCGAACGCATACCGCTAAAGGTACAACTCATCAGAAAATAAAGCGCGAAGGTGTCTCCGCATACCCAGTTGCCAAGACGGCAGAGCCAACTCAATATTTTTCCCTTATTCTGAAGCTTGACCGCCCCCTCAAAAAGCTTCTCGGTCTTCTTAAGGCTTTCATCGTCGGTCTCGCTATAAAAATAGCTCTCTATGACCTCTGTTCTGTCCCCATACTTTTTCTTAAAGCTTTCGCAGACCGCCATCTCGGGAATTATGTGCCCCTTGCCCGCTTCCACAAAGGAGAATAATACCCTCGGCTTTCTTCCTTCGGGTATCCTTTTATGAGAGGCAACTCTTCTCTTTCTGTCTTCCTCAAGCAATATCTCGGCAAGTGCCAAAAATACAGCGTAAAATATCTGGAAATTCGGATAGAAAAAGAAATTATCCACAAGCGACAGCATCAGAACAGAAAACGGAATCATAAGAAGAATGAATTTGTTGGCAGAAAATCTTCTGATAAGAATTTCAGCAACGTGTTTTATATGCACAAGGAAAGCCACAAGACCGACTATTCCCATAGAGGCAATAAGCTGAATGAAAATATTGTGATACATTCCACTGAAAATATCATATTCGATTTCAACAGCGCCGTCACGGAAGCCCACGCCGAAGATAGGCGAGGAGAGAAAATCAGCTGCTCCGTTTTTCCAATACACAAAACGCGAATCGTCTCCAATTTTTGAAAACCTCAAAAAGTCAAATATATCGGGTAAAAGCCCCTCTTTTTTTAAGTATAGAAAAGCTCCAATAGCCAATAGCAAAATTATAGCGGTATAAATACGGTTCGCGGCCCTGTTTCTGCCGCTTACGCAACAGATTATCATACACACAAGCAGGGTGAATGCTCCTACTATCATAGCGGATCTTGTGTTAAGCAGAACCGCTCCAAATAAGAAAGCAACCGCAGAAAAATACGATAACATGCTAAATCTGCAATTTTTAGCAAGATACATAGCCGCAGGTATTCCAAGAATGATTACTGCTGCAATTATAGTCGCAACTCCCCAGGAAAGTGTGACCCTCGTGAACATTATCGGTTCGCCTTCTGCGTTATATTTTATAAGCGAAGAATCTTTGTATAGCTCGTGAACAATAACAATCGTCTGAGCGAGCACGAGATACGAGGTAGAAACCATCGTCTTGCAGGCGTAAGGTATCGCGTCCTTGGAATTGTCAAGCATCGAGAGGACTAAAAAGTACGCAAGAGTTACGGCGATCATCATAACAAAGCCGTATATAATATCCTCACGCACCCATTTAGAACTAAACAATCCGTTAAGCAAAAAGGCTGCGTCAAGAGTTATAATACTCCAAAAACAAATCCCTCTTCTCGTAAACACCCTTTTTAAGCTTCCGTCCGCCACAAGTCTTGCAACGAGAAAAGCAAACATAATAACACCGCAGAATATTATACTGCGGAAAGCGTCGGGATCGAAGAATTGCAAAAGCTTTCCCCTTTCGGGAACGAAAAAGCCTTCAATATCACGCCCGAGACAATAATAGCTCATGAGGATAGGCGCAAGAAACACCTTATTGTCATCCGCGAACAAGCTTGAGAAGATGACGCAGGCGCACATTGTCCACACAATAGGAAGGTATACCTCCTTAGCGTTAAGTCCCGCGACACAGCAAAGGATAGCGTAAAATATAGGATAGAAAACAGAATTCTGGAAGCGTACGACTGCGCGTATAAGTATACTTTTTTCACGCAAACCCTTAAAAACGCCCATATAGCTATCTCCTTTTCCCAAAATTTTGTTACCTTATATTATACAATACGTACTCTGTTTTGTCAAGTACAACAAAAGCGGGAAGGGCGGCGATATCGCCGACCTTCCCGCTTTTATATGAATTTTAGTTCTGTTCAAATACGCTTCTCATAAGCTCAAGCTTCTCTTCTGCCGCTGCCTTGTCTTTTCCGACGATGCAGTAGTAGAACTTACACTTAGGCTCAGTTCCGCTGGGACGTACAGCTACCCAGCTTCCGTCCTCAAGAATAAACTTAAGAACGTTAGATGAAGGAAATCCCTTCGCTATCATCTCTGCCGATTTGTAATCCTCAAGCTTTGAAACCTTTACGTCGCCTACGCACACAGGCGGATTTTTGCGAAGATTTTCAACAAGCGCCGATATCTTTGCAGTTCCGTCAAGTCCCTTGAAGGTGAAGTTGTCAAGAGCATCGAGGTAATATCCGTATTTCTCATAAAGCGAATTCAATACGTCTATAAGTGTCTTGCCCTCTGCAAGATAATAAGCCGCAGATTCACACAGCATAAGGGATGCCTGAACTGCATCCTTGTCTCTGACGAAGTCGCCTATAAGACATCCGTAGCTCTCCTCGTATCCGAACACGAAAGGCTTCTTGTCGCCCGTCTCGTGCGAGTACACCTTATCACCGATAAACTTGAAGCCTGTCAAGGTCTTCTCGACCTCTACTCCGTAAGCCTCGCAAATGCGGTCGCCAAGGTCAGAGGTAACTATCGTATTAAACATCACGCCGTTTGTGGGAAGAATTCCCTTCTTCTGTCTCTCAGCGAGAATATACGCAAGCAGTACAGCCGCAGACTGATTTCCTGTCATACGCAGATATTCTCCGTTGTGCTTTACAGCGACACCAAGTCTGTCACAGTCGGGGTCGGTGGTTATAACGATATCGGCATCTGTGCGCTTAGCATACTCAAGCGCAAGGTTGTATGCCGATGCTACCTCGGGGTTGGGGCTTTCGGTCTTGCTGAATTCGGTATCGGGGACACACTGCTCCTCAACGGGAATAACATTATATCCAAGTCGGCCAAGCACCTCTCTTACAGGGATATTTCCTGTTCCGTGCTGAGGCGAGTAAACTATCTTGAGCCCGTCCTTCTTTACGTCTTTGTTGATAGATATAGACATAACAGTCTCATAGTACTTTTCGTCAACAGAGTTATCAAGGCAGACGATAAGTCCGTTTGCTTCCTCGGCGGATATTCCCTTGACCATAAGAGCGTCTCCTACCTTGTCTATGTGCTTTATTACATTTTCATTTACAGAGGGGATAAGCTGACAGCCTCTCTCGTCGTAAAGCTTGTATCCGTTATACTCGGGCGGATTGTGAGAAGCCGTTATCATAACACCGCCAAATGCGCCAAGCTCTCTTACAGCGAAGGAAAGCTCGGGAGTCGGACGGAGAGAATCAAAGACATAGGCTTTGATACCGTTTGCGGCGAGAACGCTTGCGGTCTCCTTGGAGAACTCCACGCTCATACGTCTGTTATCGTGAGCTATCACAACGCCTGCGCGTTTTGCAGCTTCACCGACCTCGTTGATATAATCTGCGTATCCCTGAGTAACCTTTTTTACGATGTACTTATTGATCCTGTTCGTTCCCGCGCCCAAAACTCCTCTGAGTCCCGCAGTTCCAAACTCGATCTCCTTTGCGAAGCGCTCTCTTATCTCTTGCTCATCATCCGCAATCGAGAGAAGCTCCTTCTTTGTGTCATCATCAACAAGCGGGCTGTTCACCCAGTGCTTATAAGTATCCATGTAACTGTTCATAATTAGTAAGACCTCCTTGTCATAATATTCCTAAATACATTATAAACCATATATACGTAATTTTCAAGAGAAAAATTAATATTTTGTGTGTAATTTTAAGATAAGCCCTTGACAAAGCAAAAAAAGTGTGATATTATATTGTTGCTTTATTAAGGTAAAGTGATAAAACATTTTAAATATTTAGCCGTAAAGATTACGGCAGGAGGACTTTTATGAAGAAAATTTTGTGTTTGGCACTCGCTGTCATTATGTGTATGTTCGTCTTTGTCGGGTGTAAGAAAGATGACACTCTGGTTTGCGGAGTTACCATTTTTGAAAACATGAACGAAAAAGATGCAAACGGAAACTGGACAGGTTTTGAGTCTGAGTTTGCTATGGAAGTTGGTAAGATCATCGGTATGAATGTCGAATTCCAGGAGATCGACTGGGGTCAGAAGTACAATGAGCTCAATTCCGGCGCTATCGACTGTATTTGGAACGGATTTACCGCTAACTCCACAGATACCGACGCATCCGGTAACGAAGTAAAGAGAAGCGACCTCGTTGATTTTTCTTACGGTTACATGCTCAATCAGCAATGCATCGTTGTTAAGAAGGACAATGTTGCAAATTATCCCGACGCAGCAGCGCTTAACGGCAAGAAGGCTTGCGTTGAGGACGGAAGCGCAGGCGCGGCTTACGCTAAGACAGTTACAAGTGAGAGCTTGATATCCACAACTCCCGCTCAGGTAAAGGCGTTCACAGAGCTTAAGGCAGGAGCTGTTGACTTTATCGTAGTTGACATCATTCTCGCTCAGAACCTCTGCGGAAAGGGCGACTATGCTGACCTCGCGATAGTTGAAGCTATCGAGCTTGAATCTGAGATCTATGCTGTCGGCTTCAAGAAGGGCAGCAAGCTCACCGCTAAGGTAAACGATGCTATCAAGCAGCTCGAAGAAAACGGAAAGCTTATGGAGCTTGCAAAGAAGTACGGATTTGAGAACGTTCTCAAGCTTACTGAAAACATAGACTAAGCATTTGCTATAAAGGAAATATAATATGATTTTTTGGCAAGTTACAGAAAGTTTACTTCGCGGACTTGGACAGACCTGCCTGATATTTGCGCTAACACTCGTGTTAGCGCTTCCTTTAGGTTTGGTTATCTCTTTTGGCTCTATGACAAAATTCAAGCCGCTTTCATACATAACAAAGACTTTTGTCTGGATAATACGCGGAGTTCCGCTGATGCTTCAGGTCATTATCGTCTTTTACGTACCGGGATTTTTGTTCGGCACTCCGCTGATCGAGCGTTTCTATGCCGTGGTTCTGGCGTTTGTCATCAACTACGCCTGCTATTTTTCCGAGATATACCGCGGCGGAATAGAAAGTATATCCAAGGCGCAGTATGAAGCGGGCGAGGTTCTTGGACTTACAAAGTCGCAGATATTCTTTAAGATAGTATTGCTTCAGGTGGTAAAAAGAATACTCCCGCCTATGTCCAACGAGATAATAACACTCGTAAAGGATACGGCTCTTGCAAGAGTTATTCTCGTTTCGGAAATAATCAAGGAAGCCGAAAATTATATCGCTTACGGCTATATCTGGCCTCTTTTCTACACCGCGGTATTTTATCTGGCTTTCGTTGGAATACTCACTCTTATTTTCGGCTACTGCGAAAAGAAGCTTGATTATTTCAAGGCATAAGGAGGAGATATGGCATTACTTGAAGTTTCAAATATCAAAAAAAGCTTTGGTAAGGTTGAGGTCCTCAAAGGAATCGACTTTGCTCTTGAGAGAGGAAGCGCGCTCTCTATTATAGGCGCTTCGGGAAGCGGAAAAACAACGCTTTTGCGCTGTCTCAACTTCCTCGAAACTCCCGATCGAGGAAAAATATGGGTAGATAACAACCTCATATTCGACGCCGAATCGCACAAGAAGCTATCTGACACGGAAATACGAAACAACCGCCTCCGCTTCGGACTTGTTTTCCAGTCCTTCAACCTCTTTCCACAGTATAGTGTCTTTGGAAATCTGACACTTGCTCCGAAGCTCAGACTCAAGGACGAAACACTTTCAGCTGAAGAAAAGAAGATAAGAATTGCAGAGATAGAGGAAAAGGCGTGGGCTTTACTTGATAGAGTCGGTCTTAAAGACAAAGCAAACAGCTATCCTTGTCAGCTTTCGGGCGGACAGCAACAGCGTGTGGCTATCGCTCGCGCCCTTGCTCTCTCCCCCGATATCCTCTGCTTTGACGAGCCGACAAGCGCGCTCGACCCCGAGCTTACGGGAGAGGTTTTGAGGGTAATATGTGACCTTAAGGACACGAACACAACTATGATAGTCGTTACTCACGAAATGGAATTTGCAAAAAACGTTTCGGACAGAGTAATATTTATGGCAAACGGAGTGATCGAGGAGGAAGGACCTCCCGAACAGATATTCGACGCGCCTAAGTCTCCTAAGACTCAATCTTTCTTAAGAAGCTCTCTTGAAAGCTTTTGAGCTAAAAAACGCTTTTGTCTATGAGACAAAAGCGTTTTTATTTTGGTTTTCATTATTCTTCATCTTGCCTGAAGCACATAAATATTCCGCCGACTACAAGCAGGACGATAACAGTCACTCCCAAAACGACGAATGAAGTATTCGTCTCGGTCTGGTCAGAATTTGA
>JAZOLQ010000080.1:0-3207 GCA_045653185.1 Eubacteriales bacterium
CCGCATGAATGTGCAATTTCGGTTTTGGACATTGCAGAGTTTCTCAATAAATCCATTGCTTTTTTCGTACGGTATTTTGTCAGATACTGAATGGGCGAGCATCCGCAGAATTCTTGAAAGCTCCGAATAAATGTGGAGCGCGAAAGATAGACGCGCTCAGCCAGCCCATCGATAGTAATCTTTTCCGAAAAATTCCGGTGCAAATATTCAAGTGTATCTAAGATCTCCTGTAGGTATTTTGTCGGTATCGGCATTTTTTCACCATCGTTCTGTTTGTGAAGAAGATACGAGAGATAGTAAAGAATTTTCCAAGTTGTATGACGGTGAAGTGATGAAAAGGCTTCTTGATCAAAAGCTCCGTTTTGCTCAATAAACTTAAATTCAGCTTTTATTTCAGATAGTTCTGCGGGATTTAAGTGCAAAAACATAGATTCCGAACAATTCTGACGCAGAAACGGCTCAATTTCCATAAGTTGCAAAAATCCCGGCATGGTCATTGCTTCGTCTTGATTATTCCTAACAAAATCCTTTTTTAAGAGAATATGGTATACCTCCAAATGTTCAGTGTTGTAATAAGCATGACTTGTCATAGGGGGAATTACGAAAACATCACCGATCTTCGCTTCAAATACGGATGATTCAATTTGATGGATCCCGTTCCCACCCATAACAATATTCATCTCGTAAAAATCGTGGGTGTGTGGTTCAATCGAATATTCGATATAGGTAAATGCACGTACAAAACTATTATCCCCTTTGAAATTTGAAGCTTCATCGCAATGAAATTTGATATCCATACATTTCTCCATATATTGAAACAATTTTACATTATTATGACTTGTTATTACTATTATTATATCACATATTATGATATAGTGCAAGTATAAATCCATGCTTCGGAGGAAAATATGAACAGAATAGAAAAATTACGACAAATAGCTCTCAGCCACTCGAATGTTTATGATGAGTTCTTTTACAGATTTTACAAACGGTATAGTGAAAATAGAAACAAGTCGGATTACCTGAAATATGCCGATGCCTTTTTTTACGCTTTTTCGCAGTTGACGCCCAATATATCGGATGGTGAATTGATCGTGGGAGAAATCAAAAACGGTCTCGCTGAGCCCGAAAAGAAGGAGTGGGAGAATACCTATAAGGAAATTGCTAAAGAAAGATGCAGGGTAGCGGGGGGCGGACAGGATTCCCATATGGCGATAGATTACGAGCTCTTGCTGTCTTGTGGATTAAAAGGTATTATTGCGCGCATTGAGGAATATGAAAAGACCTGCTCTCCCGAACAAGCTGATTTTTATTTTGCCGCTAAGACCTGTTTGTTGGCTGTCATGAAGCATTCGGAAAACTATTCGGTGCTTGTTGCGCGGTTAGCAAAAGAGGAATGTGATGACCGGCGAAAAAAAGAACTTTTGCAAATTGCAGAAATTTGTAAAAAAGTGCCTGCCGAGCCTGCGGAGAGTTTTTACGAGGCGGTGCAGTCGGCTCATTTTGTGACGTATTGTCTTTCTCTGAATCCGTTTCGATACTGCCATCAGCAATTTCAACTCGGTCATCCCGATCGGTATCTTTATCCTTATTACAAAAACGATATTGAAAAAGGAATCATAACGAGAGAAGCAGCACAAACGTTGCTTGACTGTCTTGGTATTCAGATCAATATGCGCGTACCGTCAGGACTTTCAAGCGGCTATATGGTGGGCGGTAAGGATGAAAACGGTGAGCTTGTGGCAAATGAGCTGACCGAGATGCTGATGCAAGTCGTTGACGATATTCGGCTGGTTTATCCGTCCGTAGGGTTGTGCTATACGGAAGGCATGCCGAACAGTTATCTTGCGAAGGCTTGCGAGATCTTATCGCACGGCAGATCTCACCCTGCTATCTTCAATGACGATATTATCTCAAAAGGCTTGCAAGGCTATAGCGTGTCGGAATCCGAATCACATAACTATATCCACAGCACCTGTGTGGAGATCACGCCGGTTGCATCGTCAAATATTTGGGTGGCGAGCCCTTATACCAATATGGCACAGCTTCTGCTGGACACAATGACACAGGAGTATGATAGCTTTGAGGCGCATATGGACGCGTTGCTTACAAGTTTGGATTGGAGCATCGAAAACAATTTTTCCATACAAAATGAGATGAGAAAGCATCGGGCTGAGCATTCGATCAATCCGTTGCTATCGTGCTTTGTGAATGACTGTCTCGCAAAGGGCGTGGATATAGAAAACGGAGGCGCGCGGTATAACTGGATCATGCCGAGCTTTGTCGGTATGGCAAATCTTGTCGATTCACTGTACGTATTGAAAAAGATCGTTTATGAAGAGAAAAAGTATACGGTTTGCGCTTTAAAAGAGATATTGGACAACAATTTTGAAGGGAATGAGGCCTTGCGACTTCATTTGCTGAAGGATCTGCCCAAATACGGAAACGATATTGATGAAATAGACCGCTATTTTGGTATGATCACAAGCCACATTATATCCGAATGTAAGAAGCATACCGCCATTCATTCCAACGGCAATTTGATTCCAAGCGTATTCTGTTGGGTAATGCACGAGCGTTTTGGAAGGAAAACAGGAGCGACTCCCGATGGCAGGCTCGCGGGATTTCCTCTCGGAGACGGCTCGGGTCCTTGCCAAGGAAGAGAAATGGCTGGTCCGACTGCATCGATACTATCTTCTACCAAGTGGGAGCATCACGAGCTTATCGGCGGAGTTGCTGTAAATATGAAATTTTCAAAAAGCACCTTAGGAAAAGATTCTTTAAACGTTATGCAGAGCTTAATAAAAGCATATATGCTCCGAGGCGGTTTTGAAATGCAGATCAACGTAACCGATAAAGAACTTTTGGAAAAAGCAAGGCAAAACCCCGAAGAATATTGCGATCTTGTTGTCAGGATCGGAGGTTACAGCGATTACTTTACAAGGCTGTCGCCCGAAATGCAGCAAGAGGTTATTTTACGAACGGAGCATAATATATGATAACGGGAACAATTCTGAACATCCAGCGTTTTTGTACCGACGATGGACCGGGAATCAGAACTACAGTATTTCTTAAAGGATGCCCGTTGCGGTGTGTTTGGTGTCACAATCCTGAATCGCAGGCTAAGCGGCAGGAGCTTATGTACGATTCGAAAAAATGTGTTGCTTGCGGACGTTGTGCGCCCGTGTGTCCTAAAAAATGTCATTC
>JAZOLQ010000081.1:0-5697 GCA_045653185.1 Eubacteriales bacterium
AGTGCGCATCACGTTCCGCGCAAGCGGAACACATCGTTCCAAAAACGAAAAAAGCAGTCCAATGGACTGCTTTCGTTTTTGGTTGCGGAGGTGGGATTTGAACCTCACGACCTCCGGGTTATGAGCCCGACGAGCTACCAAGCTGCTCTACTCCGCGATATTGTTTTTTACCGATACCGTTTGGTGCCGGTGACCGGGGTCGAACCGGTACGATACTTTCGTATCACGGGATTTTAAGTCCCGGGCGTCTGCCTGTTCCGCCACACCGGCGAATGATGAGATATTATCTCTGTCAGCCATAACATTATATCACAATCATACCTATATGTCAACCCTTTTTTGAAAATATTTTATTTTCTTCATTTTCCTCGCTTCTCTTGCTTTATTTATACGTTAAGTATTCTCCTTATATTACCGTTTTATACTTTTTTTGTCGCTAAAAAATATATTACTATAATATATATTTTAGTTGACAAAAGAGCCCTTCAAATGTTATAATAAATCTGTATATGCATAGATGAAAAATCATCCTTAAAACGCTATTTTTCTTTCTCGATTTTTATTTGGAGGATAACGCCTTGGATAATAGATCTTCTTCTAACAGCTTTAAAAAAGCTATTGTCGCAAATATAAAAAAAGTGCTTCGTTATCTCAAGATAACGGCTTCTGTTACCGCCGTTTTTATGGTGGCTCTTATCGTCACGCTTATCATTGACATAACTGCGCTTAGCATAAAATACACGCTTGAGGCGGGTGAGGAGCTTCCAAGCGCGGCAAAGCTCTCGGGACGCTCGGGCGCAGTTTATGATTTTGGAGACAACGGTGAGGAGTTCAACATCCCCGGCGAATACAAGATATATATAATCGACGGTTCGAGGCGCATTACCGTAAAGCTTACTGTTGTCGACACCGAAGCTCCTGTGGCAGAGGTCTTGGCGCTCAAAGTAAATCAGAACGGACCTTTCCCCGAGGCGATAGATTTTTTCAAAAATATTACCGATGCTTCCGAGGTAGAGGCTAAGTTCAAAAACGAGGTGAACCCCACCGAGCTTGACAAGCCCTATGCGGTATCTATCGAGCTCTCGGATATATACGGAAACAAAAGGACTTATGACACTACTATAACCAAAACGATTGACAAGGAAGCTCCCAAGATAACGCTTCCGCGTAAAATCGCAGGATATCTTGGCGAGGCTATTGCCTACCGCAAGGATATCGTGGTTACCGACAACTGTTTTGGTGAGGTCGATATCATTGTTGACGACAGCGCTGTTGATACGAGCAAGGCGGGAAGCTACAAGGTGAAATATACCGTTACCGACAAGGCGGGGAATTTCTCTACCGCCGAGACGGTCTTGGTCATAAACGCGCATAAATACACCTATGAGCAGCTTATGAACGACAAGATAAAGCCCTTAGCGGCAAGTCTTGGACTTCTTAAATCATCGCTTTCAAAGGAAGAGCAGTGCAAGATAATCTACAATTACGTAAATTCTCCCACAAAGAAGGCTGAAGAGTCTAACGTAGTATTTGTCGACAGCGTGTCGCACACAAATCATTCGGATTGGATAACCGAGGCGTATCTCACGCTTGAGGCGGGAAGCGGAGACTGTTTCTCCTATTTTGCCGTTTCAAAGGCGTTATTTGAATATCTTGGCATAGAAAATTTGGATATACAGCGTTCTCCAAATGTAAAAACTCAGTCGGGAACGCATTTCTGGAATATGGTAAATATCGGGGACGCAAAGAATCCGAGGTGGTATTATTACGATGCAACGAGACTTAAAAAGCCCCACAAGAGCGGAAATGCATGCCTCTTCACAGAGGAACAGCTTGAGGACTACAATACGAATGTTAATATCGGATTTTTGACCTTTGATCATGAGGGATATCCTATTACCGATACGACGGTGATAAACAAGAATTATACGTGGTGACAGAATGAAAAATATACTTGAGTATCTTGAAAACAGCGCGGCGCGCCTGCCCGAGAAGTGCGCTTTTTCAAACGGAAAAGAGGATATGAGCTTTGGCGAGCTTTACTCGGCTTCGCATTCTATCGGCACGTATCTTTTGTCGGCGGGATTTCGCCGCGAGGCTGTGGTGGTCTTTATGGACAAGCATCCTCGCACCATGGCGGCGTTTTTTGGAGCGATATACGCGGGCTGCTTCTACGTTTGCGTGGACGCCGCTATGCCGCAGGGAAGAATAAAGACTATTCTCGACAGTCTTTCGGCAAGGGTCATCATTGCCGACGACAAAAACTACAAAAAGGCATCGGAGCTTGGCGTCGAGACGGTTTTACGCTATTCGGATATCGACAAGACCGACGCCGACGAAGCATCTCTTGCGAACATGCGCCGCAGACAGATAGACACCGACCCGATATATATAGTTTTCACCTCGGGCTCTACGGGAGTCCCCAAGGGAGTCGTGGCTTGCCACCGCTCTGTGATAGACTACACCGAGGCTATCTCCTCAGCGCTTGGCTTTTCGGAAAATTCGGTTTTCGGAGATCAGCCGCCGCTCTATTTTGACGCGCCGCTTAAGGACATAATGCCCACGCTCAAATTCGGGGCTACTACTTACTTTATCCCCAAGTCGCTCTTTATGTTTCCCGTAAAGCTCGTGGAATATCTCAACACCTACAAGATAAACACTATATGCTGGGTGGCGTCGGCACTTGTGCAGATATCGACGCTCGGCGCGTTTGACGTTTGCCGTCCCGAGTATCTTACCACCGTGGCGTTTGGCAGTGAGGTCTTTCCGAGAAAGGATTATAACCTTTGGCGGAAAAATCTTCCGAACACGAGATTTTTCAACCTTTACGGACCTACCGAGGCGACGGGAATGTCTTGCTACTGGCTGGCGGACAGAGAGCTTTCGAATGACGAGCCTATCCCGATAGGCAGACCCTTTGACAATACCGATATCATGCTTATTGACGACGAGGGCAGGGAAGCCGATGAGGGCGAGATATGCATAAGAGGAACTTGTCTTACGATGGGATATTATAAAAATCCCGAAAAGACGGCTGAGGCTTTCGTGCAAAATCCGCTTAACGCGGCTTATGGCGAGCTTATATACCGCACGGGAGATATCGGGCGTATGAACGAGCGTGGAGAGATAGTATTCGTTACCCGCCGCGACTCGCAGATAAAGCATATGGGACACCGCATAGAGCTTGGCGATATAGAGTCCACTTCTCTCAAAAACCCTTCTGTAAGGATAAGCTGTTGCACCTATGACAAGGAGAGAAAGCGTATAGCGCTATTTTACGTGGGAGATATCGAGTCGTCAGAGCTTACGAGGTATCTTGCGGGCGCTTTGCCAAGATACATGATACCCGCCGTATGCGAGAAGCTTGCGAGTATGCCGCTTACCGATAACGGAAAGATAAACCGCCGCGCTCTTCGCGAACTTGCCGAAAAACTTGATTGAAATTATTTTATTTAGGAGATAAAAATGGAAAAGCTTTTGGAAATACTCAGCGACCTTCACGATGACGTTGATTTTTCTGTCGAAGAGGCGCTTGTTGACGACGGTATTCTTGATTCGCTTGATATAGTATCGCTCGTTACCGAGATAGATTCGGAATTCGACGTGAGAATTCCGCCCGAGGAGATAATTCCCGAAAACTTCAACTCGGCAAAGGCTCTTTGGGCGCTTATCGAGAGACTTGACGACTGAGCTTGGCGCATCAAAGTGAAAAATAATCAAATCTAAGAGGTATAAATGCTTTTTACTTCGTATGAATTTTTAGCTTTTTTGGCGGCGGTATTTCTGCTCTATTACCTGTTGCCAAAAAAATGCCAATGGGTAGTTCTGCTTGTCGCAAGCTATGCTTTTTACGCGCTTGCGGGAATAGAATATCTTGCTTTTATAGCGTTCACCACGGTATCCTCTTTCATAGCGACGCGTCTTATGTGGCGTGTTACAAAACGGGAGAGAGAGTATCTTGCGGAGCATGAGGAGACACTTGATAAGGACGCAAAAAAGGCGTATAAGTCCGCGTGCAAAAAACGCAGATTTTGGATACTTTGCGGCGCGCTCGCGCTGAATTTCGGTGTGCTTGCCGTTCTCAAATACACCGCTTTCGCAGTGGTCAATATCAATTCCTTCTTACATACCTTCGGTGTCGAGAGCGCGCTTTCGATACCGTCTCTGATACTCCCTCTCGGAATATCCTTCTATACCTTTCAGACGATGGGATATCTTATCGACGTGTATCGCGCAAAGGCAGAGGCAGAGAAGAACATTTTCAGACTTGCGCTCTTCGTCTCCTTCTTCCCGCAGCTCATACAAGGACCTATATCCCGCTTTGGCGACTTAGCTCCTCAGCTCACGTCTCACCACAGCTTTGAAAGGAAAAATCTTACCTACGGACTCCAGAGGATACTTTGGGGATATTTCAAAAAGCTGGTTATAGCCGACAGAGTACTTATCGCGATAAACACTATGGTCGAGTCCCCCGAGTCCTTCAGGGGAGTTTACGTATTTTTGCTTATAATTCTCTATTCGATACAGATATACGCCGATTTTACGGGCGGAATAGATATTACGATAGGAATTGCCGAGGTCCTTGGAATAAAGCTTACCGAGAACTTCAAAAGACCGTTTTCCTCGAAGTCCACAAAGGAATATTGGAACCGTTGGCACATCACGATGGGCTCGTGGTTTACCGATTACGTTTTCTATCCCTTGTCGGTCAGCCGACCGATGCTCTGGGTCTCGAAGAAGAGCCGCAAGAGGTTTGGAAAAAATATCGGAAAGAGGGTCCCCGTTTATCTTGCGACCGTCGTCACTTGGTTCTTGACGGGAGTATGGCACGGAGCGGGCTGGAATTTTATAGTTTGGGGACTTCTCAACTGTCTTGTTATTCTTGTGTCTCAAGAGCTTGAGCCGCTCTATTCGAGATTTGCGAAAAGATTTCCAAAGCTTCACGCCTCTCGCGGATATTCGGCGTTTATGTCGGTAAGGACCTTCTTGCTTATGGGACTTATCCGTTCGCTTGACTGTTACCGTGACGTTCCTCTCACCTTCAAAATGTGGGGGAGTATGTTCACAAGCTTCAATTTTGGAGAGGTGTTTGGTACAGGTCTTTCGGCGCTTGGACTTTCTCTTGTTGACTATATTATCGTCGGCTGCGGCTGTACCGTCATTTATGCCGTCACGAGAGCGGGCAGAGAAGTAAGCGTGAGAGACAGGATATACGACAGGCCCATACTTTCGTGGTGTCTTGTCGGCGCTTTGCTCGTGGCAACGCTTATGTTTGGCGCATACAGCGTGGGATATGACGCGAGCCAGTTCATTTACAATCAATTCTGATGGGGGAGCGTATGAAAAAAAGAATAATTATTTCTGTGGCGGCGCTCCTTATCATAGCACTCTTGCTCTCGCTTTTGCAGTTGCTTGTCATACCGAAATATACCGACAACAAAGAGGGGACGCTCGTATCCGAATATTACGGCGAGGCTTTCGGGCACGACCTCATATTCGTGGGTGACTGCGAGGTCTATGAGAGCTTTATTCCCGCTGTCCTTTGGCAAAAATACGGAATAAGCTCTTACGTAAGAGGAAGCGCCCAGCAGCTTGTTTGGCAGTCCTACTATCTTCTTGAGGATACCTTCAGATATGAGACACCGAAGGCGATCGTCTTTAACGTTATGGCGTTGAAGTACGGAAAGCCGCAACGTG
>JAZOLQ010000082.1:0-13897 GCA_045653185.1 Eubacteriales bacterium
TTTCTCATGCAATTGTTTGTAAGTATCCTGGATCAAACTGTGAATCTCACTGTGAAAACGGTCGCCATGGCGAAACACAACAAACGGCAGTGTATCACAGCGGGCAATGGGCTGTACATATTTTTGAAAAATGGTGCTGAAGGTCTTGCATTCTATTTGATTCCAGACTTAGAGAGAGCATTGGAAGTGGGAATTGGTAACGTAATTGTTGCTGCTATGAATCAGTCCTTCTTTACTTTGAGTCTTGGTATTGCGGCGATGGAAATTTTCGGAAGTTATATGTCAAAAGATAATACAGTAACAGGCGAATCCATTCGTGTCTGTGCACTGGATACTTTTGTTGCGATTTGTTCTGGTTTGATTATTTTCCCAGCATGTTTCTCTTATGGAATTGAGCCAGGTCAGGGACCAGCTTTGATTTTCATGACACTGCCAAACGTATTTGTAAATATGGCTGGCGGAAGAATTTGGGGAAGCTTGTTCTTCGTATTTATGACCTTTGCGGCATTGTCTACCGTTATTGCTGTATTTGAGAACATAATCGCTTGTGTTATGGACCTTACAAACTGGGGACGTAAAAAGACAAGCCTTATCGTAGGTGTTGGAATATTCCTTCTTTCTATCCCCTGCGTGCTTGGATTCAATATCCTTTCAGGCTTCGTACCCTTTGCGGAAGGTTCTTCTGTCCTTGACCTTGAGGACTTTATCGTAAGTAATCTTCTTCTTCCCATAGGCTCGCTTACACTTGTTTTGTTCTGCGTTATCTCTCGCTATGGCTGGGGATGGGACAACTTTGTCAAGGAAGCAAACGAGGGCAAGGGACTTAAGGTTGCAAGATGGATGAGACCGATAGTTACTGTTGTTCTTCCTATAATAATAGTAACCATAATGGTCTTTGGACTTATTAACTTTAATTTTAAATAATGTTTTTTAATCGGGCGGAGATGGAAAAAATCTCCGCCCGATTTTTGATAAAAAGTCGCAGAATTATTTTTTATAGCTATTGAAAAGATATTGTAAATGTGATAAAATATAGTAAAGGTATTAATATAAAGGATGTACATATTAAATGGGTATAAATAGCTCTAAAAAACAGGAACGCGTTATAGAGATAAAACCGTCGTTTCTTGTGATATTGTTCTCAACCCTTGCTCTGCTTATAGGGCTTGTGGTGGCTCTTTTTGTGGTTATGAATATTGAAAATAAAGACGTTGACGATTCGCCGTCAAAGCCAAAAGGCCCGTCTAAAACCACGCAGACGGCAACACCGGTATCCAAAACACCGCTTTTTCCCACAAAAGAATCGCGCTCAAGCTATAAGATAACGACGTCCGAGAGCGTTGTAACGCTTACTGACAATTCTTTTATAACATCTGAGCATACCGTTCTTGTCAAAGTTGACAAGGATTCGTTGACTTCAATTGTGGAAAAAAATGCTGACACCCAAATGTATCCCGCCTCTATGACTAAGGTAATGACACTTCTTGTGGCGTGTGAAAATCTTACTGATTTGGATGAATTGTTAACGATAAAAAAAGAGCATATTGATTATGTAACTTTACATAAAGGTTCAAAAACATTTTTTGATAAAGGCGATCCTGAACTTCCCGGTGAAAAGATATCGGTTAAAGATGCGCTATATCTTTGTTCTTATGAATCAGATACTATTGCCTGCTTATTGCTTGCGGAGCATATTGCGGGGAGTGAGGCTGATTTTGTAGAACTTATGAATAAGAAAGCTGAGAGTATAGGTCTTACGGGTACAAAGTTTGTTAATTGTACAGGACTCCATGATGATAATCATTATTCTACTTGCAAGGATATGGCTTCTATTATGGCGTATGCTATGGATAATGAATTGGCAAAGAGTATATTGTTTTCTATTGAATCGTACTCGTTTAAGTCAGATAAGTTTTATACTACTAAAGATCCTACCAAAAAATTAACTTACTATCCTTATTATCCATATTGGTACGAAGATGAGAATAGATTTAACAAAAAAAATAAACTTGAAACTGTAACCGTTGTAGCGGGAAAAACAGGTTGGGATGAAGGTGGAATGTCCTTAGTTAGTGTTGCTAAAGGAAATAACGACGAGCTTTATATTAATGTTATAGTGGGTGGTAAAGATAAAAAAGTGAGTGAAAGCACGTCAACCACTGAAGTAATTAAGATTTACAATACATACGCAAAATAAGAGATATGGGGGATAAATAATTATGTCAAGACTTGTTATAACTATCGCGAGAGGATTTGGAAGCGGTGGAAGAACTATCGGAAAGCTTCTTGCGCAGAGACTTGATTGTAACTATTACAATAACGACCTAATAAAGCTTGCCTCGGAGGAGAGCGGAATAAATATCGAACTTTTCGGAAGGGCGGACGAAAAGGTTAAGACTAATCTTTTTAAGAGATATAACCGTAGCTACGGAGAGTATGTGCTTGCTCCCGATCACGCCGAATTTGTTTCTGACAATAACCTCTTTAACTATCAGGCAAAAATAATCAGGGATCTTGCGGAGAAGCAGGATTGTGTTATAATTGGAAGATGCGGAGATTATATTCTTCGCAACAACCCTAACGTTATCCGTTTGTTTATCTATGCAGATGAGGAGACGTGTATTAATAACGTTGTGCATTTTTACGGTATGTTGCCTGCTGATGCTAAGAAAACGATAGAAAAGATAGATAAGACCCGCGACGCGTATTATAAATATTATACTAACGGTAACTGTAACGACGTTACAAACTACGACCTCTGTATAAACACCTCGGGTATCAGCTTTGAAAAAGCCGTTGACGTTATTGTTAACTATATAAACACAGTCAGAGGATAAGCTCTGCGGTAATAAAAAAGCTTTCGCTGCGGCGAAAGCTTTTTTATTACCTTATTCTATTTTGCGGGAACGTAATTATATGTAACAGTTAAAGATTCAAGAGAGCCGTTGCCAACACCAATGTCTATCGCTTGGAATTTTGAGGAGGACTCTTGATAGAGTATCTTCTGAAGATATGTAACGTTATCGAAGGCATATGCCGATATAGAGGAAACGTTTGTGCTGATAAGATAGGACTGCCCTACCTTCATTGCCGGATAGCAAATGAGGACTGTTTTATCTTTTGAAAACAGAACTCCGTTGACCGAGGAATATTTTGCGTTTGAGGTGCTTACGCTTATGCTGTTGAGTGACGAACAGCCTTTAAAAACACCGTTTCCAATCTTCTTGACGGTTTCCGGAATACTTACTGTCTTCAAAAAAGAGCAATTTTCAAAAGCTTTGTCGCCAATGGCAGTGACGGTGTCTCCCTTAGGACTCTTTTCGGGTATCTCAAAATCACTGCTGTTGAAAGTGCCTATCGCGGTAAGCGTACACGTGCCGTCGCCGTTAGATGTGAAAATAAGAGGCTCTGTCTCTGTGCTCGATGGTTTCTGCGTACTTTGAATGCCGTCACCGTCCTTGTTTGCAAATGCTCCGATAGAGTCCTTATCGTCGTCCTCGGGATCGCTGTTTGAGGGCTTGGATACCGCAAAAATTCCAATCATAACAACGATAAGCGTGAGCAGAATAATAGATGCCGCCGAAATTACGATTATCTTCTTTTTGGGTGTCTCAAAAAAATTTTGCATTTTTCTTTTTCTCCTTGTCTTAAATTAAAATAATATGTTTTTTCTTCGCAGATAATTCTCCGCAAAGCGATGATACCATATATTTCCACAAAAGGCAATTGGTTTTGCTCGACCTGTTTCTATATAAAGCAAAGCAAAATATTAGTATATTACCTGATTTGACAATAAAGAAATCTCTTCGATAAAATAATACTTTATAATTTGTAAGACAAGAGTGTTGAAATTTCGACAAGAATATGGTATCATAATATAAGAAGACAAAACAGGAGACACTATGAAAATAGGAAATTTTGAATTGGAGCACGGATTGTTTTTAGCTCCTCTCGCGGGAGTCAGCGACAGAAGCTTTCGATATCTGTGCCGAAGATACGGCGCTGAATATACAGTGAGTGAGATGATATCGGCAAAAGCGCTTTGCTATGATCAAAACAGCAAAAAAAGCTCTGCTGAGACGTCGGCAACCTTAGAGCTTGCCACTGTCTATAAGAGTGAGATGCCGATAGCTATTCAGCTTTTTGGCAGAGAACCCGAATTTATGGCAAGAGCGGCGCAGATGATAGAGGAGTGCTCGTATAAGGGGTGCGTTTCTGACACAGCTCCCGTTGCGATAGATATAAACATGGGCTGTCCGGTAAGAAAAATAGTTTCAAACGGCGAGGGAAGCGCTCTTATGAGAGATCCCGAAACAGCCGCGAAGATAGTGACAGCAATAAAAAAAGCCGTATCGTTGCCCGTAACTGTTAAAATAAGAGCGGGTTGGGAGGACATAACAGCTCCCGAATTTGCGAAAAGACTTGAGGCTGCGGGCGCAGATATGATATGTGTTCACGCGCGTACAAGAGAGCAGATGTATCTTCCCGGGATAGACCTTGGCGTGATAGAAAGCGTAAAGAAGAGCGTTAGTGTTCCTGTGGTGGGAAACGGAGATATTTATTCTGCCGCCGATGCTCTTAAAATGATGAATGATACGGGGTGTGACGGCGTAATGGTAGCAAGAGGCGCGCTTGGAAATCCGTGGATATTTGCTGAAATAAAAGCGGCAATAAACAATAGGGACAACGTCTCTATAAGTGCTTGCGAACGCTTTGAGGTCGCAAAGGAGCATCTTGCGCTGATGCTTGAGGACAAAAAAGAGAGACGCGCGACCGCGGAAGCGAAAAAGCATATAGCGTGGTATATAAAGGGAATAAGCGGCGCAGCTTCAGCGCGAGCGGCGGTGATGAATGCGCAAAATTCTGAGGAAATTTTTGAAATATTGACGGAGCTGCAAAAGAGTTTATGAAAAGGATAGCAGTAGTTTCAAAAAATAAAAGCCTTGCCAGATTGCTTGAGCTTGAGGCTTTGTCGTATAGAGCGAATTGTGATGTTTTTTTGAATATCCCGACGCAAATCATCGAATATTCTGCTGTGATAGTTGATACAGATACTATCGAGCAAACAGATCTTATACCCCAAAATATGAGGATAAACGTTGGAAATAACGACGTATCAAAGCAAGGTTGCTTTGCGAGTCTCCCTTATCCCTTTCTTCTTGATGATCTGCGAGATGCTTTGATTCGGTGTGTTGAAAATAACAAAGAAATCGACGGCGCGTTGGAACAAAAAGCCGCAAAAGCTGATGAAAATTGCTTTTATCTGAATGGTAACGGGAGAACGGTTCTCGCTTTTAGTCAAAAAATGAGCTTGTCTGAATATGAGCTCAAGATCCTTGATCGGCTTTGCGAAACCCCCGAAATTGCGGTGAGCAGAAAAGAGCTGTCTGAGCTCCTTGGCTCGTACGGCGATACTAATATTGCTGATGTTTATGTCTGTCGCCTCAGAAAGAAATTTGAGAAGATATCCGATAAAAAGGTTATATATACAATAAGGTCAAAGGGGTATATGACAAATTTCAATTTGATAAAACAATAACAAAACCCGACGGAAGAATAACCGTCGGGTTTTGTTATAATGTGTCGAAAAACACAATGATTTGTTTTGATTAAAGCGCTATACTATAAATGACGAACGTCTTTTGTGACGTTTGCTGATATTGATATATATGCAAAAGATAGTGATAAAAAATACAATGGAAATTATAGACGCACGGCTCAGTAAAAATGATTTTGCGGAGATTATAAAAAGCTCGAATTCGTTTGCTTTTATATCGTTATCTATAACGAGT
Organism: Eubacteriales bacterium; assembly: GCA_045653185.1. Classification (GTDB taxonomy): domain Bacteria; phylum Bacillota; class Clostridia; order Oscillospirales; family CAG-272; genus HGM12713. The sequence continues at coordinate 5,793 of JAZOLQ010000082.1, forward strand.
GGGGCGCTTCCCACGATCTCTCCGTTATAGTAAAAGTCGATATTTCCAACTTGAGTGCCCGCGCTTATCGGCGCGATCAAGCTTTCTTCGTATAGATAATACCTGTGGGAAATTTCGGCATTTACGTCTACTGTGTAGGGAAGGAAAAGTTCAACGTCATCTCCAACTCTCACACTTACCTCTGAAAGATCGTCGGATGAGTCAAGAAGCGCGTATTCTACCGGCATCTTGCAAACTGCAGTGCCGCCCTTCATAACTTTTACGTAGGCAAGATATATTCTTGCGTAATCAATGAGCGAGTTTGCTATCTCAAAGGAGTGTATCTTTTTATTTGCGCCTGCCGCACCCATAACCACGCAGAGGTAATCGTGACCGTCTATGACGGCGTGCGTGACGACACAATAACCGCCGTTGTCAGTCATTCCCGCTATCATTCCGCTCGCGTATTTATTGGTGTAGCCCTGAGCGTAATACGTGCTTATAAGGGCATTTCTGTTTTTTATCGTAAATTCTTCGCCTGAATTTTGAAGGGTAAAATTGTAGGTCGTAGCCGAGCTTATCTCCATATAAATCTCGTTTTTCAGAGCTTCTTTTGCGATGATGACGGTATCATTTAGTGTTGTAGTCATTCCGTCACAGTCCCAACCGGTGGGATTTTTATAGTTTGTCTCTACTGCCCCAAGCTCTTTTGCACGATCGTTCATAAGGGTAACAAAGTTTTCCGGTGTGCCTGCGACCGCGGAAGAAAGCACGTGCGCCGCATCGTTGAAACCGCCGCAGATCGTGGCGTAAAGAAGGTCGGTTACCGTCAAAACGTCTCCTTCCGAAAGTCCCATTCTTGTTCCTTCAATTCCAGATATCATAGCATATGTAACGGTTACAGGCGTGTTTTGGGCATTTTTGAAATGCTCTATGGCTATAAGTCCTGTCATCATCTTTACCGTTGACGCGGGAGCAATATTTTTCTCAAGCGATTTGTTCACGAGTACCCGCTTTTCGTCAAGATTTGCAAAGTATACGCACTTTGCCTGACTCAAATCGGGTAGGCTGTCGTAAAACGAGGAAGCCTTTGTCTCTACCGCAGTAAAGGGCAACAATATACAGAAAAGCAAAAAGAGACAAATTGTCCGCATGGCGATCTTTTTTATCACGGTGTTTGCCTCCTTGTTGTTTAACGATACTTTTGTTTATTTGAAATAGTGCTTTATAAGCTCGTCAAGTATTTCATCTCGGTTGAATTTGCGGATCGTATTCCTCGCACCGTCGGCGGTGGGAATATAGATGGGATCCTCCGAGAGAATGTAGCCCGATAGCTGTTTTGCGGGGTCGCTCCCCTCGCTAAGTATAGCATTATATACGCGTTCGAGCTCACCGCGTATTGAATTTTTTTCGTTTTCTTGGAACATCTTTGCCTCCGCGAAGAAGATTTGATAGTGGTGTTCATCTACCGTACATTATACACTATATGCCGTAAAAATTCAACAGCAAACGAAAAAAGTTAAAAATAATGTAAAAATTTCTATTCCGCTATTGATTTTTTTAGGAGATTGGTGTATAATTTAATGTGTAAAAAATCTCGAAACAGTAAAGGAGTAAAAAATGTTAGTTTCTGCAAAAGAGATGCTTGTAAAAGCAAAACAGGGCAAATATGCCGTTGGTCAGTTTAATATCAATAACCTTGAGTGGACAAAGTGCATTCTTCTCACAGCTCAGGAGTGTAACTCTCCCGTTATTCTCGGTGTTTCCGAGGGTGCAGGAAAATATATGGGCGGATATAAGACGGTAGTCGGTATGGTTAAAGGAATGCTTGAGGAGCTCAACATAACTGTTCCCGTTGCTATCCACCTCGACCACGGTTCTTACGAGGCTTGTTATAAGTGTATAGAGGCGGGATTTTCGTCTATAATGTTTGACGGTTCTCACTATCCGATAGCAGAGAACGTTGCAAAGACCACAGAGCTTGTAAAGGTATGTGCTGAGAAGGGAATGTCCCTTGAGGCAGAGGTTGGCGCTATCGGCGGCGAGGAAGACGGCGTTGTTGGATCAGGCGAGTGCGCTGATCCCGATGAGTGCAAGATGATCGCTGATCTCGGCGTTGATATGCTTGCTGCCGGAATTGGAAATATTCACGGCAAATATCCTGCAAACTGGAAGGGACTCTCCTTTGAGACCTTGGCTGCGGTTCAGGAAAAGACAGGCGAGATGCCCCTCGTCCTTCACGGCGGCACGGGAATTCCCGCTGACATGATAAAGAAGGCAATTTCTCTCGGCGTTGCAAAGATCAACGTAAATACAGAGTGTCAGCTCGCGTTCACAGCGGCTACACGCAAGTATTTCGAAGAGGGTAAGGACCTTGTAGGAAAGGGCTTTGACCCCCGTAAAGTGCTCGCTCCCGGTTGCGAGGCTATAAAGGCTACCGTAAAAGAGAAGATGGAGCTCTTCGGTTCTGTTAACAAGGCATAAAATAAATTTTAAAATCAGTAGAGGTGGCTTGCTTTTTGCGAGCCACCTCTGTCAAGTTGTTTTTTGAAAGGAAGATAAAAATGACTAAGATAGATATAATTTCGGGCTTTCTCGGTGCGGGAAAGACCACGCTTATAAACAAGCTCATACATGAGGCATATGACGGAGAAAAGATAGTTCTTGTCGAGAATGAGTTCGGTGAGATAGGAATAGACGGCGGATTTTTGCAGGATGCGGGGATAAATATAACCGAGATGAATTCAGGCTGTATCTGCTGCTCGCTCGTAGGAGATTTCAGCAGGGCGCTTGAAAAGGTCGTTGAAGAATACAGACCCGATAGAGTTATTATCGAGCCCTCGGGCGTTGGTAAGCTCAGCGACGTAATACGCGCGGTATCAGAGTCGGGCGCAAAGGATATAGAACTCAATAGCTTTACAGTTGTTGTTGACGTAAATAAGTGCAAGATGTATATGAAAAATTTCGGAGAGTTTTTCAATAACCAGATAGAGCACGCAGGCTGTATAGTTTTCAGCCATACAGACAAGACTACCGAAGCAAAGCTTACCGAGGCACTCTCTCTGGTGAAGTCTCATAACGCCACGGCGTTCACTGTAACGACTCCGATAGCTCAGCTTAGCGGAGCAGATCTTCTTGAAGCTATGGAAAGACGTTCTTCTATCGAGGAGGAGCTCGAAAAAATGATCAAGAGTGAGGGCGTTTGCCCCGAATGCGGACATCATCACGGCGAACACGAGCATCATCACCACCACGACGGAGAGCACTGCGAGCACGAGCATCACCACCACGACGGAGAGTGCTGCGAGCATGAGCATCACCACCACCACGACGGAGAGTGCTGCGAGCATGAGCATCACCACCACCATCACCATGCCGACGAAGTTTTCACAAGTTGGGGCAAAGAGACGGTAAAGAAATATTCTGTCGATGAAATGCAGAAGATACTTGAGGCTCTTGAGGACGAGCATTCTTATGGACTTATCCTGCGTGCCAAGGGTATCGTTGAGGGAACTGACGGCAAATGGGTACACTTCGATTACGTTCCGGGAGAGCCGAACGTAAGAAACGGCTCTTCTGCAGTTATAGGAAAGCTTTGCGTTATAGGCTCAAAGATAAACGAAAATGCGCTTGAGAGCTTGTTTGGACTCAAGTGAGAAAGAGGTAAGCTATGAATATGCCGGTATATCTGTTCACAGGATTTCTTGAGGGCGGAAAGACAACGATAATTCAGGAGTCTTTGGCAGATAAACGCTTCAATAGCGGGGAGAAAACGCTTGTTATTCTCTGCGAAGAGGGAATAGAGGAGCTTGACGACAGCAAATTCTGGGGGCGCAACGTTTATATACGAACGATAGAGGACGAGGCGGATTTTACTACTCAAAAGCTTTCTGAGCTTGAGAAAGAGCACAGATACGACCGTGTTATAATCGAGTATAACGGAATGTGGATGCTTGATACGCTATATAGAAATATGCCGCGTCATTGGTCGATATATCAGAATATGATGTTTGCCGAGGCGAGAAGCTTCCTCAACTACAACGCAAATATGCGCCAGCTCGTTTACGATAAGCTCAAGGACGCTGAGATGGTAGTTCTTAACAGAGCCTACGACGACGTTCCAAAGGAAGAGATACACAAGGTGGTCCGCGGTATATCCAGAAGGGCGTCTATCGTTTACGACTATCCCGACGGACACGTTGAATACGACGACATTGAAGATCCGTTGCCCTTCGATATCAATGCCGATGTCATCGATATAAAGGATGACGATTTTGCTCTTTGGTATAGAGATCTTTCTGAGGATATGAAGGCTTACGAGGGAAAGACTGTTCATTTTAAAGGACTTGTTGCCAGAGATTCAAAGCTCGGCGATAACGCGGTCATTATAGGAAGACATATAATGACTTGTTGCGCTGACGATATACAGTACGGCGGCATGGTAGCGGTCTTTAAATCGGCAGCTCCGTTAAAAACAGGGGATTGGATAACCGTAAAGGGTAAGATAAAGCTTGAGACAGCGAAGGTTTATCGAGCAAAAGGTCCTGTGGTGTATGTGGAGACTACGGAATTTGCCGTTGCTCCAAAACAGGAAGTAGTAACCTTTTATTGATATTGATATCGCTTAAAAATGGGATAGGAGAAATTTTTCTCCTATCCCATTTTCGTTTTATATCTTCAGCTCACAAAGCTCTGTGTATGCAAGCCTTTCAAGAAGGATATCTGCGTGCTTTATCGAGTATTCAACCGACGGAGATATCTCAGCGATAGCCGATACTTTTGTTATTCCGAAATCGATAAGCTTGTCCGCGCCCTCTCCTTTGATACCGACAAGCGCAAGCACAGCTATACCGTGCTTTTTTGCCAAAGCGGTGACTCCGCTTATCGCCTTGCCATAGGCGCTTTGACTGTCGATTTTTCCCTCGCCCGTGATTACTAACTTTGCTCCATCGAGAAGCTTTTCAAATCCTACCGTTGCAAGTACCGAATCAATGCCCGAGCGTATCTTTGCGTCATATATCGCCACCAAAGGAGCAGCAAGTCCACCGCCCGCACCGCAACCGGGAATATCTTTTATATCGTTGCCTGAGGCATCGCGAAGCTTATCCGCGTAATTCTTTAGTCCTGCCTCAAGACGTACGATCATTTTTTCGTCAGCCCCTTTTTGAGGACCGTATACGTAGGTTGCTCCGCATTCTCCAAGAAGTGGGTTGGTGACGTCGCAAGCAAAGGTAAAGCTTGTATCTTTAAGCCTTGAATCAAGCCCCGAAAGGTCGATACGGTCTATTTTTTGGAGCATGCCTGCGCCGCAACGCATAGAGATTACATCACCGTTTTTATCGTAGAAGGTTGCCCCCAGAGCCTCAAGCATACCGCTGCCGCCATCGTTAGTTCCGCTGCCGCCAACAGTTATCATGATATTCCTGTATCCGCGCTCAAGCGCATCAAGTACGAGCAGACCGACACCGTATGTGGTGGCTTTTTCGGGGTCTCGCTCATTCTCGGCGACGAGGCAGAGACCTGCGGCAGTTGCCATTTCTATTATCGCAGAATTGCCGATATAACCGTATTCTGCTTGTATATCTGCGCCATTTGTACCGCAAACTGTGAGATTTATTCTTGAACTTTCGGATACGAGCGCATCAAGCGTTCCTTCGCCGCCGTCTGCTATTGGGATTTCGATGACCTCGGCGTCAGGCTCGTATTTAAGAATTCCTTTTTTGATTGCCGAAGCTGCCTCTTTAGAGGAGAGAGAGCCTTTGAAGGAATCGGGACACACGATGTATTTTTTGCTCATAGCATAATTACCCCTTAAACATCTGTACGTTAGGAGTATACCACACGGTAATCGGTATGTCAATCTCAAAATCTGATAAAAGTGTGAAAAATCCTAAGCTTTAAGGGGTTGGAATTGCAAAATTATTGTCTTTTTTTTACCAATCTTATTGACAATAACAAGAAAGTATGTTATCATGAGATGAGAAATAAAAACAGCCTCAGAGTGCTGTTATAGAAGAAAGGTGATATAGAGATGTATAAGAATTATAAGATCCGCGCTCCGTATTTCGAGATAGGTCCTAAATGCTTCATGTGGGGCGAGAGAATGCTCAAGCTTGCTCTTGCTGTTGACGAGATAGCGTACAAGTACGACCTTGACGTTATTATCACTCCTCAGTATGCAGATATCAGATTGCTCGCACAGAACACGAAATACATACACGTTTATGCGCAGCATATGGATCCCCTTGTGCCCGGCAGAGGACTTGGCTCGGTTCTTCCCGAATCTATTAAGGAAGCAGGAGCTGTCGGTGTAATGCTCAACCACGCAGAGAAGAAGCTTGACCTTGAAACAGTTAAAGAGACTATCGCTCGCGCTGACGAGGTAGGACTTGCAACCATCGTTTGCGCAGATACGGTAGAGGAGATCAGACAGATAGCAGAGCTTGCCCCCAACCTCATCGTTGCAGAGCCCACAGACCTTATCGGAACAGGCGTTGCAAGTGATATGGGATACGTAAGAGATACTATCGAGGCAGTTCGCAAGATAAATCCCGACATAATGGTTCTTCAGGGCGCAGGTATTTCCGGTCCTGATGACGTTGCAAACGTTATCAGAGCAGGCGCACAGGCAACAGGCTGCACAAGCGGAGTTATGAAGGCTGCAAACCCCGAGGCTGCGGCTGAGGAGATGCTCTGGACTCTCAGAAAGGTTTGGGACGAGGTTAACGGAAAATGAACGATATCATAAAGAACGCGTACAACGCATTTGCTATCGAGGCAGAGTCCTTGGCAGAGACCGCAAAGGTTCTTGACGAGAAGGAGTTTGCGAGAGCCGTTGAGGTACTTGCAAAGGCTGAGAGAATAGGCGCGTCTGCGTGCGGACATTCGGGTATCGCGTGCCAGCACTTTGCTCACCTTATGTGCTGCATCGAGCGTCCCGCAAGATTTATATCTCCTGCAGAGGCAGTTCACGGAGCTCTTGGATTTATCCAGAAGGGTGACGTTATTCTTCTCGCTTCCCGCGGCGGAAAGACAGACGAGCTTCTTCCTATTGCAGACATCTGCAGAGGAAAGGGCGCTACCGTTATCGGAGTTACAGAGAATTTGAATTCTCCCCTTGCTGAAAAATCAGATATAGTTCTCGCTATGAAGGTCACACGCGAGTGCGATATATACAACTGTCAGGGAACAACAAGCTTTGCTGTTACGTCGGCAATATTCGACGCGCTTCAGGCGGCTGTTCTTGAGTACACAGGCTTTAAAAATGAAAAATTTGCAGTAATCCACCCCGCAGGCGCTGTGGGCAAAAGACTTAATGCAAAATAAATAAAAAATATATAACAAAGGAGAACAAGAAAAATGGAAATGAAAGTTTTTCAGAAGGAAATCGAACTTCAGTCCAGAGGTTGGATCCCCACCTTCCACGACATCAGAAAAGAGATTATTGAGATGGTAGAGGCATCCGGTGTTAAGAACGGTACAGTAAGCATCGTTTCTCACCACACAACCTGTTCTGTAATGGTTCAGGAGTGCTCGCACGACATCGATTCCTTCGACCTCGAGTTCCTCCAGCACGACCTTCTCGATATCATGAGAAAGATGATCCCCGACTTTGCAGAGGAGCATCAGTACCGTCATCCCGGACCTGTACACGCACAGTACGGCAGATACGTAAACGAGCCCGGCGACTACTCCAGCATGAACACAGACGGTCACCTCCGTTCTGTATTCTTCGGCAGAAGCGAAACACTCACGATCAAGGACGGCAAGCTCGACCTCGGTCTCTTCGCTCACATCTACTTCATCGACTGGGACCACGTTATCGCTCGTCGCCGTCAGGTAAACGTTACCATTATGGGTACAACTGAGGACGTTGGAGACAGAAAGTGGAACGACGGTAAGGTTATCGACACAAAGAGAAAGTTCACAGACGAAGAGAAGGCATACGACATTCACTATGACCTTCAGCAGATGAGATAAGATAATAAAATCGGAGGCAAAGAAAATTGAAACTACTTCTTGACACAGCTAACCTTGACGATATAAAATATTTTAACGAGTATTTCCCTATCGTCGGAGTTACGACAAACCCTACAATTCTTTCTAAAGAGGGCGGAGATATAGTT
>JAZOLQ010000083.1:0-2293 GCA_045653185.1 Eubacteriales bacterium
AGAGAGCTCTTCGCCCTTCTGTCCGACACTGATAGCGCCATAAGGATATACGTTTATGACTGCGTCGCGCTCTATTATGTCAAGCTGTTCCCTCAGATGCTCCGCAGAATCGGGCACAGGCGAAAGATTTGGCATAGTACATACCGCCGTATATCCTCCCCTCGCCGCCGCGCGCGAGCCGCTCTTTACCGTCTCTTTATAAGAAAAGCCCGGCTCACGAAAATGCACGTGCACATCGCAAAAACCGGGAAAAATATAACAATTTTCATAAACAGAAATATCACTGCAAAGATTCTTATCCTTAACGTCAACAGGGGCAAGAATACCGTTGGTTACGAAAAAATCGGAAGCAACAAAAGTTCCGTTTTTGAATATTTTCGCATTCTTCAACAATACTGTCATTTTTAGTCTCGCCTTTCTTTAGTTTTAACGAACAAGGTATCTCCAGAACGCCTCAAATTTCATTCTCAAGGCATCCCGAGTATTATACCATATTCGGAGCTTTTAGTCAACTGTTTTTTTCAACATTTTCTTGAAAATTCGCGCAATTTTTCCTATGCAACGTCTCCAAAAAAACACCATGCGTCTGAGTACCCGCGAGTGCCAGAAAAAGAGATATATCCTATACCTGAAATTTTCACTCTTTATCTGCCTGTCCTTTCGGTATACCGTTTCGGCAAATGCGATTATCTGCTCTTTGCGTATCCCTTTTTCAAAAAAGGTCTGATTGTCTCCGCACATAGTATACGTACCGTCATTTCCCGTTCTGACGATTCTGTGCAGAACAAACTGACCGTTATCTCTCCTATAAAACGCGATATCATTTTTTCTCGGCTCTCTGTCATACCTCTTAAGCTCGACAGAATCCCTGCCCTCGACTATGAGCGGAAGCATACTTGTTCCGCGAGGATACAATCGCAACGTTCCTCCCGACAGAAGCACCTCTTCTATGATATCGATAGCGTCCTCTAAATAAAATCCGTTATTCAAGAATACCTGCTCCCTGCAATTTTTCTATAAAGCTTAAGACATCGCGCCTTACAACATCCGCATCTATATCGTATTCGCTCACCATAGCCTCGACGATATCCTCAAGCTCCGCTCCGACACTCAGTTTCTCCCATATAAGCTTTCCGCTCGAATTAAGCTTTATCATTCCGTTGAAATCCTTACTTGCAGAGCCGAGCGCTATCACAACGCACTGACCGGCTATCTCGCGGACAACAAATCCGTCTTTTATTTTCATATTTACCACCTATGTTTATTCTCTCATTCCTTCGCAAGCAACCCTCGCGGCATCTGTATCGGTATTGCACTTCAAGATATAGCAGGACACCGAGCCGAGCGTGGAGTCAAGCAGAGCGAGTAAAGAATCGAGATTTTCTGCGTCATCGGGCATAAGCACCTGAGAAAAAAGCTTTGAGACCGCATCCGCGGAAGATACCCGAGTTATCGAATTGTCTTTATCCCGTTCAATAAAACAGATTGCATTAAGCGGAACAGAGGCGTTTATTCCAAGCCCCTCTTTTCCGCACCACGGAGTTCCGTACGCCAAAAGCTTGCCGTCAATATATCTGACGATAGGCTTATCCCCGTTTATCACTCTGACGCCGTCGCCAAAAAGCTTTTTCCAAAGCGAGATATGAGTGGACTTTCCCATTCCGCTTTTGGCTGCAAACGCATACCCCCTGCCCTCGTACTCAATGAGCGCGGAGTGAAACAGATACGCATTGAATTTTTTGGGGAGATCCTTACAGATATTTCTGTATATACAAGCGCTCTCGGCAAATCCCCGATGTTCAAACGCAGACTCTGCTATTTCTTTATCTATTTCCGCCTCAGATGCGGAAGCCTCGATATCGACACACTCAGGCACACCGATAACGTATTCCGCGCAAAGTCTTTGCACGTGGGGATATTTATTATCAATTTTTACGTTCAAGTCGGCAATTCTTATATAAAACATAGCGTACCCTTAAAGAATTATATATTAGATTTATTATACCATATCTATTTACTTTTTTCAACAAAAAAATAACAATCCGCACGCCGAAATTTTGGCGCACGGATTGTGGATATTTCATAAAAATTAAAACTTATCTATGTTCTCTGCCACATACTGATACATCTTAGTTTGAAGATACTTTCTGTTGCTTACAAGATAATCTCTGACATATTTGAGATTTGTCGGCTTTACTGCCTTGAGGTCTCTGTTATTTTTAGCCACCTCATTCTCTCCGTTCATCTCTATTGCCGAAGCGAAAAAAGCGACAGTTCTATCCCATGCCATATC
>JAZOLQ010000084.1:0-17032 GCA_045653185.1 Eubacteriales bacterium
CTTGTTCTCATCGGGGAGCTTGCCTTCCTCGTTGGGAATATAAACGGTAGCGTTCTCAAAGAGCATTACGTTCTCATTGTTGAAGTTGCAGTTTCTTGTTATGACCTCAAGCATAGAGGGAAGCGCTGTTGTACGCATAACGCTCGTATCCTCGCCCAAGGGATTGGAAATAACGATAGAGTTACGAAGCGCGCTGTCTGTGGGAAGAGCTATTTTATCATAATATTTCGGGCTAATGAAGGAGAATGTCTGGATCTGATCAAGGCCCATTCCAACAAGAGCATTTTCGAGTGTAACCTCAAACGCCTGTTTGGGAGTACGTCCACCCTGAGTGGTATCTGCATGGATCTGAGTTGAGGGGATTTTATTATATCCATAAATTCTTGCAATTTCTTCGGCAACGTCGTTCATACATCTTACATCTGCACGGAAGGTGGGAACAACTATCTCGTCCCCCTTGATCTCAAAATCAAGAGACGAGAGAATGTTTTTCATTTGCTCTGAGGATACGTTTATACCGAGGAATTTATTTATTCTCTCTACCTCAAGAGGAAGCACAACGGGAGCTTCCTTTGCGGGATAGATGTCGATAACGCCGTCAACGACCTCACCTGCGCCAAGGAGCTGAATGAGCTCGCAAGCTCTGTCAAGTCCGCCAAGGCAGTTTTCGGGGTCAAGTCCCTTTTCATATCTTGCCGAGCTTTCTGTTCTCATACCGTTCTTCTTTGCGGTAACACGTACAGATGAACCGAGGAAGCAAGCCGACTCAAAGACTACCGTTGCGGTGTTATCCTTTATCTCACTGTTTGCGCCGCCCATAACACCCGCAAGAGCCACGGGCTTATTTTGGTCCGCGATAACGAGCATAGAGGAATCGAGAGTGTGATCCTTATCGTCAAGCGATTTGAAAAGCTCATTGTCGGACGCGCGGCGTACGTTTATCGCCGAGCCGTCAAGACAGCTGTAATCAAAGGCGTGCATAGGCTGACCGTACTCAAGCATAACGTAGTTGGTTATGTCAACGATGTTGTTTATCGGTCTTACACCGCTTGCGCGGAGTCTCATACGAAGCCAGAGGGGAGAGGGAGCGATCTTTACGTTCTTGACCACTCTTGCCATATATCTGAAGCAAAGGTCGGGGTCGGATATTTTAACCGAGAGATAGTTGTCTATCTTGTCTCCGTCGCCGAGAGGCTTTACCTCGGGGGTGTGGAGCTTGAGCTCACGGTCAAAGGAAACAGCCGTCTCGCGAGCAAGACCTATAACAGAGAGACAGTCGGGACGGTTAGAGGTTATCTCAAATTCAACGACGGTGTCGCTGAGCATAAGAGCCTCTTTTATATCCATACCTAATTTGTCTCCATAGCTCTCGTCAAGGATAAGGATACCGTTGGGGTCTTTGCCGGGCATGTCGTGCTCGTCAAGACCAAGCTCGCCCATAGAGCAGAGCATACCGTGGGATTCAACACCGCGAAGCTTGCCCGACTTGATAACTATATCGCCCGGGAGCTTTGCAACGGGTATCGCAGCGGGTACGATAGCGCCCTCAAAAACATTCTGAGCGCCTGTTACGATCTGAACGACCTCTTTGCCGATATCCACCTGACAGATCTGAAGGTGATCGCTGTTTTCGTGGGGAGCTATTTTTGTTATTCTTGCGACAACTACGTTTTCGATGTCCTCTCCGAGAACCTCGTAGCCCTCGACCTTTGAACCTGTGTCAGTCATTCTGTCGCAATAAGCTTTATCATTTATATCGCTGACGTCAACGAAGTCAGCAAGCCAATTTTTTGATAAATTCATTGTTTCTACCTACCTTTCTATCAGAACTGATCAAGAAATCTTGTGTCGTTCTCATAAAGATGACGCATATCGTCGATTCTGTAACGGGTCATAGCGATTCGCTCGATTCCAAGACCAAACGCAAATCCGCTGTAAACCTCAGGGTCTATTCCGCAGTTCGAGAGAACGAAGGGGTGAACCATTCCCGCGCCGAGAATTTCCATCCAGCCCTCTCCCTTACAGAGTCTGCATCCCTTTCCGCCGCATACGAAGCAGGATACGTCGACCTCAGCAGACGGCTCTGTGAACGGGAAGTGATGGGGGCGGAAGCGCAGGCGTGTGCTCTCGCCAAAGAGGGATTTTGCGAATGTTTCAAGCATGCCCTTAAGGTCGCCCATGGTGATGCCCTTGTCAACAACAAGTCCCTCAAGCTGATGGAAGAGGGGAGAGTGAGTTGCGTCAACGGCGTCAGAACGGTAAACGCGTCCGGGGGATATTATGCGTATCGGGGGCTTTATCTTTTCCATCGCTCTTACCTGAACGGGAGAGGTCTGCGAACGAAGGAGAATGTTGTCTGTGATATAGAAGGTATCCTGAGTATCTCTTGCGGGGTGGTTGGGCGGAATGTTGAGCGCCTGGAAGTTGTAGTAATCATACTCGACTTCAGGACCCTCGACGATAGAGAAGCCCATACCTATAAAGATATCCTCAAGTTCTCTCTGAACCTTTGTGAGAGGGTGGATATGTCCCATAGCGGGAGCTTTTCCGGGCATAGTAACGTCTATTCTTTCACGGAGAAGCTGTTCTGCAAGAGCCTTTTCCTTGAGCTCGGAGCTCTTCTTTGCGATAGCCTCTTCAATGTTTGCGCGAACCTCATTTGCAAGCTGACCGACAATGGGGCGTTCCTCAGCAGAGAGTGCGCCCATTCCGCGCAAAACAGCTGTGAGTTCACCCTTTTTTCCGAGATATTTGATTCTGATCTGTTCAAGATCGCAATCGGGCGAGGCTATCTGTCCAAGCGCCTCAGCCTTGATCGCTAAAAGTTTTTCTTTCATTTTTCTATCCCTTTCTTTATGTGAAATGATAATATATTACAAAAAAATAAGCATCCCGTCCAAATAGGACGGGATGCAGAAAAGCATACCGCGGTACCACCTAAATTTCGGCTCACAAAGCCAACACTTTGACGGCATATAACGGTGCCTGCCGTATCCCGCTATAATTTCTTTCACAGGATATGCTCCGAAGCGAAAGGCGAACATCTACACGTATAACCGCTTACAGCCAAGGCGGTTTTCTCTGCAATACGCTTACAAGACGGCGCAAACTTCATCATAGCATTTAAAAATTTCAATATATTATATCACAAACAAAAAAACATTTCAAGGGCTTTTTCAAATTTAATCACTTAATTTTTTAAAAGTTTGAGACCTTTATTGATTTTTTTGACTTTCAATGCGCCAAAAAGTATCAAAATCAGGATATATGTAGCCGACGTAAGTGAAATGCTGACGATAGAGCCAAGCATACCGCCAAGGATATAGGGAAAGCCGATATATGCAAGGGCGTTTATAAGAGTGCAGGAGATAATGATAGCGAGCAAGGGCTTGAATACCCGCGCGAAAACACAGGGCTTTATTTCTGTGAGGTTAAGAAGTCGGGTGATGCTGAGCGTGGCGTTTATAAGCTCGGTGAAATAGACCGTTATAATATATCCGTTTATGCCGAAAATGGGGAGCAGAACAGTTACAAGTATAACCGAGAGCAGAGAATCCACAATGTTTACGCCCATAGAGTAGACCTGCTCGCCAAGTCCCTTGAGCATAGCGTCTATCGCCGTGTCGAGATACATGACAGGGATAAGCGGAGCTATCATTCTTATATATTTTCCCGCATCGCTCGAAGGGTATATCATATTGCCGAGCTCATAGGAAAAAAACATCATAATTCCGGAAACGCCTATCGAAAATATAAGAGCTGTCTCGAAAACGTTGGAAACTATCTTTTTTATATGAGAGGGATTTTTTTCGGCAAGCGAGCGCGACAGCTCGGGTACGAGCAGACCCGCGAAGGAGGCTAGAATAGAGGAGGGAAAGAATATTATCGGAAAGACCATACTCTGTACCGTTCCGTATGCCGCAAGCGAGATATTTCTCGAAGAACCGCTCTTCTCAAGCCCCCAAGGAATAAGAATATGTTCTACCGTAATAAGTCCCGAACGGAGATACGCGCTGAAGGCTATCGGCAGAGAAACGCCGAGAAGCTTGCTTTTTATAAGCTTTTTCGAGGGCGCGGAGGAGTGCTTGGCAGAGATATCCTCTTTTTCAAAAAGATACATAAGGCACTGAATTATAAAGGATAAAAGCTCGGCTATTACTCCGCCGGCAACTATACAAAGGCATGCGCTTTCGACGTCCTTTGCAAAAAATATCGAGAGCAGCGCAACGCATGCAAAAATTTTTATAAATTGCTCCGCGACCTGAGTTATGGCGTTTTTGTATACTCTGCGGACGGCTGTGAAGTAACCGCTGAGCGCAGATGAGAGCGCGATAGCGGGAAGCGTGAGGGATAATAGCTTTAGCGAGCTTATACAGCGCGAATCATGTAATATTTTTATCGATATGCTCGGGGCAAACAAAAAAAGGATAGCTCCCGAAAGTATTCCGAAAAATAGGCTGTAAGCCACACATTGCCGCATAACGGCGCGCACGGAGGGAGTCTTTCCGTTTCTGTATACTATTCCAACGCTTGAAAGCTCTCCAAGCGCCTCGGATACAAGCTTGGTAGCGCCAAGATTTATTCCCGAGGTAGCAAAGGTTATGGCAAAGCCGTATACTGTAAATATCAGAGTAAAAAGTCCCATTGTTTCAGCGCCGACGGTGTTGGAAATATAAACGTTAAAGCTGACGCCCACACCTCTCATTATCAGAGATACAACGCTGAGAAGCAGTCCGTCAAATATAAATTTTTTAAACCTGTTCATTATCTTCCGATCTCCTTCTTGTTTATCTAATATATGAAAAAAAGCATCGGTATAGAATAAAAGATAAGCTTGGCTTGAGGTACGGCCGATAACTTGTAGATTTATTTATCCATAAATTACAAAAACAGGGTCAAAAGAGGGTGTTCTTGATGAGATTTTTTGGAAGATATGATGTTTTTTAGTATATCTTATACGAATTTTACCAAAAGGTTAAGAAAATCGAAAAAGCATCTTGACAATAAAGGCAGCAAGTATTATGATATATACTGCAAAATCACTTTTATCTAGGAGGATATATGAAATACGTTTGTATTTTGTGCGGATACGTTTACAATACCGAAAAAGGAGACCCCGAAAACGGTGTTGAAGTAGGAACAGAATTTGAAGATATATCGTCTGACTGGACTTGTCCTCTCTGCGGTGCGACTAAGGAAGATTTTGATCTTGTCGAGGACGATATGATATAAGTTAATATCGGGAGTGCTGAGCTTGATAACTCAGTTCCGTCAAAAAAACGGCTTTATGCCGTTTTTTGTTTATAAGGTGAATTTCCTCCTCGCGCTTTCAACGCATAAAATCAAAAATAATTTTAAAGACCTATTGTAAAATTACAAAGAATTTGGTATAATTATCTATATATTGCATATTTTGCGGAGAAAAATATATGCTTATCAAAAACGGACTTGTTTTTAACAGCGAAACGGGAAGATTTGACTCGAAAAATATAGTTGTTGAAAATGGTATCATAACACAGCTCGGGGCTATTACAAAATACGACGGAGAGATTTTGGATGCGCGCAGAGCGCGTATAATCCCCGGTCTTGTTGACGTGCATACGCACGGAAGAGCGGGATATGATTTTATTTCTGCAACCCCCGAGGAGCTTCAGCTTATGGCAAGCTCTTATGCAAAGCGCGGAGTTACCTGCGTTATGCCGACACTTGCCTCTGCATCTCTTGAGGATATGCTTTCTGCGGCAGATAAGATAAACAAATTTGAGGCGTCTTCGGGAGAAGCTGATTTTTGCGGTGTTCACCTCGAGGGGAGATACTTAAATCCTCGTCGGGCGGGCGCGCATAAGAGTGAATATCTCTCGCCTCTTCGCGCAAGTGAGCTTGAAGCTAAGGAGCTATGCGAGTGCCGTGCGCTTCATATAACCGCGGCGCTTGAGCTTGACGCAGACGGAAGCTTTCAAAGAAAAGCTTTGGATATAGGAGCTACCTTGGCTCTCGGTCATACAGATGCCGATTACGCATCGGCGAAGATTTTTGAGGAGCGGGGAGCTACGGCTTATACGCATCTTTTTAACGCGATGACGCCGTTACATCACAGGGACGGAGGCGCTGTTTGCGCCGCGTTTGACGGAAATGCTTTTTGTGAGCTTATCTGCGACGGTATACATATATCCCCCGAAATGCTCTCGCTTGCATATCGTTTGCTCACCTCAAAGAGAACGGTTCTTATATCCGATTCGATGGAGGGCGCGGGCTGTCCCGACGGAGAATATTCTATCGCGGGCAATACTGTCACACTGAGGGACGGGCGTGCGCTTACCTCAGAGGGCGCGCTTGCGGGCAGTACTCTAGATCTGTTTGAGGCTATGTCAAACCTTTGTAAGCTTTGCGGCGTTCCGCTCAGCGAGGCGGTGATGTGCGCCACTGCAAATCCTTGCCTTGAGGTCGGGGTGTATGATAAATACGGCTCTATCGACGTGGGAAAAAGCGCCGATATGATAATTCTGGGTATGGGAAGCGAGCCGCGGATAGATAAAATAATAGTCAGAGGAAAACTGATAGACGTTAATTAAAACATTTAAAATATACAGAGAGGTCTTAAAATGAAGGAAAAATTTTATATAACCACTGCGATAGCGTATGCGTCGAGAAAGCCTCATTTTGGAAACACCTATGAGGTAATTATGACAGACGCGATCGCTCGTTATAAGAGAGAAAGAGGATATGACGTGTTCTTCTGTACAGGTACTGATGAGCACGGACAGAAAATAGAAAATCTTGCTAACGAGGCGGGTATTACCCCCAAGAAATACGTGGACGGTGTTGCCTTCGAGATAAAGGGTATATGGGATAAAATGAACACGACATACCATTATTTTATCCGTACGACCGACGATTATCACGAGAAGGCAGTTGCTAAGATATTCAAGAAGTTCTACGATGCGGGAGATATTTATAAGAGCGTTTACGAGGACTGGTATTGCACACCCTGCGAGTCCTTCTTTACCGATACGCAGCTTGTTGACGGCAAATGTCCCGACTGCGGACGCGAGGTACAGAAGGCAAGCGAGGAGACGTATTACTTCAAGATGACGAAGTATGCCGACAGACTTATCGAATATATTGATTCGCATCCCGACTTTATTCAGCCCGAGTCAAGAAAGAAGGAAATGATAAATAACTTCCTTAAGTGCGAGGGCGGTCTTCAGGATCTCTGCGTTTCGAGAACCTCGTTCAAGTGGGGAATACCCGTTGATTTTGACCCCAAGCACGTTGTATACGTATGGCTTGACGCGCTTACTAACTATATAACCGCTATCGGATACGATCCCGATAAGAGCTATGAGGAGCAGTCCGAGCACTTTAAAAAGAATTGGCCCTGTGTCGTTCATATCATAGCTAAGGATAATCTCAGTTTCCACACTATCTATTGGCCTATCTTCCTTATGGCGCTCGATCTTCCTCTGCCTAAGAAGGTCTTCGGACATCCTTGGTTCAACTTCGGTATGGATAAGATGTCAAAGTCGAAGGGTAACGTTATATACGCTGACGGACTTGCGGAGCATTTCGGAGTTGACGGCGTAAGATATTACGCGCTTGCCGAGATGCCTTATAATTCCGACGGTTCTATCACATACGAATCTGTCATAAACCGCTACAACACAGACCTTGTAAATAATCTCGGAAACCTTGTCAAGAGAACTCTTGACATGGATAAGAAGTACTTTGACAAGGCAGTGCCTGCTCCCACAGCGGCAGAGCCTCTTGACGAGGAGCTCAAGCTCGCTTGCGTTGAGGCTTATAAGAGCCTTGTAGCCAATATGGACGAGTACAGGATAGCCGATGCGCTCGAAGCTATATTTACAATGCTTCGCCGCGCAAACAAATATATCGACGAGACTACTCCTTGGGCGCTCGCTAAGGACGAGAGCAAAAAGGAGAGACTCGGAACAGTGCTTTATAACCTTCTTGAAACGATACGTTGGGGAGCTACGATGCTTATTCCGTTTATCCCCGAGACTGCCGCTGAGATACTTGACGAGCTTGGCGGAGCTGTAAGCGGATATGACTCTATCGGAGAGATCGATAAATTCGGCGGAATGGAGGTAGGCTCTTCGGTAAAGGATTCCAAGGTGCTCTTTGCAAGAGTTGACGAGGCTAAAAAGCTCGCCGAATTTGAGGCTGAGAGACAGGCTCAGGTAGCGGCGGCAAAGGCGGCAGAGAAGGCTGCTGAAAAGCCCGAGCCCTGTGAGCCTGTGGGAATAGAGCATTTTATGGCGCTTGAACTCAGAAGCGCAAAGGTGCTTTCCTGCGAGAAAGTGCCGAAGGCAAAGAAGCTTCTTTGCATGCAGCTTGACCTTGGATACGAGAAGAGACAAGTGGTCTCTGGCATTGCGGCGTTCTATTCGCCCGAGGACCTTATAGGAAAGAAGGTCATCGTGGTGGCAAATCTCAAGCCCGCAAAGCTTTGCGGAATCGAGTCTCAGGGAATGATACTCGCAAGCGGAGAAGAAAAGGTTAGAGTGGTATTCCTCTCTGACGATACGCCTCTCGGAGAGAGAATAAGATAAATTTTATTGGGGAAGGATGTCGCTTGTGTGATTTTCTTCCCCAGCTTTAATGTAAGATAGTAAGGTAGAAAATATGGGTATAAAATTATTTGATTCACACGCTCATTATTTTGACAGAAAATTTGAGGCCGACGGAGAAAGCGCAGACAGAATTTTGCGCGAAGAAGTCTTCTCGAAAAAGGTTTCCCGTGTCATAAACGTCGCAACTAACGCAGATACGGCGCTTCTGTGTATAGAGCAGGCGAAAAATTACGACGGAATGTACGTTGCCGTGGGTCTGCACCCTGAGGATATCGCACACTGCAAACGCCCGCTTTGCGAGGAGCTTGACGCTATCGAAAAGATAATTGGGGACGAAAATGAGAGGGCAGAGAAGAAAATAGTGGCGCTTGGAGAGATAGGGCTGGACTATCACTACGGGGGATTTGATAAAAAGCTTCAGGCAAGTTGCTTTGACGCACAGATGGAAATGGCGCAAAAGCTCGGCATGCCCGTTATAATCCACGATAGAGAAGCGCACGGAGACTCTTTTGAAACTGTTTTGAGACACAAAGGAGTAAGAGGAGTCTTTCACAGTTACAGCGGAAGCGCTGAAATGGCGGCAGAGCTTATAAAGCGCGGGTGGTATATATCCTTCTCGGGTGTCGTTACCTTTAAAAACGCAAATCGCGTAAGAGAGGTGGTTGCAAGTGTTCCTCTTGAGAGAATGCTGATAGAGACCGATTGTCCCTATCTTGCTCCGCACCCTTACAGAGGAAGGCTCAATCATTCGGGACTGATTGAATATACCGCTATGGCAATAGCCGAAATAAAGGGAATTTCGCTCGATGAGGTGGCAGAGACAACATACCAAAACGCAAGCGAATTGTTTTCACTGAAATAACTAAAAATTACTCGTCACAACTTGTGGCGAGTAATTTTTTTGTAAAAATACGCATAAAATATCTTCAAAATTTCTCAGGAAATATATAAAAAATAGTCATAAATTATAAAAATAAAATCCTTAAATTATAACAAAAATAATATAAAATTATATCTTTTTCAACACAAAATACAAACTTTGACATTCCTTCGACGTTTCCTCTTTAGGCATACCGCTTATGGTGTCGAATAATAGACGGTAAGAGAAAAGCGATATTCCGTCACACTCTTGTGAACGGCTTGCGTATTCGGCGCTTTTTTTCAAAACGTCGCTGTTTTCTATCCATTCGCGCGCGCCGTCTCCCGCCCACTTATCTTCGATATTCATATAACCGTTGAGGGCTTTTTCGACAGTTATGCCCACAATAAATTTTACTCTGTCGTTAGTTACCATCTCCGAAAATTCGTCAAACACCTTGTCGAAGGCGTGGGTTTCGTGCTCAAATCCAAAATATATCTGGGGACAGATATAGTCGATATAACCTTCCTCAGAGCACCAGAGCGAGACGTCTGCATAAAGCTCGTTAAAATTTCGGGCGCTGTTTCCCGAGGGGCTTATTCCAAAAAGCAGAGAAGGGTTATGAGATTTAACCGCCGAGTAAATATCGCTCACAAGAATATTTATCCTCTCTCTGCGAAAATCCGCAAGAGAGACCTTTTTTGTTTTCTCGCTATATATTGAGTAAGCCTCGGCGTCAAAGCTTTCATCAGTCGTGGGATAAAAATAGTCGTCGATATGTACTCCGTCAACGTCGTATTTTTCAATTATCTCACATATTCCGTCTTTTATGAGCTTGCGTGTCTCGGCATAAGCGGGGTTGAGATAGCAGTAGCCGTCTACTGTGACTATATAGCTTCCTTTTTTGGTGTCATACCAATCTCTGACGGCATATCCGTGGGGAACAGATAAGATATCAGCTTCCGACATACATCTGAGCGGGTTTATCCACGCGTGTACCGAAATAGAGCGTGAGTGCGCCTTTTGCAAAAATATTTGAAAGGGGTCGTATACAAGCTCTTTTCCGTATCCCCCGCTTGAGTATTTTGATGCGGGATAGAGGCTCGAGGGATATATGCTGTCTCCGTTTGGGCGTAGTTGAAAATATACAGTGTTTATGCCTATCTCCGAGATGTTTTGAATTATCTTTTCTACCTTTTCCGCGTAATCTCCAATCTCTCGCTGAACTAGGTTTTCTGTGTATACGTCCCACATATCGAATTGGGATATCCATACAGCCTTCACGGTCTCATAATTTATCGCAGAGCTTTGATTTTTATTGCTATTCTTCTCACTTGTTGTTTCGGTATCGACCTTGCCCAAGGCGCTTCTTGGCATGAAAATTGATATACAGCCTATGACAAGAGAAAAAATCACAGTAATGCTCAGTATAAAAAAAGGTGTTTTTTGCATTTTGTATCTCCTTTTGACAGTCCTATGTTTAAATGTATGAGAGAAAAGAAAAAAACAGAATTGCGCTTGAAAATCTTAGACTTGTGTGTTATAATTAGTAACGTAATGAATTATGTAAACGGCGGTAATTTTATGTATAGGGATATATACGGAAAAACCAGACAGAAGGTGGGACTGCATCTTCACACAAATCTTTCGGACGGAAGGCTGACTCCCGAGGAGGCGGTAAACGTTTATAAGGCGGACGGATACGATTCGATAGCTGTAACCGACCACTGGAGATATCATTCGGGCGGATATATTGACGGACTCTCGATAATTGCGGGAGTTGAATATGACGTTGGCGGAAGACATACCGAAAAGGGAGTATACCACATTCTCGGTCTTTTTTGCGGAAGCGAGCCTAAGGTCAGCCGAGACGACCCGCCTCAGACGATAGTAGATAAGATACACCTTGCGGGCGGACTTGCCGTACTTGCGCATCCCGCCTGGTCGCTCAATACTCCCGAGATGATAATGGCGCTTCGTGATATTGACGCCACCGAGATATATAACGCCGTTTCGGCTGAGGGACAGTCTTTTCGTCCCGATTCCTCGCTTCTCGTTGATATGATAGCTTCGCAGGGAAGAGATTATCCTCTGCTTGCGACCGACGACGCCCATTATTACGATAAGGTCGATAACGGTATTGGCTATATAATGGCGGAGGCTGAGACAAATGACCCCGCCGAGATAAGACGCGCGATAATTGAAAAGCGCTTTTACGCTACACAAGGCCCTGAGATACACCTTGAGAGAGAGGGCGATAAATTCGTCGTAAGATGTTCGCCCGTATCTCACGTTTATTTCGCCTCAAATACGGCGTGGTGCGTAAGAACGGCTCACGGAGAGGGAATAACCTATGCGGAATACACCCCTGCCCCGAGCGACCTTTTTGTGCGGGCTTTCGTGGTCGATGAAAACCGAAAGAGCGCGTGGAGCAATATATTTATGCTTTGAGCCCTTGCGCTTGCTGTATTAAGTATGTTAAGGAGAAAATATGAGGATACTTATTATACGCCACGGAGACCCCGATTACGTGACCGATACGCTTAACGAGAAGGGAAAGAGAGAGGCGGAGCTTCTCTCAGAACGCCTTGCAAAAGAGGATATCGATAAGATATACGTTTCTCCGCTTGGCAGGGCTATGGAGACAGCCGAGTATACGCTTAAGAAAAAGGGAATGGAAGCTACGGTCTGCGATTGGCTTCGGGAATTTCCTGTATGTATTGACCGTCCTGATATACCCAGCGGCAAAAAAAGTGTGGTTTGGGATTGGCTCCCTGCGGACTGGACGAAGGTGGATGAGTTTTACGACGCTGAAAAATGGATGGACGGACCTGTTGTTCGCGATAGCGGAGTCCGTGAGGAATTTGAGAAGGTCAAGCGCGGACTTGACGAGCTCCTCGCCTCTCACGGATACGTAAGAGAGGGCAGATATTACCGAGCAGAAAATCCAAACACCGATACGATAGCTTTTTTCTGCCATTTCGGACTTGAATGCTTGTTGCTTGCGCACCTTTTGAGTGTTTCTCCAATGCCTCTTTGGCACGGATTTTGCGCGCCCACAAGCTCTGTTACAACGCTCTATACCGAAGAAAGACGGCAGGGGATAGCTTATTTCAGAGCCTTTGGCTTTGGAGATATCTCGCATTTGTACGCAGGCGGAGAGCCCCCGGCTTTCTCGGCACGCTGGCGAGAGACCTGTAATAGTCAGGGACAGAGATTTTAACGCTTTCGCTTTGTCGCGAAAGTTTATAAAACCGGATAAGGCTGATTTACTTGCTTCAGTGGATCAGCCTCTTTTTATCTGATGTTGATGTGCATTTTATACAAAGAATGAAAAAAATATTAAAAATTATAATATACTATTTACAAATAACTGTTTGCGTGCTATAATATAGGTAAAGATGTAACAATCATCTTTAACCCATATATTCAAGGAGGAAACACAATGAAAGTTAACATTATCGGCCGTCAGATGAACGTTTGGAACGAAATGAAGGAAACGATTGATCAGAAGCTCGCTAAGTTGGATAAATATTTCAACGACGAAGCTTCCGCAACCGTAACGCTCAGCTCCAAGCGAAACAGCAAATGCCTTGAAATCACTATAAACGCTTCGGGATTTATCTTCCGCAGCGAGGTTGAAGATGAGACGTTCAGAAATGCTCTTGACAGAGCAATAAACGCAATCGAGAGACAGATAAGAAAGAACAAAACGAGACTTCAGCGCAAGCTTCGCCAAGGGGCTTTTGATAACGGAATACTCGATACAAACGAGGATTTTGAGGAAGAGAAGGAGTTTGTGATAAGAGAAAAGAGCTTCGCGCTCAAGCCAATGTCCACAGAAGAGGCTATAATGCAGATGAATCTTATCGACCACGAATTTTTCGTATTTAAGAATGACAAAACGGCAGAGGTTTGCGTGGTTTATAAGCGCCGCGACGGTTCTTACGGTCTTATAAATACGCAGACTTGATAAAATTTACTTGGTTTGATAAATAATTTTCCCCTCGCCAAGCGAAAAGCTTGGCGAGGGGAAGTTTTCTCTTACCGAATACGTATTGACATAAAAGGCAAAAAGAGATATAATTAGTTATAACGAATTTTGGGGATGATAGAATGAGGATACTTATAGCATATACGTCTAAAACAGGAACGAGCGCGGAGTGCGCCGAAATACTTGCAAGCAAGTTTAATGATGGCAACGAAGTGCTTCTTGTCGATATGAAAAAGCAAGCGGCAGAGAGCGCCTCGAACTTCGACGCTGTCGTGCTTGGAAGCTCTGTGCGTATGGGACACGTTTCAAAAGAGCTTAAAAATTATATAAAGAGCAATAGGGAAGAGCTTTTAAAAAAACCGTGCGCTGTCTTTCTTTGCTGCGGTTTTCCCGACGAGTTTGAGGAATACCTGAGAGCCGAATTTCCTTCCGATTTTGTCCCCTCGTACGGCTTTCATTGCTTTGGCGGAGAGCTCAAGCCCCAAAAGGCTCGCGGACTTGACCGATTTATACTCAAGGCTATGAGACGCTCGATAACAGAGCATGATTTTGAGGACGGAAATTACAGCGGCTCGCTTCCCGAAATAATTCCTGAGCATATATACATACTTGCCGACAAAATAATGGGCAGATAATGACAAATTTTTTGCCATTTGATACAATTTTGAGACGTATAATAAGGTGTAGTTTTGTTCAAAATAACACTAAAGAAAATCTTGACAAATCGGCGTTGTTGTGATATTATATATGAGTAACGCCGATTTGCGTTAATATATGACCCACTAGCTCAGACGGTAGAGCACTTGACTTTTAATCAAGGGGTCCGGAGTTCGAGTCTCCGGTGGGTCACCAAAAAGAAGCGACAGTTTTGCTGTGGCTTCTTTTTGTTATTTTTCACTCTTTTTTGTTTAAATAAAAAAGTTTTATCAACCGTCAGAATTACCAAATTCAACTAAAAAATTATTGACATTGGGAAAAAATAGGTATATAATCAAAGTGATAAAGATTTCTTGATAAGTGACATTCGCACCGACAGAGCGAAAATCCTATTTTCTGCAGAGGTAAAAAATGAAAAAACAAAAAGGACTTTTGGAAAACGAACACTATTTTACAAAAAATGAAACTGTTAAATGGATAGGAATAGTTCTTGTTGCCCTCGCGGTAGTTTGCTATTTCTTTGGTTGGGGATTTGCCTCATACCTTATAATGAGTATAGGGCTTCCGCTTGGCGCTATCCTTTTCGTACTTGGCTCGTTCGGTCGTTCAAGCGAGAGCTATATAGATGAGTATATCAAAAATCGCATCGACAAAAAGTTTGAAATTGTGCCCGAAGAGGATAAGCATTTTATAAAAAGACAGCTTAAGCATATAGCGCCGATGGAATTCAGCGGTAACGTTTATCATGACGGAGTAATGCTCAGAAAGGGCAAAAACGGAACTATCCGCGCATCCGAATACGGAAAAACAGTTATCTATCCCCTTGACACAGCGCTCTTTGTATGCTTCAGAAAGATATCGGTTATCAGCGATGATTATATTGAGGACTCTATGGAGATACCTTATACCTCTATAACCGAATTCAAGCTCTTCAAGGAGCGAAGGACCTTAAGCTTTAATAAAAAGGCTTTCGCGGTCACGGTAACAGAGCTTCATATTGAATACGACGGCGGAAAGATATTCTCGATGCCTATGCAGGACAATATAAAAACCGATGCTTATATCGAAAAAATAAACGAGCAGATAGCGAAAGCTAAGGCAGGAGCATAATATTTAGCCCTATCGGAAGCGATAGGGCTATTTTGAGTTATAAAATTATACTGTTTGCAATATCACTTGCCATGATGCCGTACTCTCCGCGCTTTTTGGCAGCTTCGTCTCCCGCGCGCCCGTGGATATAAACCGCGAGGGCTGCGGCATCAAATTTTGAGAGCGATAGATGCTTTTGGGCAGATAGCGCGCCGATAACGCCCGCAAGCACGTCTCCCGAGCCTCCCGTTGCCATACCGCTGTTACCGCTTTTGTTTATATAGATTCGCTCGGTACCGTCGCTTATTACTGTTTGGCGGTCCTTGAGAACGCATATCGCGCCGTGAGCCTTAGCATAGGCGTATGCCGTCTCCTTTGGAGACCCAAGTATTTTGTCTACGTCAAGCCCGCAAAGACGGGACATTTCCTTAATATGAGGGGTGATTATCTTTCCCTCGATATATTTAGTCAGCACAGGATGCCCAGAGATAAGGTTGAGCGCGTCGGCATCGATAACGGTGGGAACTTTAGAATTTTTAAGTACCGTCCTCAAAAGCGAAAGAGAAGCGCCACACCGTCCAAGACCGCAGCCGATGACTATCGCGTCACAGCGCTCCATGGAGTCAAGAAGCATATCGGTATCGGGCGAGCTTTGGTCGTATAGCTTCAGCACGGCCTCGGGAATAAGCGTTTGAAGGATCACTCTGTTTTCCTCGGGCGCAAATATCTCAACAAGTCCCGCGCCGGAGCGGTACGCTCCGAGGGCAGAGAGATAGGCAGCTCCCGCCATACCGTACGAGCCGCATACGCACAGAACCTTTCCGAAAGTGTATTTGTTGGAGCGTTCGGGACGCGCGGGGAGAGCGAGAAGATCGCTATCGGTATATGAAAATTCGCAAAAATCAGACATTTTGTGCCTCCGTAGGTTTGAATTTAAGTTAATTTTATCATATATTTGCCAAAAAATAAAGATTTTTATTTTAATTTATCCAAAAGCTATAAAATTTTAAAAATCTATTGACAAGCAAGAAGAAATATACTATAATATTTAGTGTCGCATTTTATGTCAATCGAAAAAAGCTTGGAGGTTGAATATGATTCTTGATGCAGGACCTCTTTTAAGGGGAGAAGTTGGACATATAAAGATAGATTATATGTTGTCACCCGAGGCTCTTGACGGGATCGTGTTTGATACAGATGCTCATGTTGTAGGCAGTCTTACCGATAACGCAGGTTATATGCGCCTGACACTTAAGGCGGAGCTTGCTTATACAGGCGAGTGCGCGAGATGTCTTGCTCCTGTAAGAGGAGTTTTCTCTCTTGATTTTCAGCGCACGGTAGTTGCCGAGGGAACGCTTAGCGAAGAACAGCTTGACGAGCATTTTGATGAATACGCAGTGCTTGACGGAAGCATGCTTGACGTGGACCAGCAGCTTATAGAGGAGTTGCTTTTGGGATTTCCGTCGAAGCTGCTTTGTGAGGAGGATTGCCAGGGGCTGTGTCCCAAGTGCGGAAAACCCCGCAGAGAAGGCGATTGCGGTTGTCCGACCAAGGAGATAGACCCGAGACTCGCGATTCTTAAGACATTTTTTGACGAAGACAAAAATAATAAATAATTATAAATGAAAGTTGTGTTTTACACGTTTCAAGGAGGTGTAGAAAATGGCAGTACCAAAGAGAAAAGTATCGAAAGCACGCAGAGACAAGAGACGTTCAAACGTTTGGAAGCTTGAGCTCCCCGGCATGACAAAGTGCCCCAAGTGCGGAGAGTTTGTTAAGACTCACCGTGTTTGCAAGTCTTGCGGATATTACAAGGGACAGGAAGTACTCAAGGTTGAGAAC
>JAZOLQ010000085.1:0-8803 GCA_045653185.1 Eubacteriales bacterium
AATAGTCTGCGATCTCGTCAAGCTCGTCGTCATCGTCAACGGTAACGAAAAATTCCTCGCCGTCTTCCTCGGTAAGCTTGAGCACGATATATTCGCAAATATCGCCTTCCTTTTTCTCTTCCTCAACGGGAATCATTGCGAAGTAGGTATTTCCGTCCTTCTCGCACTGTGCTATCATTTCAAATTCGATCTCGTTACCATCCTCGTCTGTCAAGGTAAAGTAATCATTTTCCATTATATTCTCATCCATTTTAGAATAATCCTCCGTATGTATTTTATTAATTATATTTTACTATAAAACGCACGTAAAGTCAATAGCTTTTTAAAACTCCAGAATATCGGACAGGATAAAATTGCTGACAAAAAATCCTTTATCAGAAAAGGCTCTGCTGTTTCCTTTCGAGAGAACGTATCCCCCATCGATATACTTTTTGAGCTTTTCAGCGTAAACGCTGTCAAAATCAACGCCGAAGCGTTTTTTAAATTCAACAACGTTAACTCCGCAGCTCATTCTCATACCGAGCATAGTATACTCCGTCATCTGTTCAGTTGGCGGGATCTTTCTTTTCTCGTCGGTAATATCGACTCCCGAAATATATCCGTTTATATCGCGCGAATTTGAATATCTCACGCCCTCAAAATACGAGTGTGCAGAGACTCCGAAGCCGATATAATCATCGCCCTTCCAATATTTTATATTATGTCGCGACTCAAAATTCGATCTTGCAAAATTACTTATTTCATACTTAGCATATCCATTTTGAAGAAGATAATTCGTGCAAGTGACGTACATTTCATATTCTATGTTCTCGTCGGGCAAAATAAGCCTGTCTGCCATTTTTCCAAACGGAGTTCCCTCCTCCACTTTAAGTCCGTAAGCCGATATATGCTCGGGGGCAAGCGTTACAAGCTCGAAAAGTGTCTTTTTGAAGGAGTCCGCAGTCTGCTCGGGAATACCGTACATAAGGTCCGCGCTGATATTTTCAAATCCTGCCTTCCTTGCGTCGCGATAAAGTGTGACGAAGTCGTCGTAGGTGTGTATCCTTCCAAGCGCGCGAAGCTCGTTATCGTTTGCGCTTTGAAGTCCTATACTCAGTCGGTTTACGCCAAGAGAACGAAGTGCCCAAAGATATTCTCTGTCTGCGGTAGCCGGATTGCACTCACTGCTTATCTCAGCCTTAGCGTCAAGCGAAAAGCTTTTTTCGATACTTGAAAATATCTTTTCAAATTCTCTTATCGGCAACAGCGTAGGCGTACCTCCGCCGAAATAGACGGTATCCACCAAATAATTGCGACATCCTTCGGCATAGCCTTCAATCTCCCGACAAAGAGCATCGACATAAGATGAGACAAGGGTTGCATCGGGTTTTGGAAACGAACAAAAATCGCAATAAAAGCACTTCTTTACGCAAAAAGGGATATGCAGATAAAGTCCAAGTTTTTTCATCGTGTCGGTCAATTGTCGTCGTCAAGCTTAAGCACAGCCATAAACGCTTCGGGAGAAACCTGCACTGAGCCAAGCTGGCGCATCTTCTTTTTACCCTCTTTCTGCTTCTCAAGCAGCTTCTTCTTTCGGGTAATATCTCCTCCGTAGCACTTTGCCAAAACGTCCTTACGCATCGCCTTGACAGTCTCTCTTGCTATTATCTTTGAGCCGATTGCCGCCTGTATCGGAACTTCAAAAAGCTGTCTCGGAATATTATCCTTAAGCTTCTCCGCTATCTTTCTCGCTCTGCCGTACGCCTTTTCCTCATGTACTATAAATGAGAGCGCGTCTACCTGCTCGCCGTTGAGGAGAAAATCAAGCTTGACAAGCTTACTCGGCACGTATTCTCCAAGCTCATAATCGAGCGAAGCGTATCCGCGCGAGCGGCTCTTGAGCGCGTCGAAAAAGTCGTATATTATTTCGTTAAGAGGAAGATCGTAGTGAAGCTCTACTCTTTGTTGGTCGATATATTTCATATCGTGAAATGTTCCGCGTCTGTCCTGACATAGATCCATAAGACCGCCCACGTACTCGGTGGGGGTTATTATACTTGCCTTAACGATAGGCTCGTATGCGACCTCTATCTCATCAGCCGTAGGATAATTCGAGGGGTTATCGATCCTGACGAGTTCCCCGCCCTTCTTCTTTATTTCGTATATAACCGAGGGGGCGGTGGTGATGAGGTCGAGATTGAACTCTCTCTCAAGTCTTTCCTCTATTATCTCCATGTGGAGAAGTCCCAAAAATCCGCATCTGAAACCAAATCCGAGCGCTATTGAGGTCTCGGGCTCGAAGACGAGTGCCGCGTCGTTAAGCTGAAGCTTTTCAAGCGCATCGCGGAGATCTCCGTATTTTGCTCCGTCTGCGGGATAGATACCCGCATAGACCATCGGCTGTACGGCTTTAAATCCGGGGCAAGGCGTCTCTGTGGGTCTGTCGGCATGAGTTACCGTGTCTCCGACACGGGTATCTCCGATATTCTTTATCGAGGCTGTGATATATCCAACCTCTCCCGCAATCAGCTCGTCCGCCTTTTTAAGCCCAAAGGGAGCCATATATCCTACATCGACCACCTCAAAGGTGACCTTTGTATTCATAAGAAGTATTTTATCTCCGCTCTTGAGCGAGCCGTCTATAACTCTGACGTAAACAACGACACCGAGATAGCTGTCGTAATAGGAATCGAATATAAGCGCCTTAAGCGGAGCATCGGCATCCCCCTTTGGCGCGGGGATATTTTCAACGACCGATTCAAGCACCTGCTCGATATTAAGTCCCGTTTTAGCCGAAACTGCGGGACATCCCTCGGCAGGAATGCCGATAACGTCCTCTATCTCTACCCTTACCTTATCGGGATCGGCAGACGGAAGGTCTATCTTATTTATAACAGGAACTATCTCAAGGTCGGAATCCACCGCAAGATAAGCGTTTGCGAGTGTCTGCGCCTCGATACCCTGCGTTGCGTCAACAACGAGAAGCGCGCCGTCGCAAGCATTGAGCGAGCGCGACACCTCATAGTTAAAGTCAACGTGACCTGGGGTATCGATAAGATTAAAGACGTAATTCTCTCCGTTCTCAGCCTTATAGTCAAGACGAACGGCACGCGCCTTTATCGTTATACCTCTTTCTTTTTCGAGGTCCATATTATCGAGTATCTGCTCCTCCATATCGCGCTTCGCCACGGTCTGCGTTGCCTCAAGTATTCTGTCGGCAAGAGTAGACTTTCCATGGTCTATATGCGCTATTATAGAGAAGTTTCTTATATTCTTCTGAACATCGTTTTTTGACATCTGTATTACTCCATCATAGTATTATAACAACATTATATAATATTTCCGTCTTTTTCTCAATAGGCTTTTTGAATTTTTTCAATATTTGAGCGAGATTTTTCTTTTTTCCACCCCTTTGGCAAATTGTATTTTGCAGTCACAAAAAGTAGAAACTCCTCATAATATGATATCGAGGGGGAAAACAAAGAGCTCCCCAAACGCTTTGAAGGAGGACTCAAGAATGAATAACTGCTTGTGCAATCTTTTCGATGACAACTGCATTTGGATAATAATCATTGCTCTTATTCTCATTTTCTGCTGCGGCGGTTGCTAATAGACCTTAAACCGCAATAGACCGATGCACTTTGATGCGGACGTCGTTATTCGGCTCTCAGGCGTGTCTTTTGCGCCTGAGAGCCGAATTTCTAAAAATCGCAAAAAGGATTGTCTCAAAATTACGTTTGAGACAATCCTTCTTTATATTTTGCGTTAAATTATTTAGATATTACTTTTATCGACTCTATAACGACAGGCTCTTTCGGAACGTCCTGCATATACCAGCCGAAGTAACCTGTTTTTACCGATGCGATAGCGTCAAGAACCTCAAAGCCGTCGGTAAGCTTTCCAAAGCCTGCGTACTGCGCGTCAAGATGGGGAGCATCGGCGTGCATAATAAAGAACTGCGAGGAAGCGGAATCGGGGTCTGAGGTGCGAGCCATAGAAAGCACACCGCGTGTGTGCTTGAGGTCGTTGTTCATAAAGCCGTTAGCCTTGAACTCGCCCTTGATAGCATCGGCATCCTTGTCCTGCATAGACTCATCATATCCTCCGCCCTGTATCATAAAGCCCTTGATGATACGGTGGAATATAAGTCCCTCGAAGAAATCAGCCTCTGCAAGCTTCACAAAATTAGCGACAGTCTTGGGCGCTTTTTCGGGATACAGCTCTGCTGTCATAGTTCCAAAATTTTTAACCTTGATTTCAATTATCGGATTTGTCATTTTTGTCTCCTTTATACCAATTAATATTTTCATCAATAGAGTAGGCTATCTTGAAGAGCTCGGCAATTCTCTCTTCTCTTCCGAGAAGCTTGAGCCAACCGAAAAGGACCTCCATGCCCGTTGCCGAGCGGTATTCGGCTACGGTTGCCGATTTTGGAACAGAGCTGTGTCCAAGATTTCTGCCTCTTTTGAAAACCGCTTCTTCCTCCTCACTGAGTATCGGAAGTATATTTTTCATCGCCTCTGCCTGCTTGGGCGCGCGAACGAAGTCAAGAGCCTTAGCGTTAAGCTTTGACGAGCTTGAAAGTCCCAGCCCGACAAGATGCTCTCTCACACAAAGCTCCACCACACAGTCGCCAAGATATGCAAGCGCCGCGGTGGATACCGTCTTTACGTTATTTTCCTCCATACGCTCCTCCTAAAATCTAACTCTGCGAACGCTTGTTACTCGATTTGTCTGATCATCAAGCTCAAAAATAGCTCCGCACGCCTTTATTTCTCCGTCAGCGACGGTAAATCTTGTAGGCATTCTTGTTCTGAGCTTTTCTATAACAGGGATGGGATCTGTTCCAAGAATACCGTTTACAGGTCCGCTCATACCAAGGTCGGTTATATAGCCCGTTCCGCCCTGCAATATCTGTTCGTCCGCAGTCGGCACATGGGTATGAGTTCCGAAAATGATATTTATTCTTCCGTCAAAATATCTGCCTATCGCCATCTTCTCAGAGGTCGCCTCGGCGTGAACGTCAAGCACCGCTATATCGTAATTTCCCTTTTCGGTACGGAGAATATCATCCACCGTTGCGAAAGGACAAGCCATAGGCTCCATAAACGCAGTTCCGAGAATATTGATGCAGAGTATTCTCTTTCCGGAGCATTCTACCGTTACGTGCCCTGCGCCCGGAGCGAGAGGGGGATAGTTTGCGGGGCGTATTATATTTGCCTCAGAGCTGAGAAGCTCACATATGTCGCGTTTTCCGTAGGTATGATTTCCAAGTGTTATAACGTCAACTCCAGCCTCAAATACCTCCTCTGCATCCTTTGCGGATACGCCGTGTATCTCGGTGGCGTTTTCGGCGTTAGCTATTACAAAATCCACGCAAAGCTCTCTCCTTACGCGAAAAAGCCTGTCTGCAAGATAATCTATGCTTTTGCTTCCGACAATGTCTCCAATTGCAAGTATCTTCATTTATAAATCTTTCTATTGTCATTTATTTTTTTATCCGTGTCCGACAAAACACTCATTTATTATATCACACAAGCACCCCAAAGTCAATAGACAAACACCCCCAAGAAATTATCATCATTTTTTCTTGTAATTGAATAAAAGCACTTATATTGGCAAAAATACTATCAGTAATAACTTCAAAAGGAGTCAAGTGAAATGTCTGATAAACCTCAAAAACCAAATTTACAAAACAAGCAGAACAAATTAAAAAATACCCGAATAAACCGTGCAGGAATAATAACTGCGGCAGTTCTGACAGTTGCTCTTGCGGTGATAATCTCGGTAACGGTTGCTACCAACCGTTCAAAAAAGACACCTGAGCTTCCAAATGAAAGCACTACGTCAACAACCCAAGTACCGTCTTCACCCTCAACCGACGCACCGAAGACCGAGTCTCCAGCATCTACCGCTCCCTCAAAGCCGGGCTCTGCGCAGGTAGAGGATAAGCTCCCCTCCTTCATTCTTCCCGTAAACGGAGCGCTCTCTAAAAAGCACGATCCTTCGCTTCAGGTATATTCAAACACTATGAACGATTACAGAGTCCACATAGGAGTTGATATCGTTACCGAGGGAGATGCCCCCGTATATCCGGCGGCTGACGGTAAGATATCGAAGATTTGGGAAGACACTCTTATGGGCTACTGCATTGCAATAAAGCACAGCGGAGACTGTTATACCATCTATAAAAATCTTTCCGAAACGCTTCCTCAGGGCATCACCGAGGGCACGACTGTGAGAGCCGGACAGCTTATCGCGTCGGTAGGCGAGAGCGCGATGATCGAGATTGCGGAAGAGCCCCACGTACACTTTGAGATGACTGTTGGGGATCTCTCGGTAGACCCTCTCGAATATTTTGACGATAAGGCGTTAGAATCTCTTAAGATAGACGCCTCTCACGGTGAATAATTTGATTTCTAAAAAAAATGCAGAGAAACTCTCTGCATTTTTTATTATTTTATCTCAGCTTTCTTTTTCTTTCTTTTCAAAAAAGCAAATTCGTTTTCATCAAGAGTTCCCGTTTTTACTGCCTTCTTATAAACGATGAGGAATATAGTCAGGTTGAAGGCTATCGAGAATATCCACGACACAGGATAAGAGAGATAAATGCTGATGGGCGTATTGAATTTTTGGAACACCGTATTTATCCAAAGTATTCTCACGCCGACGACACCGATAAGGGTGAACACCATAGTGGTGAAGGATTTGCCCATTGCTCTGACAGCTCCGCAGATAGTATCCATATATCCGCACAATATGTAGGTCGTCGCGATTATATTCATTCTCGCTATTCCCGCAGATATTACCGCGCTGTCTCCGTTGGCATAGAGATCAAGGAACTGATATCTGAAAAGAAGCGCAACGCCCGCGACAATTATCCACGTCATAGTTACAACGCAGAGACACGCCACAAGCACACGTCCCACTCTCTTGTAATTCTTAGCTCCCACATTCTGTCCGACAAAGGTTATTGCCGCCTGATGCATCGAGTTCATTGACACCCAGATAAATCCCTCTATGTTCGCCGCCGCGGAGTTGCCCGCGATCGTAATCGAGTCGAAGCTGTTTATAGCCGACTGTATGGCAACATTTGAGAGTGAAAACAACGCACCTTGAATACCCGAAGGAATTCCGATAAGCAACATTCTGACGAGATATTTTTTGGATATTTTCAACTCCTTTAAGGATATCTTCAAATAGCTGTCGCTTCTCACCATGTAAACGACGATCATCACCGCCGAAAGTATCTGTGCCGTAAGTGTCGCTATCGCGACTCCTGCGACTCCAAGGTGAAAAACGATAACAAGCACAAGGTTAAGCAGAACGTTTATAATTCCCGATAAGCTCAAGAAGATAAGAGGATGCTTTGTATCTCCCGACGAGCGAAGCACTGCCGCGCAATAGTTATAAAGAAGCAGTGCGGGAACGCCCGAAAACACTATTCTCATATATAGCGTTGCAAGCTCTATAATATCGCTTGGAGTATCCATAAGCAGAAGCAGCTCTCTTGTAAAGATGATAGCGACTATCGAGACTACTGCTCCGATGATAAGCGCCGTAAGAACTGCTGTGTGCACTATCTTTTTGACTTTTTCGTAGTCCTTAGCTCCGATATACTGCGCCGCGCAAACACCCGCGCCGACCGAGAGTCCCATAAAAACGCCCACGACCAGATTATTAAGAGCGCCCGTGCTGCCCACCGCGGCAAGCGCGAGATGCCCCTCAAAGCGTCCTACAACTACAAGGTCTGCGGCGTTGTATAGGCACTGCAAAAGTCCTGTCAGCACAAGCGGCAAAGAAAACATTATAATCTTTTTTAACAAAGACCCCTTTGTCATGTCCATTTCATTCTTGTAAGCCTTCATAGCATATCCCTTTCGTAGAGCTATAAAATCTATCCTCACAAGAATTATAACACCAAAATAGTAAAAGTCAATAGCTTTTTATGTAATAATTATATTAATATTATATTATATCGTGATTGACAAAAGCTTTTCGTTGTGTTATAATGTAATGTATTGAATTTTTCAACGTTTGAAAGGATTTTGAATATGTGTGCACAGCTTTTATCAACAAAGCCCTATAAGGGTACAAGAGACTTTTACCCTGCGGATATGAAGCTCCGCAACTGGTTTTTTGGCAAAATAAGAAACGCCCTTGAGCTTGCGGCTTTTGAAGAATATAACGGACCTATGCTTGAATCTCTTGAGATGTATATCGCAAAGAGCGGTGAGGAGATCGCCAACGAGCAGACATACAATTTTACCGACAGAGGCGGCAGACGCCTTGCTGTAAGACCCGAGATGACTCCAACAGTTGCCCGCCTTGTCGCAGGCAAGATATGCGAGCTCAACTTCCCTCTCAAGTGGTTCTCTATCCCCAATCTTTACAGATATGAAAATCCCCAGAGAGGCCGTTTGCGCGAGCACTGGCAGGTAAACGTGGATATCTTCGGCTGCGACTCCTATGAGGCAGACCTTGAAGTAATATCCACAGCTATCTCGCTCCTTAAGGTTTTCGACGCCGATTCCTCAATGTTTAAGGTACACATCAACAACCGCCGTTTCTTCAACGACGTTATCGCTGCTATCGCAGGCACTGATGCCGAGGGAAGCAGACGCGTATCAAAGGTCATCGACCGCAAAAACAAGGTAACTCGCGAGGCTTATGAAAAAGACCTTATCGCTCTCGGTCTTGATGCGGATAAAATAGCAAAGATCGACGCACTCTATAATATGGACGTAAAAGAGGCCGCTGCCCTTTGTCCCGACTCAAAGGGTGCTTGCGAGCTTATCGATCTTTTCGAGGCGCTTCGCGCACT
>JAZOLQ010000086.1:0-22976 GCA_045653185.1 Eubacteriales bacterium
TTTTGTTTCACGTGAAACATCACGCAAAAACATTATACCTCCTCGGAAGAGAATTTATTGTCAAATAAGGTTTGTCAAAAAACCTGTCTTTAAGAGAGAAAAGGGCAGTATTTGTTTCAAAAAGTCGGCAAGAATAAGAAACAACCGCTATTATAGCGGTTTTTTTGATAATTGCGCAAAATTTCTTGGGTAAATTTTCGGTGTTTTCTCGCCTTTTTTCACGATTATCAAACATCTTTTTTCAAATTCTTCGCCGTTCTGCGTCAATCGGTCTTCAAAAAGCTTTGCGCCATCATCCCCTCCGCAAAGCGATATAGCCCTGCGGCTTCTTTCAAATTCATCCTCGCCTTTAGCACCCTTCATTGAGAGAAATGCGCCGCCAACCTTTACAAAAGGAAGGCAAAGCTCACACAAAACAGGGAGATCGGCAACAGCGCGCGCCGTAGCCACGTCGAAGCTTTCACGGTACTCTCTCTTGGTCGCGAGATCTTCAGCCCTCGCCGCAATCGCCGTAACGTTTTCAATCCCAAGCTTCTTTGCGGTATCCGCAATATAATTGATACGCTTTGCCGTGCTGTCGAGCGCGGTTATTTTCAAATCATCTCTGCATATCGCAACAGGCAGAGAAGGGAAGCCCGCTCCGCACCCCACGTCTATAACAGACGCGTTTTGCGGCAGATATTTAAGAATAGTAAGACAATCATAGTAATGTTTCAGTATAATTTGTGAACAATCTGTTACCGCCGTGAGATTCATATGCTTATTCACCTCAAGCATTATCTCGGTAAGCTCATAGAGCTTTTCTATCTTTTCTTCAGACGGGAGCAGCGTCTCGTCATTCAAGCAAAAAATTCGCTTGAATTCGGCAAAAAACTCATTATAAGTCATAAAAACCTCAATTCATTCCCAAATATATAAGCAATACCGTTATATCGGCAGGATTTACGCCGCTTATTCTCGAAGCCTGTCCTATATTAAGCGGACGTATCTTATCAAGCTTCTGCGCCGCTTCTATTCGCAAGCCCTTGATGCTCTTGTAATCTATATCCTCAGGCAAAAGCTTGCCTTCAAGTCTTGCGTGTCTTTCGACCTCCGCGCGCTGACGCTTTATATATCCCGCATATTTTATAGTAGTCTCAACAGTCAGCGTCACCCTGTACGCAAGCTCGGGGCGTTCGGCATCAATACTCTCAAGAAGCTCGTAGGTGATCTCGGGCCTGCGCAAAAGATCCGCAAGAGACGCGCCACCCGAAAGCTTTGGCTGACCCAGCTTCTCAAGAAGAGGGTTAGCCTTCAAAGGCGAAACAAATGTCCTCTCAAGTCTTTCTATCTCAGAAGCAATAAGCTCCTGCTTCTTCAAATATTCAGAGTATCTTTCTTCACTCAAAAGTCCAACTCTATATCCGATGGGAGAAAGTCTCTCATCGGCGTTATCCTGTCTTAACAAAAGCCTGTATTCCGAGCGTGAAGTCATCATTCTGTACGGCTCGTTAGTTCCTTTAGTCACAAGGTCGTCAATAAGCGTGCCGATATAGCTTTCCGAGCGCGCAAGTACCATAGGCTCTTCGCCGCGTATAGAAAGAACGGCGTTAACGCCCGCGACAAGTCCCTGCGCCGCAGCCTCCTCATATCCCGAAGTGCCGTTGAACTGACCCGCGCCGTAAAGACCCTTGATAGCCTTAAATTCAAGCGTAGCATCAAGCTGTGTGGGGTCTGCGCAGTCATATTCAATAGCGTAAGCATATCTCATTATCTGAGCATTTGCAAATCCGTCAAGAGAAGCGAGCATTTTGTGCTGAACATCGACGGGAAGGGAAGTGGAAAAGCCCTGAATATACATCTCATCGGTCTCCGCCCCGACAGGCTCAACAAAGAGCTGATGCCTTTCCTTGTCAGCAAATCGAACGACTTTATCCTCTATCGATGGGCAGTATCTCGGTCCTGTGCCGTGTATATGCCCCGAATACATAGCCGAGCGGGTTATATTGTCACGTATTATCTTATGCGTTTCGGCATTGGTATAAACAACGTGGCAGGGTATCTGCCGAGCGCCCTCAAAGAAGCTCTCCTCGGTTTCAGCAGAATAA
Organism: Eubacteriales bacterium; assembly: GCA_045653185.1. Classification (GTDB taxonomy): domain Bacteria; phylum Bacillota; class Clostridia; order Oscillospirales; family CAG-272; genus HGM12713. Next base: position 2,088 of record JAZOLQ010000086.1, read on the forward strand.
GGGACAATTCGTCTCTCCCCGTCCTGTCTCTCAAGCACATCAAGGTCAATACTGTCTCTGTGTACTCTTGCGGGCGTGCCCGTTTTAAAGCGCATAAGCGAGATACCAAGGCGCTCAAGAGACTTTGAAAGTCCCGTAGCCGCAAGCATTCCGTCAGGTCCGCTCGCGTAATTGACGTCTCCGACAAAAATTCTGCCCTCAAGGTAAGTACCGCTGCAAATTATAGCCGCCTTACATTCCCAGACCTCACCAAGCATCGTGATGACCGACACGACTCTTCCGTCCTCAACGCCGATATCCACGATCTCCGCCTGTACCACTCTAAGATTTTCGCTCCTCTCAAGCGTGCGCTTCATCACCTTTTGATATTCTTTTCTGTCCGCCTGTATTCTTTTTGAGTCCACCGCCGCGCCTTTTCCGAGATTAAGCGTACGGGACTGAAGCGTCACCTTATCAGCCGCCCGTCCCATCTCTCCGCCAAGGGCGTCTATCTCATAAACGAGATGCCCCTTTCCAGTACCTCCGATAGAAGGGTTGCAGGGCATATTCGCAATAGAGTCAAGAGACATCGTAAAAAGCACCGTATCCATTCCCATACGAGCGGCAGCAAGCGCCGCTTCTATACCCGCGTGTCCCGCGCCGATTACCGCCACACAAGTTTTTTCCGACATATATAACCTTCCATAGATAAATTTCAATAGATATTTTATCAAAAAACGCAGATAAAGTCAAGAATAATAATTAGCGCCGAGCATTTTTTTAAAGTTAATACATCGTTCATTGACATAAGACCCCATCGGTAGTATAATAGATACAGGGAAAGGAGGGAAGTGTTATGCAATATCCACAGTACGTTTCCGACGTTATTGAGCGTCTTGAGAGACACGGTCACGAGGCATATATCGTCGGCGGAAGCGTAAGAGACACCCTCATGGACAGAGTGCCAAACGATTACGACGTTGCCACCTCAGCGCTTCCCGACGAGACTCTGGGGCTCTTTGAGGATATGAGAACTATCCCCACAGGAATAAAGCACGGAACGGTCACCGTCATAAACGAAGGAAATCCAATAGAGATAACCACCTTCAGAATAGACGGTGAATACAAGGACTCCAGACGTCCCGAAACGGTAAGCTTTACCCGACGTATAGAGGAAGACCTCTCACGCAGAGATTTTACCGTGAATGCCATGGCGTACAGTAAAACAAGAGGCCTCGTAGACCCCTTTTTGGGGAAAGAGGACATTTCAAAAAAGGTCATCCGAGCGGTAGGCGACCCCGAGAAAAGATTTTCAGAGGACGCCTTGCGAATAATGAGAGCTTTTCGCTTTTCCGCGCAGCTTGGATTTGATATAGACAGCGACACTCTGTCCGCGGCAGCAGCAGCAAGAGACAAACTGTCCCAAATAGCTCGTGAACGAATATCGACGGAGCTTTTAAAGCTGATAGTCTCAAAATATGCCGAAGCTCCGCTTAAAACTATGAAGGATGAGGGCTTTATGCCCTTTATATTCAAAGAATATCTTCCCTCAAACGAGCTTATCTCGGTGGCAACTCAAAAAGCCCCGAGCTCAGAGAGGATACGCCTCGCGATCCTTCTGACTCAAGCGACCGACGAGCAAAAGAAAAGCATTCTGGGAGAGCTCAGACTTTCAACAAAGCTTTCCTTAAATATCCTTTCGATATCAAAAAAATGCTCGTCTCGGCTCTGCGGAGACGACCTGAGCGCGCGCCGATTTATCGGCGGGTGCGGAGAGCTTTTAGAGGACGTCCTCAGCGCCGCAGACGCGCTTGGAAACCTCGACAAAGAATTCGAGGAGAGAGTAAGAGATAACCTTGCGAAAAAAGTTTGCACGAGCACCTCAGAGCTTGCCGTGAACGGCTCTGACCTTGTAAAGCTCGGAATACGAGGAACCGCCGTAGGAGCGACGCTCGCGAAGCTTCTTTGCGAGGTGCTTGCCGATCCTTCACTGAACAACAAAAAATTTTTGTTGCAGACGGCTGCCGAGCTGAATAATATAGAGAAAGAGTGACTAATATGATAAATGAAGACACAATCCTTTGCACGATATCCGATATCAAAAATACGTCGGGGAAGATACTTTCCGTAGACTTCGGAGACGTCAGAACAGGTCTTGCAATATCCGATTCTCTGCGTTTTTTGGCGTCGGGAATAGGATATATCAGCCCTGGCGGAATAGAGAAGACCGCGGACGCGGTCAGTGAGACGGCAAAAGAGCAGGGGGTATCGGCAATAATCGTAGGTCTTCCGAAAAATATGGACGGAAGCGAGGGCTCACGCGCCGAAAGATGCAAAAAATTTGCCCGTATGGTAAAAGAAAAGAGCGGTATTCCCGTCGCTATGTTCGACGAAAGAATGACTACCATGACCGCTTCGAGATATCTTAATGAGACAGGCACAAGAGGAAGCAAAAGAAAGCAGGTCATCGACACCCTGTCGGCGCAAATAATTCTCCAAAACTGTCTTGACAGATTAAAAAACATGTGAGCGGAGGAATCAGCCATGGCAAATCAAAAATCAACTAACTGCGAGAGCTGTGTTTTTTACGATTACGACGAAGATATCGAGAGCTACGTATGTACTGTAAATCTCGACCAGGACGATATGGGACATTTTGTCTCAGGAAGAACAAAGGCCTGCCCGTATTACCGTTTTTATGATGAATACAAAAGCGTACATAAACAAATTTAACTTTATGATTAAAAAGAGGTTAGCAAATGCCAACAGTTTTTGACTATCTTGACTGGAGAGGAGATATAACCTTTTCAGAAACCGACGTCAATGAAATAGACTCTCTTATTCTTTCTGTAATTTCATACGTGGATTTTGACGGGATAGTCCCGAGCGAGCACACCGCCGAGGGCATAACTCTTATGAGCGCGGCGAGAAAATATCTCCGCGCGCGAAGGGGAGAGCCCGCATATATCGGGGCTATCGTCCCCCCGGCGACGCTCACGCTGCTCGCGAAGGCGGCAAAGACCAAAAGATTTGCGAATATACGCCTTAAGGGATATATAAACAACGTAGACCACGAATCGCAAAAGCAGATATCGGCGCTAACTTTCGTTCTCGGAAACGGAAGTCTCTTTGTAGCATACAGAGGCACAGACGATTCGCTTATCGGCTGGAAAGAAAATTTCAACATGAGCTTTATGTCTCCCGTGCCGTCGCAAACCGAGGCAGCGGAATACCTTAACGCCGCCGCGGAAGCGACAGACGGCAGCATATATCTCGGAGGTCACAGCAAGGGCGGAAATCTTGCCGTCTTTGCCACTGTAAAATGCGACCCATCGGTAAAAGAGAGGATAATAACCGCTTACAATAACGACGGTCCGGGATTTAACACCGACTTTATAGAGGGAACAGATTATCAGAATATAAAATCAAAGACCCGCACGCTTGTCCCTCAATCCTCGATAGTGGGAATGTTGCTCGAACACGAGGAGACTTACGAGGTCGTGAAAAGCTCTCAAAGCGGAATTTTACAGCACGATCCATTTTCTTGGGAGTTGCTCGGAAGCAAATTCATATATCTTGACGAGGTAAGCGAAGAGAGCCGCAATATCGACCAAACTATGAAAAATTGGCTGAGTGATATGGATATGTCGCAGAGAGAAGAATTCGTTGACGCGATATATAACACCATTTCCTCGACCAACGCCACCACTCTCACCGACATCAGCACCGACAAGATAAAGCTTTTGCGCGCTTGGACCAACCTCTCGGAAGAAAACAAAAATATCATTATGAAGAGCATAAAGATACTTTTTAAAGAGAGCTTCAAATTTTCAAAGCAAAAAAAGAAACCTACAACTTAAAGATAAAAAACGCTCCAAATCGCAGTAAAATGCGATTTGGGGCGTTTTTTATAACAGAGGTTTATTATTTTACAACCGATATCTTATCTATACCATAGCTCTTAAAAAGCTTTACAGCCTCGTCACCTATCCGCTCTCCGCTCACGGCTATCGGAATCGCGGGAGGGCAGGAAACAGTCGGAGAGGCGCAGATGCGCCCGATTGCTTCTGTAACATCTATCATCTCGCTCGGTGAGAATATCGCCTCACGGATAGATAGGGTGCGTTCAACGCAAGAATTTAGAGACAACGTCTCTTTTTTGAACGCTTCCTTTCGGGGTATTGCCATCAAAGTGTCAAAAAGCGCCTCGAGCTCGGCATCGGTATTTTCGGGAGTTATCATAAACACAGCGTATTCGTTATCCGAAAACTCAATCTCTATCGACTTCCTTCTCAACGTCTCGGCAAGCTCTATGCCCGTATATCCGTATTTTGCGGCATTTATAACAAGCTTGAGCGGTTCTGTGTCCTCAACACAAAATCCTCGTAAGGAAAGCTCCTTTTTCAAGATATCAAGCTTTTTGAGCGTCGACGCGAGCTTGTGGCTATATCCGTCGGCAAGATATCTGTTACAAAGATCGAGAGACGCAAGCACGAGATAAGAGGGGCTCGTGGAAGAAAACACCGAAAGCATTTCTCGCGCACGGCTCAGATAGTCTCTGTCTGCCGTCTTAGATATATGCAGATACGCTCCGCCAGTCAGAACAGGCAGGGTTTTGTGTGCCGAATCACAAGAGATGTCAGCGCCAAGAGAGACGGGATGTCTCGATTTTGGCAAAAATCTCAAATACGCTCCGTGAGCGTTGTCAACAAGCAAGGTCACGCCATACTTTTTACAAACCTTTGATATAGCTTCTATATCAAGCATCAGTCCGAGATAGTCGGGAGATGTCAGATATAGCGCTGATGGAAGAGAGGAAAGCCCTTTCAAAGCGGCTTCCACGTCACAAGCCGTTACAGCGCAAGAGCAAAGATGCTCGTTTTGCGAGGGATATATCCAAGCCACCTCAATATCAAGCAGAGCGCAAGCGTAAACAAAGGATCTGTGAACATTTCGCGCCGCCAATACAAACTTGTCTCTCCCCGATGTTGCAAGCGCAAGCATAGCCTTTATCGCAAGGGTAGAGCCCTCGGTGGAATAAAAGCTGTGCGCCGTATCAAAAAGCCGTGAGGCGTTGTTTTCGCTCTCGTCTATTATTCCGTCAGCCGAATAAAGCGTATCCGCGCCGAATATCTCTGTGATATCCTGCGCCTCACACCCAAGAAAGCTCTTTCCCTTGTGGCCGGGCATGTGAAATCTTGCCCCACCCTCCTCGGCGTATTTTGAAACAAAATCTACTATCGGAGTATTCATTATTCCGCGCACTCTTCGGACTCGGCGACCTGCATCATAACAGCGCACTCAATACGCTTTTTGAAAAGCTCGCATCCGTATTTATATATGCCGTTTATACTGCCGGTTGCGTGATATGCGTTTGCCGCGCATCCGCCCGAGCAATAAAGTCTTGCCCAACAGTCCTTGCATTCTTCTCGCGCGTACGCGTAGCAGAAGCGGAACTCGTCCTGTATCTCGGTGTTCTTGACACCGTCCCAGATGTTGCCGAGGCTGTATTTAGAGTCCCCGACGAACTGATGGCAAGGGAAGAGCTCGCCCCAAGGGGTAACCGCCATATACTCCGTGCCCGAGCCGCAGCCTGTTATACGCTTATAGATACAAGGACCGTTTTTAAGGTCGAGCATATAGTGATAGAAGGTGAAGGGGCGGCCCTCCTTTTTGCGCTTTATCATCTCTTTTGCAAGTATCTCGTACTGCTCAAATAGTATGGGAAGGTCCTCTTCTGTAAGCGCATAGGGGTCATCTGGCGGGCAGACAACAGGCTCCATGCTCAGCTCGGTAAATCCAAGATCCGCCATATGTAAAATATCATTTGTAAAGTCTACGTTCTGATGAGTAAACGTTCCGCGAACGTAATAGTTCTTGCCCTCTCTCGCTTCGACAAGGCGTTTGAAGTTGGGAACTATTCTGTCATAGCTTCCGTTGCCCGCGTAGTCTCGTCTGAAATGGTCGTTGACTTCCTTTCGGCCGTCAAGGCTGAGAACGACGTTGCTCATTTCCTTATTAAGAAAATCTATCACCTCGTCGTCTATAAGTATTCCGTTCGTGGTGAGGGTGAAGCGGAAATTCTTGTTATGCTCCTTTTCAATGCTTCTCGCATAAGCCACAAGCTGCTTTACGACCTCCCAGTTCATAAGGGGCTCGCCGCCAAAAAAGTCGACCTCAAGATTTCTTCTGGTTCCCGAATTCGCAACAAGAAAATCGTATGCCTGTTTGCCCACTTCAAAGCTCATAAGAGCTCTGTCTCCCTGATATTTGCCCTGACTTGCAAAGCAATAGGAGCAATTCAGATTGCAAGTGTGAGCCACGTGCAAGCAAAGCGCCTTTACGACCTTGCTGTTATTCTTGTAGTTATACGCCAATTCATCGTATTTGTCCTCGGAAAAGAGCTTTCCCGACTCCTCGAGCGCGCGAATATCTTCGCTACACTCAAGTATCTCAGCCTCGTTGACGTCGTCAAGATGAGCGTATTTTGCGCTCATTTCCTTGACTATCTCCTCAGAAGAGGCGGTTTTATACATATCTATAATATCGTAAGCCACCTCGTCAACGGTGTGCACAGAGCCGCTACAAGTGTCAAGCACGATGTTAAAGCCGTTCAATTTGTACTGATGTACCATAAAAACTCCTTTTCAACGATAGGTGTGGGGGAAGGAAACAGGTCCTTCCCCCACAGCCTTATCTTATCATTATCTGAGATTACTCAGCCTTTTCGCACTGCTGGTTAGCAACGCCGCAAGATGTCTTGCACGCAGACTGACAAGATGTCTGGCACTCACCGCAACCACCGTTCTTAACGGTCTTTGCAATATCTTTAGTTTCAACAGTTTTAATTCTGCTCATTGTTATATCCTCCAAATTGGTGAATTTTATACGTATGTTGATATTATATCACACACAAAAAACAATGTCAAGAGAATTGAAAAAAATATATCTCTAAAGTAAAAATCCTTTTTTGGCGCTGAGCCGACCCGATCACTCTCCGAAGACCTCGTTGCAGAAATACGCGTTTGTATTGGCAGCAAGACCGTTCTCGCCATAGATATCGAGTCGGAAATATATATCCCTTTCCTTATCAACAGTAACGCTTGCCTCGGTAAGATATTCGCCCGCCTCTGCATGTATAACGTTCATACAGATATGCTTAGCGGGAGAGCATTTGACGCGCAGTATGTTATCCTCAATATAAAGCTCGTGGATCTCAGCTCCCATAGAGGCGTAAAAGTCGCCGTTTTCAAGCGCTCGGGTTATCGTGCGGTATTCAAGCTTGTCGGCTTTTATTACCGTAACGCCGCCAACAAATGGCAATGCAGATTTGCTTTATAAGAATTTTGTTTATCGGACAAAAGATATTTTTTTCATCTTTATTTATTTCACTCCATATCAGCTCTTAACAAATAAAGCTTCCAACCGTTCAGGGAAGGAAGCTTTATAAGGTTTTAAATTATCTGTTGAGAATAAGCTTTGTAAGTTCAACGGGCTCAACGATCTTGTCGCCCTTATAAACACGCATATTACCCGATGCGATCTCGTCTATAAGAATTACTTCGCCGTTGTTGTATCCGAACTCAAACTTGATATCCCAAAGGTCAAGACCGATAGACTTAAGGTCGTCAGCAACGATCTTTGTGATCTTCAGTGTCTGATCCTTCATGCTCTCGAACATAGCGGGAGTCATGACCTTAAGAGCTGCAAGTCCCTCGCCTGTTACAAGCGGGTCGCCCTTTTCGTCGTTCTTGAATGTACATTCAACGTATCCGCCCTCAAGACGTGTTCCGTCCTTAATGTACTCGCCGTATCTGCGGATAAAGCTTCCCGTAGCAACGAGACGGCAGATGACCTCGAGTCCGTTACCGCCCTGTGCCTTACCGAAGCACTCTGCGGGAAGGACCTCCATAGTAGCCTCATCAATATTTGCGCTCACATAGTGAGTTTTGATGCCTGCCTGCTTAAGAAGCTCGAAATAGTGGATAGATGTTTCAAGGTTTGCCTTGCCTATACCCTCGATAGTAAGACCGACGGAGTTCTCTCCGGGATCAAACACACCGTCTTTACCGGTGCAATCGTCCTTGAACTTGAGCAATACGTTGCCGTTTTCAAGAGCGTAAACGTCTTTTGTCTTTCCTGCGTAAAGTTTTTTCATCTTTATGCTCTCCTTTAATAAAATATCAACTATATTTTACCACCTTTTTTTGAATTTGTACAGATATTTTTTGAATTTTTTTTGCAATATTTTTCATTGCTTCCCAAAGAGCCTCTCGCTTGACATAACGCCGCCATTATGCTATCATTATATAGACAAAAATACGGTCTTATAAGACTTGGGAGCGGGGAACTTATGAGAATTTCAAAATATATAGAGAAAAAGCGATTCTCGCTTACAGGCAAAACGGTGGCAATAAGCGGAGCTACGGGCGGGATAGGCAGAGAGCTGTGCCGTCATTTTGCGGCGCTTGGAGCATCTCTTGTATTGCTTGACAGAAATATGCAGAGATCCGAGGCGCTTGCGAGCCAGCTCAGAGCTGAGTTTCGGGATATTACCATATCGCATATACAGGTCGATATGGAAGAGATAGCCACAGTAAAGAGCGCGGCAGAGAAGCTTTTGGATATGCCGATAGATCATCTTGTGCTAAACGCGGGCGCATACAGTATCCCGAGGCACAAGTGCAGCACGGGATACGACAACGTTTTTCAGATAAATTTCGTATCCCCGTATTATCTTGCGAGAACACTGTTGCCGCATCTGCGAGAGCGGGACGGCAAGGTGGTAGCCGTGGGCAGTATCGCGCACAGATATTCAAAGACCGATGCAAGCGATATTGATTTTTCAAAAAGAAAAAAGGCGAGCCTTGTATACGGAAACGCCAAAAGATACCTTATGTTTTCTATCTTTTCGCTTGCCGAGAGCGAGAGGGACGTCGCCCTCTCCCACCCCGGCATAACCTTTACCAATATAACCGCGCATTATCCGAAAATGATCTTCGCCATAATAAAGCATCCTATGAAGCTGATATTCATGAAGCCCAAACGGGCGAGCCTTTCCATACTTGAGGGACTCTTCAAGGATTGCGGCGAGAATGAATGGATAGGACCTCGCTTCTTGGACGTCTGGGGCGCTCCCAAACAAAAAAAGCTGAGAGGATACACCCCCGAGGAAATCGAAAGAATACGAAAAGTTGCAGATAAGATATATCTTGAACTGCGCTAAAAAAGGCTGTCTCAAAATTACATTTGAGACAGCCTTCTGTTTTGGGATAGGCAGATTTGGGTAAGAAGCCAAGAGGCTCAATTTCGGATTTTTTCGGACTTTTTCGGTCTTACCTAATCTGAGATTCCGGCTATTATTCTTCTATGAGCACTTCGCTATACGACTTGTTGGGGGAGAGAACTCTCTTTGCCGCAATAGCCATATGTCTGTGGTCAAATACCGTGGGACGAAGGTGTACGAGCAGAGCAAGCTCGTTGCAGACCTTTGCGTAGGTCTTGGAAGCTTCCTCAGCCTCGCCTCTTGCGAGCTGCATAAGACCGTTTGCATAAAGTCTTGCATACTTCGCCTGCCAACGCATGAGATCCCAGTGCACGTACTGACATCTTACGTCGTTTGCGAGATGATCGTTAACTGTATCCTCAAACTCGTCAACGATCTTGAGTATCTTCTCAAAGCTCGGGATCTTGGCGGGATTGTTTCTATCTCCCTCCTCACCTGCGGTAAATCCGAACTCGGTATTTGCGCTTACGCTTGCGAGATAATCGTAAGCAAGCTTCCAATCCTTGCCGAAAGCGGCGGAGAAGTACTCTTTAGCAAGAGTCTCAAAGCTCTTGTCAAGGTCAAACATCGCCTCACCGTAAACGTAGAAGGCAAAGCCTGTGGGGAAGAAGGAGCGCTGCGAGCAGTCCTCAACTATACCCGAAAGACCGTTCTGCTTAAGTCCGTGAATGTCGTCGTATACGAGCTTTGCAAGATAGATTCCGCCCATATCGAAATACTGATGAAGGTGGAAGTGGTACTCGTAACAGAAAGCGTCGCCCTCCCACATATTTTTCCACTCCTTGAGATAAGCAAGATTTTCAGCCATACCCTTGGGCAACTTCAGCTTATTGCAAGCATAAGGAGTTACCTTGTCCATATCGGGCTCTACCTGATAGGTCTCGGTATAAAGTCTTGTTATAGGAGCAAAGAGCATCGTGAAGCGCTTTTCGTTGTTTATCTTTTCCTCAATAGGACCCCAAAGGGTGTCAACGTAAGCGATAAATACGATGTGGGTATTAAGTCCTCTTCTTGTAAGCTCATCGTCGATATCGTTGAGCATCATAACGTACCAATCCGACGTGCGTTTCTTTGCGCAAGCGGGGCACTCGCAGTGGTTGTTCGTTCCGTCTGCAAGCCAAACGTGAAGAAAATCAACGTTGTTCTGCTTCACGGCGTAATCGGCAACGTATCTGGCAACGATGCCTCTCGTCTCGGGATTAGACATACAAAGATTTGTATTGAGCGCAACACCGCCCCAGAACTGACGGACACCGCCCACCTCGGCAAGATGCTTCGCATCGTTGGGGTCGATCTCACCCTCGGTGGCATTCCAACCGCCTGAGCTGTCAAAGCCATACGGCTCGGCAGTCCATCCGTGTCCCATATCGTGGAACTGAAGACCTCTCTTTGATATTTCGCTCTCGCACGCGCGCTTCCACTGAAGAACGGTATTGTTTGAAAGAGGATACTCAGGCTCAAGGTAGGGATCGTACTTGTGGTCGTATCCACGCTGATAATAGAATTTGGGAATGTCAAACTCCATCATAAATACGTTCATGCCTATCTTGGGGGCAAAATCTATGGCGTCGTACATAATGGGCTGAGTTTCAGCGCCCTCGTTGCACTGACCGCGGTAACGGCATGCAGCCTTGTGGAAAAGCTTTGTGGGCACGATATTCTGCAACGGGATATACTCACCGTCAGGACCTGGGAAAAGCCAGTTGCATCCGTTTGCCTTGAGATAACGGTAAACGGCAAAAAGAACGCTTCGATAGTTCGAGCCCGCAATAATACCGCCGTTCTCGTCGGTATCAACGTAGATAACGTCGTCAAGAGACGGATCTTCAACGTCGGGGTCAAGACCGAAATCAGACATAAGTCCGAGTCTGAATCCGTCCTTTGCGTCCCTATCAAAGCATATCTTTATCTCACCGCAACGCGGCATCATCATACGCAAATATTTTTTCAGCTCCTGCGCCGCATAGTCACTTACAACGTCTGCGCTTACTATACTGATCTTATACATAAGTATCCTCCTTAAAAAACCAATTGTTGCGAAGAAACATCAGTTTTTATTTTTTATGCTTTTATTATAGCATACCTACCAAAAAAAAGCAACACAATACAAAAAATTTTAAGAGGCGGGATGGTTAAATCCGGCCTCTTTTATTCTTTAACAAAACATCAAGCTCTCGGTATTCTCGTCGGAGTATTCTATCTCCTCGGAAATAATGACCGAAAGGCGCGCGATCTCCCGCATATCCTGCGCCCCCTCGGAGCATATCAGAGACGCCAAGAGCCGCTCGCAAAAAAGGCAAAAGGAGAGTCGAGCGCAAAAATCGTCGTGGCAAAATGCCTCGGTACAGTGACGGTAGATAAGATACGCCAAAAATCTCTCCGTATATTCGTCCTTAGCGTCGGGGCGGCGCGCTGACGAATAATTCATAAATAATCTTTTGTGCTCGGAGTCAAGATATTCGAGAGAGCCGAGGATCTCCAAAAAGTACCGGTCCTCACCCACGTCTATCGCGTAGTCTCGGTAAATTTTCTCAAGCTTTTCCTTGTATGGACACTCGGTATCCCGAAGGATAGCATATATCTTGCCGCGCTCCGCGCGTCCGTCAAACTCCACGTCGTCCGCCAAGGCGTCGATCTCTCCTATCTCCTCTATCACATCATAATCGTCAGAGCAGAGAATAAGCCTTGCCGCCTCGGTGCAGGACATGCCAACGCCCACCTCGGCAACGCTTGTGTAATTATAAAATCTGGGATGCTCTCGGCAGATATCGCAAAGATACTCCTCGCCCACAGCGAGAATTATTTTGCAAAGTCCCCGCTTGTCAAGATGAGGACACCTGTCGCCCTCTCCAAGCCTGAAATGAGGAGTGTCATCCATCGAAATGCTGTCGGCGATGACCGTGCCGTATCCGCCGCGAAGGCTTTTGTATTTTTTGAGGGTGTCCTTGTCGATGTCTATTTCCCAACCGACGCAACAGGAGTGCTCGCATCTGTCGGCGGAACATTTGAAATTTTTGTAATACTTCGGGGCATAAAGCTTCATGGTTTTTCCTTTCTTTCAACCAAATGAACGGCAGTATTGACGGGAGTAAAAAGATAGCGGCTACCGACAAAATAATTCCCGAAATATTAGGGAGCATAAATGCCAAAATATAGCAAACAAGTCCCACAAAAAAGAACATATTACTATACAAGCTGTCAAAACGGTCTTTGCCGCCATGGTATTGATTTTTTGTTATCTGTATTCACGTTCTTCTCTTTTCTCCGCCCGAGCGGAGTCAAAGCGATAGACTATACTGACTAGATTGTATCACAAAGCCAATGGGGTGTCAATAATCTTTTAGCTTTCGCGTCATCATGACGCCGAAGGCGTGTAAATGTAAGCTCTGCGAGCTTTCTGCCTCTGCCAACGAAAATATCTTTTTATTCAGCTGAAGGACTTGCTACTTCGCTTCGCTCCGTGGCACGTTTGCCTTGTCGGCTGAACACCGCCATTTGCTTCGCAAAACGTCAAACATTGCTACCCACCGCCGTACTTACGGCGGGTGAGTTCTGCGAGCTTTCTGCCCCTGCCAACGCAAAAAGGCCGCCCATGGCGACCTTTGCGTTATGATACTATTACAAAATCAAAATGTCTTTTTTGTTCGGCAGAAGGACTTACTGTTTCGCTTCGCTCAACGGCAAGTTTCCTTCGACGGCTGAACACCGTCGTTTGCTTCGCAAAACAGAAAACGTTGCTACCCACCCCCGCTCTTGCGGCGGGTAAGTTCTGCGAGCTTTCTGCCCCTGCCAACGCAAAAAGGCCGCCCATGGCGACCTTTGCGTTGGCAGGCGCAGAAGGACTTGAACCCACGACACCCAGTTTTGGAGACTGGTGTTCTACCGACTGAACTATACCCCTGTATTTTTACAGCTTTACTATTATAGCACATCTTTTTCGATTTTGCAATACCTTTTTTGAAATTATTTTTTATTATTCGGGTTTGAGGGGGCGAACTATTGACAAGGTCTCTGTGCGTGTGGTAAAATAAGCGTGTAAAATTTATTATAATCAAATCACGGAGGCTCAATATGATAAAAACTGTCGTAAACATCGAAGGAATGATGTGCGCTATGTGCGAAGCGCATATGAACGATGCCATAAAGTCAGAATTTAAGGTCAAAAAGGTAGTATCCTCTCACGAAAAAAACGTCACGGTCATTCTCTCCGAGACCGAGCTTGATGCAAAAAAGCTTGAAGAGGCGGTAGCGGGCGCAGGCTACAAGTTTATATCGGTATCGTCTGCCCCCTATAAGAAAAAATTTCTCGGATTGTTTTGAGTGAGGGCTGAAAAATATGAAATTTGACGCCATACTTTTCGATCTTGACGGAACTCTGCTTCCTATGGATTACGACGAATTCACCGCGGGATACTTCGGTCTGCTTGCTCGCGCGGTCGCCCCTCTCGGATACACCAAGGACTCCTTGATATCTGCTATGTGGAAGGGTGTTGCCGCAATGATGAAAAACGACGGCACTATGCCGAATGCCGACAGATTCTGGCAGGTATTTGCCTCGATGATAGGCGAGCACATCTATGCGGATATCCCGAAATTTGACGATTTTTACCGCCACGGCTTCCATAACGCAAAAGCTTTCACGCAGCCCACTCCGTCTGCCGCAAAGGCAGTCGCGCTCGCAAGGGAGTGCGCCAAAAAGGTAGTCCTTGCCACAAATCCTCTCTTTCCGAGAGTTGCCGTTGAGGCGCGTCTTGAATGGGCAGGCATATCCCCCGACAGCTTTGAGCTCATAACCGACTATGAAAACTCAAGCTTCTGCAAGCCAAATCCCGCATACTTTATTGAAATATTAGACAAGATCGGCGCAGATCCCAAGAAGTGCCTTATGATAGGCAACAACGCCGACGAGGATATCGCGGCGGCGCAGGCGGCGGGGATTTCGACCTTCCTTATAACCGACTGTCTGATAGCAAACGGAGAAATTCCAAGCACCCCCAAGGGCAGCTTTGAAGAGCTCTTTGCGTTTCTCTCCAAATAAAAAAAGGGCTGATTTTCAGCCCTTTTTCTGTTGTGTAACATCTGATTCTTATATGCTCTCAAGCACAGCCTTTACTACCTTCGCAGACTTGTCCGCCGCGAGAGCAGAAAACTCTCCGTAATCCATCTCGGCAGAGCCGTCCGCGCTGTCGGATATCGCTCTTATGACCACAAAATCCACTCCGTTCACGTAGCAGACCTGAGCTATTGACGCTCCCTCCATCTCGCAGGCTACCCCCGAAAAAGTCTCGGATATATATCTCTTCTTCTCAGGACTGCTCACAAAGCAGTCGCCCGAGGCGATAACTCCCGCCTTCGCGTTTATCGAGAGCTTTTCTGCCTCTCGGCAAACGAGCTTACAAAGATTTTCGGACGCGGGTATCTCGATTATATTTATGCCCGAGATAAGACCCACGGGGTCTCCGAGCGGAGAGGTGTCCATATCGTGCTGAACGCAAGCGGAGGAGACGGCGATATCGGCAATACCGAGCTCACTCGAAAGAGTGCCCGCCACTCCGGTATTTATCACGGTGTCAACCCCGTATATGAGTATCATCGTCTGCGCGCAGATAGCGGCAAACACCTTGCCTATTCCGCACTGAGCCACCACAGCCTCTTTGCCGTAAAGGTTTCCGCTCACAAACTCTATTCCGCTTATTTTTTCTGTTTTTTTGCAGGTCATAGCCGCCTTCAGCGTCTCGACCTCTATTTTCATAGCTCCTATTATACCTATCATATCTCACCCTGCGGATAAACGAAATCGTTCACCCTTCCCCTAAGAACTTGCAAATATCTTTTTGCCTCGCGTCTCGCTGACTCAATATCAAGCTCAAGATAATTTCCGCACTCCTTTCGGGTAGCGCCGAAAACGCCGCCCTCGTGTGCCGCTATCTTTTGGAGCGCCAATAAGACCTCGGAGAGAACTTTTTCGGGCGAGATGTCTCTCGTAAGAAGATAAAATCCCGTCCTACAGCCCATAGGTCCAAAATAAATAACGCTCTGACCTATATCGGAATTTCTTATATAGGTCGCGAACATATGCTCAAGCGAGTGCATAGTGATATTGTCCATATAATCCCCGCCGTTAGGTACGCGGGTGCGCATATCGAAGGTCGTGATATCCCCGTCTATACGCGAAATATATATTCCCTCATTTATGTAGTCGTGGTCAACGCAAAAGCTCTGTATTCTTTTCATTTTCACACCTCCCGATCAACATATATTATAACCTCATGGCTCTGCTTTGTCAATAAGCGTGCTGTTTTTTGCAAAAATGTTGCAATAGAACGGTAAGATTTTCGGGCCTCGAAGACCCTCTGATTTCCGCATTTACAATATTCCAAAAATTTTCTCGCCACCGTTGGTAATTTAACAAATAATTCGTTTAACTATTGACATTTATGTCGTATCATGCTATAATTTATGATATAATTGTTACCTATTTATTTTGAACGTACTGCGTATAGTTTGGAGATTATTATGTACACTAAAAAACTGAACGTACTTTATACTTGCGATGATTTATATGCTCCATTTGCAGGAGTTTCTATTCACTCGCTTCTGACAAGCAATTCAGATATTGAAGAAATAGATATTTATGTAATTTGCGATAGAGTTTCAGACACAAACAAAAACAAGTTGTGCGAGGAGGTTTCTTCTTTTGGAGATACCCGTCATTTGATTTTGATTGACGGCGCTCCGTTGGTTGAAAAGCTCAAGGAGCTTAACGTCCCGTGTTACCGAAACTCATACGCAGCAAATTTTAGACTTTTTATGCAGTCGATCGTTAAGCCTGACGCAGAAACGTTGCTCTATCTCGATTGCGACACCCTTGTTGTTTCTTCTCTCAAAGACCTGCTCGAACTTGATTTTCAAGGAAAGCCTGCTGCGGTCGCAAAGGAAAGCATTGTAGGTGAATACAAAAAGCATATAGGCTTTGAGGATAAAGACTCATATTTGAATTCGGGCGTTATTTTCTTTCACATCGAAAATTGGGCAAAGCATCAATGCTCCGAAAAATTGCTCTCAATGCTGAAGAGCGCGTCTAAAATTTATCTTAACCCCGACCAGGATTATTTAAATCTTATCTTGAAGGACAACAGCATTATCCTCTCCCCTCGATACAATTTGCAACCCTCGCATATGGTTTTTTCGACAAAGTCGTATTTTAGAAACTATCCGAGCAGCCATTACTATTCCGAGCAGGAAATATCAGCGTCTGTCAAGAACCCCGTTATACTGCATACATATCGATTCTGCGGTCAGTTCCCCTGGCACAAAAACTCGATACATCCACAAGTAAAACTGTGGAGGAAAAATCTTCTCGAATCTAAATTCAAGGATCTCGAGCCTCTCGAAAGCCGCGGCGCTGAATTTGTGCTGGAGCGTTTCTTATACAGAATTTTGCCTAAAAGCTGGTTTTTGGCAGGCTTTGCCCGTTTCCAGCGTTATCACAATTCACGCACTATGAAAAAAAACAATAAGAAATAATTTTTGGAGAAATTATGTTAAAAGTCAAAAGAACGAAGATTGTTTTAACAGTATTGGCAATTATATGCGGTATATCTCTGATAATTTTCATAGGACTCTTAAATCATAAAAAGTTAATTCATACCACTGCTAATGTCGCTCTTGACAATGCGCCTGTCGAAAGACAGCTCGCAGGAGAGGGCACTGAAAAATCTCCGTATATTATCGACTCTCTCGACGCACTTTGTCTCTTCCGCGACAATGTAAACAGCGGACACCGCTATTATAAGCAATACGTTTTGCAGACAGCCGATATTGATATGTCCTCAATCGACAACTGGACACCTATCGGTGTTTATGGCAAAGGAAACCATTTTTACGGTTATTATAACGGTGACGGACACACGCTTTCTAATCTGAACATATATGACCCGAACGGCTTTGTCGGACTTTTCGGAGAGCTTGGCGGAACAGTAGTAAATCTCGGAATTGAAAGCGGTTCGATTCACGGCGTTTGCGTTGGAGCTATCGCAAGCCACTCGGTTGGCGGAGAAGCGCTTATCGCAAATTGCTATAATAAGGCATCTGTTTCAGGCTTCCGCGTGGGAGGAATGGCAGATAACTTTACCTCGGGAACAATAATAAACTGCCTGAACCTTGGAGATATCTCGGAGGACGGCGGCGGAATCGTAGGCTACAACGGCAGAGTTATTGACTGCTTTAGTTCAACAGCCAATATTATCTCCTCCGACTTTGTCGGCAACGCTACCGACTCGCTCGGAACGTTTTGGAGATACGACGAGACAGAGCCAAAGGATGTTGAGACCGCAACAAAAGTTCTTAATAAAAATTTAACTGAAATTTCAACAAATATGCTCAACAGGATCGACTGTAATGACTGGGAAATGAACGGCGATAACGTTTCCTTTGGTAGTTCTGTTAATTCTTATATTATCAAATTCATTATTGTTTCCTTGTTTGGCACGCTTCTTCTGCTGCTTATAAACGTCCTTTATATGTCTTCCTCAAAAAACAATCAAATTGAGGAGACGGGCACGTCCTTTGGCGCAACAGTTGCACGAAGAATAAATAGATTCAAGCAAAACGTTTATAGCTTCGGAAGGCTTCGCTTTGGCTTTGTGCTTTTAGCGCAGATAGCAGTATTGCTCTCTGCCATTGCAATTCTCTGCGGTCATACCGATTCTGTATACGTATTTACCTATGAGCGAGGAATAGGGACTCTTGGAGATTTCTTCACTCCACTCAGCACGATGGCAACAACGGGAATACCGCCTTCTCAATATTATAACGAGACTCATGACGTATATCCCCCTGTACCGAATATCATCTTCTGGTTGATAAGTCTGTTTTTGCCTCAGAGAAGCAGGCTATACGATTATTCCTTCACAGCCTCATTCAATCTGCTTGTGTATATGACTTTGATTATGCTTTGGGCAGTTGCAATGTATAATTTGCTGAAGAAAAAGCTGAAGCTCGAAAAATACAGTATGCTGGTTTGCATTCTTCTTGTTTTTTGTGCTCCCATTTGTTACTTGATTGAGCGAGGCAACATTTTGATTCTTTGCTTGCTATTGCTCACAGTCTTCGCTTTTTATTACGATTCGGAGTCTCGTGTTTTGCGAGAGCTTGCCCTTATAGCCTTGGCGTTTTCGGCGGCAATAAAGATTTATCCCGCTATATTCGGTTTGATCTTGGTTCGCGAAAAGAGATATAAGGAAACCATCCGTTGCCTTATATACGGTATTCTTGTATTTATGCTTCCGTTTATCTTTTACGGCGGACTTGATGCGTTCAGGCTTTACTTCGAGGATTTGTTTGGTCATGCGGAGACAGCTTCCAATATTACCGTTGATTTCTTGGTAAATTACACTAATATTATAAAGAACGCTGTTCAGCTGTTAGGAGCTTCGCCCGCGGTCGTGGATTTCGTTTCGTTGACTGTTCATACGCCGCTTATGCTCTTACTGCTTGTATACTCTTTGCTTGTCAAGAAAAAGTGGAAGGCTATGATGGCTGTATCGCTCTTCGTTGTACTTTTCCCATGGACATCGGTCTACTACACAATGTTTATATACGTGATACCGCTTGTCTTCCTGCTCATAGATAAGGATCACGATATAACCGACGTATTCTACTTGGTATTTCTCTCCTTCTGCGTCTTACCAATGCAGTTCTTTGCGGGAATACTTCGAGTAGACGAAAACTCGATATGGCAAATGTACGCCTTGGCGCAGATAGTTATATTGTTGGCTATCGTCGTTGAGTGCGTAATAGGCTTGGTTGCTTTTATAAGCAAGAGCATTAAAAAAGGTAAAAATAAAAAAATAGCCTGGTAAGGCTTGAGGATCTAAATTTCAGAGGCTGTGCTTAATGTAACAGCCTCTGAAATTTTTTAAAAATCAGAGAAACAACCTCGTTTTGATAGAATAGGTATATTTTTTGTAAAATCCCCTTGACAAAAGCGAATAGAGGTGTTATAATTATCCTGTTAAGATATGCAGAGATTTGGAGATGCTTTTAAAATACGGAACGGAGTTCCGTGTTTTTGTGTATCTCTTTTTATTTGCAAAAAAACAAAAAACATAAAAGAAAGGCAGAAAAAGATGTACGACATAGTTATTATCGGCGCAGGTGTTGTTGGCGGAATGATCGCTCGCACTCTGGCAAAGTATGACCTCAAAATCTGTATCGTAGACAAAGAGAACGACGTTGCAATGGGCGCTACACGCGCAAACAGCGCAATCGTTCACGCAGGATTCGACGCTAAGGAAGGCAGCTTCAAGGCAAAGATGAACGTACGCGGCTCTGAGATGATGGAGCAGGTTACACGAGAGCTCGGAGTAAAGTACAAGAGAAACGAGTCCCTTGTCGTTGCTTTTGAGAACGAAAGAGAAGAAGTTGAGGCTATCTACAAAAGAGGTCTCGCTAACGGCGTAAAGGGTCTGAGCATCATTGAAAAGGATGAGCTCATGGCGCTCGAGCCTAACCTCAATCCCAACCTCTCATGCGCGCTGCTCGCAAAGACAGGCGCTATCGTTTGCCCCTACGAGCTCACAATCGCAGCTATCGGAAACGCTATGGATAACGGAGCAGAGCTTGCTCTCAATTTCCGCGTTACAGATATCAAGCGCGGCGACGGAAAGTTCACAGTATGCGCTGAGGACGGCAGAGAAGTAGAAGCAAAATACGTTATCAACAGCGCAGGTGTTTACTCCGACGAGATAGCAAAGCTCACAGGCGACGGTGACTTTACCGTAACACCTCGACGCGGAGAGTATATGCTGCTTGATAAGGAGTGCGGAAACCTCACACAGAGAACTATTTTCCACACACCTACAAAGATGGGTAAGGGTATCCTCGTTTCTCCCACAGTTGACGGCAACCTTCTCGTAGGTCCTACTGCTGTAAATATAGAAGATAAGGAAGACAAATCCACAACTCCCGAAGGCTTTGCGACCCTCTTTGACAAATCTGGCGATAACGTTGCAAACATTCCCTTCGGAAAGGTCATCACATCCTTCTGCGGACTTCGTTCTGTCGGAAGTGTTGGCGACTTTATAATCAAGCTCCGTGACGGAGTCGTTACCCTTGGCGGAATCGAGAGCCCCGGACTTTCCTCTGCTCCCGCTATTGCCGAGTACGTTGAACAGCTTCTCAAGGACGACGGTCTTTCGGCAGAGCTTAAGGCAGATTACAACCCCATAAGAAAAGCTGCTCACTACTTCAGAGAGCTCAGCATGGAAGAGAAGAACGAGATAATCAAGCGTGACTCCAGATACGGCAGAATAGTTTGTCGTTGCGAGGGTGTTACAGAGGGCGAGATAGTTGAAGTTATCCACACAAATCCCGGAGCTCGCGACGTTGACGGCGTAAAGCGCCGCACAAGAGGCGGAATGGGAAGATGTCAGGGCGGCTTCTGCTCACCCATAGTCGTTGATATACTTGCAAGAGAGTTGAATATTCCGTTTGAAAGCGTAACAAAATTCGGCGGCGGCTCTGTTATTAACTATGGAAAAACAAAGGGGGATAACTGATATGACAAAGGCAGATCTCGTAATTATCGGAGGCGGCCCCGCAGGTATGAGCGCCGCTGTTGC
>JAZOLQ010000087.1:0-7857 GCA_045653185.1 Eubacteriales bacterium
GTTATGCGTACAACAGCGCTTCCCTCTATGCTTGAGGTCATAACAAGAAACTGCAACTTCAACAATGAGAACGTAATGCTCTTTGAGAACGCTACCGTTTATATTCCCAACGAGGAAGGCAAGCTCCCCGATGAGAACAAGGTAGTTACGCTTGGAATGTACGGCAACGTTGATTTCTATCTTCTCAAGGGTATATGCGACAATATACTCACTCTTGCGGGAATTTGCGGCGCGCGTTACACCGCTGTGTCGGATAACCCCTCTTACCACCCCGGACGCTGTGCAGAGCTTTCGACCAAGGACGGCACAAGGCTCGCTGTTCTCGGGCAGGTTCATCCCTCTGTTATGGCAAACTACGGAATATCTGTTCCCGTATATGCCGCAGAGCTTGATTTTGACGCTATATTCGCAAATATGACCGCTGAAAAGCTTTATACTCCTCTTCCAAAGTTCCCCGCTACAACAAGAGATTTCTCGTTCGTATGCCAGGAAGAGCTTGAGGTCGGAAAGATAGAGGACGTTATGGCGGCTGCTGGCGGAAAGCTTGTTACCGACATCTCTGTATTTGATATTTACAGAGGACCTCAGGTTGGCGAGGATCGCAAATCTGTTTCTATGCGTGTAACTCTCCGCGCATCCGACAGAACACTCACTGTCGAAGAGGCTGACAAGGTAAGCTCGAAGATACTTGCGGCTCTTGAAAAACAACTTGGAATAGTTCTCCGCTCCTAAGGTGTCACCATGGAAAGAGAAAAGATAAACAGAATAAACGAGCTTGCGAGAAAGTCGAAGGAGACCCCTCTCTCTGCCGAGGAGCTTGCAGAGCAAAAGGCTCTGCGAGACGAATATATCGCGGAGATACGCCTCTCCTTTGGCGCAACGCTCGAAAACACCGTTATCCAGCGTCCCGACGGCACAAAAGAACCGCTTAAGGACAGAAAAAAGAGCTGAGTCATTCAGCTCCTTGACTTCTCTATAAAATCGTGCGCTTTGGTTTTCACCACAGCGCACGAAGCTTTTTTAATTATGCCTGAGCTTTATATTTCTCAACTATCTTAGCAGCGATGTTACCGGGAACTGTGTCGTATCCTGTAACCTCATACTCAAACGAGCCTCTGCCCTGAGTCATAGCGCGGAGAGCTATCGGATAGTCAACTATCTCTGCCTTGGGTGCTACCGCGTGAACTACGGTGTATCCCTTCTTCGGAGAAGCGTCCATTCCCATAACTGCGCCGCGGCGCTTGTTAAGATCGCCCATAACGTCGCCAACCAAATACTCGGGAACTGTTATCTCCATATTTCCAACAGGCTCAAGGATAACGGGAGCAGCCTGCTCGAGACACTTCTTATACGCGATGTTAGCCGCTGTCTTGAAGGAGATTTCATCAGAGTCAACGTCGTGATAAGAACCGTCGTAAAGGTCTGCAGCAAGCTGTACGAGCGGGAAGCCCGCAACGCCCTTAGCCATAGAATCGATAAGTCCCTTCTCTACTGCGGGATAGAAGTTCTTCGGAACTGTTCCGCCTACTACCGATACGGTAAATGTAAGTCCTTCTTCCTCACCGGGAGCAAATCTTATCTTAACGTGTCCGTACTGTCCCGAACCACCGTTCTGCTTCTTGTGCTTTCCTTCAACGTCAACACGCTTTGTTATCTTCTCTCTGTACGCCATCTTGGGCTCTTCATACTTTACAGATACGCCAAATCTTGTCTTGAGCTTAGCCTCAAGAACTGCAAGGTGCATATCTCCAAGTCCGCTTACGAGCATCTGCTTTGTCTCGGAATTGTTCTCGTAACCGAGAGTGAGGTCTTCCTCAAGCATTCTTGCGATACTCTGAGATATCTTGCCCTCGTCCTTTGCGGAAAGCGGAACTATCGCCTTAACGTAATATGCGTTGGGATATGTAATAGGAGCGTAGCTGAACTCTTTATTCCATGTAAGTGTGTCGTTTGTATTTGTGGAGGTAAGCTTTGCTACCATTCCGATATCTCCGCAGGCAAGCTCGTCGACCTCGGTCTGCTTCTTGCCGTTCATAACGTAGATATGAGCAAGCTTCTCGTTATCTCCCGTTGTGTTGTTGCGCATAAGAATATCTTTCTTAACTGTTCCGTTCATTACCTTGAAGAAGGACATCTTTCCTACGAACGGGTCTGCGACAGTCTTGAATACGAAGAGCGCGGGCTCTCCCTCGGGAACTATCTCACATTCGTCTCCGTCAGCGAGAAGCTCAGCCTTCTTTGCGGTGTGACGCGGGAAGGACTCTGTTATCTTATCGAGCATCGTCCATACGCCCCAGAGCTTTGTAGCAGCTCCGCAGAATACGGGAACGATATCACCGTGGATTATACCCTCGTGAACGGCATTGATAGCCTCTATCTGAGTTATTTCCTCGCCCTCGAAATACTTCATCATAAGGTCTTCATTTGTACTTGCGACAGCTTCCATAAGCATATCTCTGTACTTCTCGACAGCCTCCATAGACTCCTCGGGGATTATCTCAACACTGTGACGTCCGTTGGCGTCAAACACGTGAGCTATCTGGTCGATAAGGTCTATACAGCCCTTTACTTCGCCGTCCTTTACCATAGGTATGGTAAGAGGACATATATGCTTTCCGAAGGTGTCGTGCAAAGAGTCAAGAACTCTTGCGAAACGAGCCTCGTTATCGTCAAATTTGTTTATAAAGAACGCGCGGGGTATTCTTGCTTCCTCTGCATACGCCCAAGCAAGCTCTGTTCCGACCTCTATTCCCGCTTTGCCGTCCATAACGATAATTGCGCTGTCAGCAACGCGGAGAGCCTGATTGACCTCTCCCACAAAATCAAGATATCCGGGAGTGTCAAGCACATTTATCTTACAATCCTTCCAGCTCATATTGACAATAGACGTAGAGAGCGAAAATCCGCGCTTTACTTCTTCAGCGTCAAAGTCCGAAACAGTATTTCCGTCGGTTACTTTTCCAAGTCTGTCAGATGCTCCTGTTATATACAACATAGCCTCGGCAAGAGATGTCTTTCCGCATCCTCCGTGGCCGAGCAACGCAACGTTTCTTATTTTTTTAGTTTCAACAATTCCCATGGGGAAACCTCCTTGAGTCGCACAATCTGCGACAGTACAAATTTTTCTAGCATTTTATTAAAAAACATAGCATACATGTAACTCAATAAAGCACTATTACATATAATTATACCTTATTTTGACAAGAAATTCAAGATTACAAATATACTTTTTTGCCGTCAAGTAATAGAAATAAGAGAGTGTTTTTTGTTGATATTTCACAAAAATCAAATCTTTTCATTAGAGTTAAAGAGTTTTAACTCATTTTTTCTCTCAGAAATTCCATTATCTTTTTTTCCTCACGGGATATTTTGACCTGAGAAAGTCCAAGCGCATCGGCGGTCTGTTGCTGGGTCATATCGCGGTAGTATCTGAGCAGAACTATTTTTTGCCAAACAGAAGGCATCTGCGATATCGCCTCGGAAAGAGCTATACTGTCGCGAAGACGCTCAAACTCCCTCTCGCTGTCAATGTCGGCGATAGTGCCTTCAAGCTCCATTCCGTCCTCGTCTGCGCCAAACGCCTTGTCGGAAAGCGAAAGTATGGGGGAATTCGCATCTATCGCCATAGCCGCATCCTCGACGCTTACGCCAAGAGCCGAGGCAAGCTCCTCGATGTGCGCTTCTCTGCCCTCTTCTGCAAGTATCTGCGCCCTCGCATTCATCAGCGATGCCCCGAGCTTTTTATAGTATCTGCCTATCTTGATAGGTCCTTCATCGCGCATGTGCCTTCGTATCTCGCCGAATATCAGCGGCACTGCATAGGTAGAAAAGCTTGTCCCCCGCTCAAGCTCAAAGCTCCTTATCGCTTTCATCATTCCGATAGTTCCTATCTGCATAAGGTCCTCAAAATCAACCCCGCGTTCACGAAAGCGCATGGCTATGCTTTGTATAAGTCCCTTATTCACCTCAAGCAATTTCTCGGTCGCCCGCATTGCCGTATCCTCATCCTCTGACTTTGCAAGCGCAAGAAGCTCCCTGTTGTTTTCGTAATTATATCCGCTCTCGGCGGTCTGCATCATATCTCCTCCGCTCACGTCTATCTTTCTTCAAACAGCTTGAGGAGTGTGACCGTCGTGCCTCTTCCTTCTTTTGAGCGTACTCTGACCGAGTCGCAAAAGCTCTCCATAACGGTAAAGCCCATTCCGCTTCTTTCGTTTGCGGCATCGGTGGTAAATAGCGGCTGTCTTGCCGTTTTTACGTCCTCTATACCGCATCCCCTGTCCTTTATCTCCACACGGACGACACGTCCCTGAAGAAGTTTTATGTTTATGTAGATAATACCTATCGTGTCACGGTATGCATGTACTATGCAGTTGGTGACCGCCTCGGATACGGCGCATTTTACGTCGGCTATCTCGGTAGCGCTCGGGTCAAGCTGGGCGCAAAAGGCCGCGACGGCAGAGCGGGCAAGCCCCTCGTTTACCGACAGCGACGGTATCCTTATCCTCATTTCGTTAAGTACCTTGTTTGACGTCTTTTTCATTTTTTATCTTCCTCTCATTCCTTTTCTATTTTTATTATCCTTCCAAGACCTGCAAGCTCAAATATCTTCATAATGCGCTCGCCGAGATTCTTCACGCTGAGCTCCCCGCCTATCCTCTGCATAAGCGCATACCTTCCCATAATAAGACCCAGTCCCGAGCTATCCATAAAATCTATTTCAGCTAGGTCAAGCACGGTCTTTCGGGGTTTTTGTTCGCATATCATTTCGTCTATTTTGGAGCGCACCGCAATCGCTGTGTGATGGTCTATCTCACCGTGAAGCTTGACCTCCAAAACGCCGTTTTCAAAATTTGTCTCATAAAGACAGTTCCTTTTTATCATTTTTTACCTCCGTTTTTCGTCTTTTAGTATATTCTATCATTTACGCGGTGAAAAAAATGTCACATACGGTAGGGTGATAAATTTTTTTGAAATTTCTTATAATCGCGCAAAGAAGCGACAAAATTAAAAAAATCCTTGTAATCAACTCTCTTTTATGTTATAATCATAATAATGCAGAAAAAGCTGTAAGGAGGAAAAGCTATGCATATTCAGGAATCGGGCGAGATGTATCTCGAAACCATATATCTTCTTTCAAAATCAAAAGCATCTGTAAGAGCTGTCGACGTAAGCGAGCATATGGGATTTTCAAAGCCGAGCGTAAGCCGCGCCGTCGGTCTTTTGCGCGATGCCGAGCTTTTGAACGTAGACGCCTCGGGCGCTCTTGTGCTTACAGATACGGGCATAGAGCTTGCTAAAAAAATTTATGAAAGGCATACTATCCTCACATCCTTTCTTATCGGCATCGGAGTAAACGAAAAGACCGCCGCTGACGATGCCTGCAAAATAGAGCATCATATCAGCGACGAGACCTTTGAAGCTATTAAAAATAAAGTTAAAAAAGATATCTGACTTATTTCATCTGCGAATATAACCTTTTTGGGGGTCTTTTTATGGAAAAGACAAAATCTATAAATTCTCGGTGGCTGATGCTTTGCGTGGGCGTTGTCACCATGCTTTTTGCGGGCATCATTTACGCTTGGTCAATACTCAAAGTTCCCTTTGCGTCCGAGCTTAAATTCGCACCCGACGCGCTTGCGCTCAATTTCACGCTCACGATGAGCTTTTTCTGTCTTGGCGGACTTGTTTCAAGCTTCCTCGCAAAGAAGATAGGCACTGCCGCTTCGATAGTAATATCGGGCGCGCTTGCCGCAGCGGGATTTGTTCTCACATCCTTCATCGGCGACGGACAGATATTTTTGCTTTATATTACATACGCGCTTATGGCGGGTCTTGGTATCGGAATGGCATACATTTTGATAATTTCTACGGTAAACGCATGGTTTCCCGACAGAAAGGGACTCTCATCGGGCGCTCTTATGATGGGCTTTGGCGCAAGCAGTCTCATACTTGGAAATCTTGCGGACCGCCTTTTCAAAAGCGAGCTCGGTTGGAGAACTACATTTTTGCTCCTCGGCATAGCACTTGGAATAGTCGTTTGCCTCTCCGCGCTTTTCATAAAACGCCCCGATAGCTCTGTGGTTTTCCCCGAACCTAAAAAGCGCGCGGGTAAGAAGGCTGAAAGCTTTGAGGTAAAGGATTATACTCCCACAGAGATGATACGCCGCTTTACATTCTGGCGCGCATTTCTCTGCCTTATATGTATCACGGCTGTCGGCAACTCGGTAATAAGCTTTGCGCGTGACCTTGCCCTCTCGGTTGGCGCAGGCGCGGCTCTCGCGACGACCCTTGTCGGCGTGCTTGCCGTATGTAACGGTCTCGGAAGAATTATAACGGGTGCGGTATTTGACGCAATGGGCAGACGCTTTACTATGATAGCGGCTAATATTCTTACTATCGTAGCTGCGGGCGTTACACTCCTCGCTGTCGGAATATCCTCGCTTCCCCTTTGTATCGTTGGTCTCTGTCTTACGGGTATGTCTTACGGAACGTCACCCACGGTATCCTCGGCGTTTACGTCGGCGTTTTACGGCACGAAGAATTTCGCGTCCAATCTTGGAATTATGAATTTCAACCTTATGTGCGCTTCCTTCGTTGCGACCGCGTGTTCATCTCTGCTTACCGCAACAGGCGGATATACCGTTCCCTTCATACTCCTTCTTGCCCTCTCGCTTGTGGCACTCGGCTTGAATATCTCGATAAAAAAGCCTTGATATATCTACACAAAAAAGCACTTGCGATGCAAGTGCTTTTTTGTGTTTATTGATTATATTGCCTACTTCCATTTCCCCATTGATTCACGGCGTTCCTGTTCTTTTCTATCGGCTTCATCCTTAAGTCTCTGTTGTTTTTTTGCTTTTATAGATTTGACGATGGGCGGGACAAGGACAATTAAAATAATAGCGACCTGTCTGAAAATTGTCAACCGAAGAGCCTTTAAAAGTGCGGAATAAAAGCCGTTAGCGAAAAACGCGAACGAGATGTATATGGGAATGCTAACGCAGAAAATAAAGGCAGAGAGCTCAAATTCTTTTTTGTAGTCTTCTGTTTCGGTATATGCCTTGTTTTCAGAAAATGATAAAGATAAAACTCTGTAAAACCAATACTTTCCGACAACAAACAGATTTCCTTTATTCTTGAAAGCAAACGCTATAAACGCATATATAACCGAACAAACGGCAAAGGCAATAGAAATAGCCGAATAACTCGTGAGCGACGCGTCTTTACTAAAAACAACCGGCATAACGCTGACAAGCAAAACTGCAATAGATAAAATAATATATATAACTTTTCTGTTTTTAATGGTTTTCATGCTCCCACTTCCTTTCTGGGATTATCATAGCATAAAAGTAAGGAAATTGCAAGCAAAAAGTGATGCCGCATACTGCGTATGCTGTGATGCATTTGCGGAGCAAATGTGATGTCACTCGTTTCACTCGCTGTGATGCAATGCATTCCACTCACGCCCGCAGGCGCATCACAAGGCGAAGCCGACATCACGCACGGAGTGCGCATCATCTTCCCGCAGGGAACGCATCACAGAAAAAAGCACGCTTACGCGTGCTTTTTTCTGTGATGTGTGTCCGATTTAGATGCAAAGCCGTGTGTGGCTAATTTAGATGCACGTGGGTTTTGCAGAGGGTACAATAACCCCTTGGCGATTATGGGAGTTGCACTTGACCGCTATCTACCGGGGCGCAACGCCATGCTTGTAACGAAGCCTATGTAATACGTAATGAAATTAAGACTTTATCCAATACACTTTCGCATGGACATAAATCCTATTAAGACTGTCCAAACATAAGCACATGTTTTAGGCATCATCAAGAATCCAATTGCAGGCACCAAATCTGC
>JAZOLQ010000088.1:0-6881 GCA_045653185.1 Eubacteriales bacterium
CAACCGAGCTGGCAAAGGCTAACGGCATACCCACGATATTGGATGCGTCTCTTCTTCAGGACAACCTCTACTTCATCAAGACCCGCGAGGAGTCTATGAAGGACAAGTCCATCCGCGAGATCACCAGAATGATCTGCGATCTTTATGACGTTGTTTACTTCTCGGCTCGTAAGTTCGGCTTCGGTCGCGGCGGCGGAATCCTTGTTCGTGACGAGTCTCTCTTCCACGAGCTCGAGGACTACATAACTATGTTCGAGGGCTTCCTTACCTACGGCGGTATGTCGGTTAAGGAGATGGAGGCACTTATCGTCGGCTTTGAGGAGACGATGGATCTCGACATCATCTCACAGGGCCCCCAGTTCATCGGCCACTGCGTAAGAGAGCTTGACAAGCTCGGTATCCCTATGGTAACTCCCGGCGGCGGTCTCGGTGCTCACATCGACGCCCGTCAGGTTGTTGATCACATCCCTGCTGAGGAGTATCCCGCGGGCTCGCTCGTTGCGGCTCTCTACCTTTGCGGCGGTATCCGCGGTATGGAGCGCGGAACTCTCTCCGAGGAGCGTAACCCCGACGGAAGCGAGAGAATCGCATCTGTCGAGATGGTAAGACTTGCATTCCCGAGAAGAGTTTTCACTCTTTCTCAGACCGAGTACGTTATCGACAGAGTTAAGTGGCTCTATGACCACCGTCACCTCATCGGCGGTCTCAGATTCGTACACGGGCCTAAGACTCTTCGTTTCTTCACCGGCCGTCTCGGGCCCGGTTCGGATTGGCCCCAGAAGCTTATCGCAGAATACATTAAAGATTTCGGCGAAAATCAGTAAGAACGGTGATATTTGGCTATAATCGCCCTTTTCCTCCGCTCGACGTAGGTAACTACGCCTTCGGTCGGAAGAAGATGCGATTCTATCTCAAATATCCCTCGTTCTCCACGGTGATATTTGGCTGAAGTAGCCTTTTTCCGACAAGCTCGATTCAATCAAAAATCAAATCCGCCCGAATTTCGGGCGGATTTTCGTTTATTTATCAAAATTCGATCAGAACTACAGCATCGTTTGGTATTTCCTTCAACGCGGGCGACCAGGAGAGCAGGCGAGCGTCGTCGATAACGCTCCATCTTGCATCGGTGAGATCGACACCTTCTATTTCCAGTGGCACTGTATTGCCCGAGGTGTTTGAGATCATAATAGCGTGCTTGCTTTCGTTAGTTGCCGCTACGGCGTAGAATTTGTCGGGTGCGGCATCAAGCGTCAGCTCTATTTCGGTGCCCAACTTATACAGTATTCCGAAGGCGGCGACGGCGTAGTATCCCTGCCAGGGCTTGTAGGTTATTGGGTTGAAGAACGGGCAATAATCGCCGCCGGTTATTCTTGCATCGTAGAGACAGAGCATATCGGTCTTTTTCCTCTGCATACCGAGCATCATAGCCGAAATTGCCGCCGCGTGATGTCCCGTACCGCGCGTCTTGAAATCGGCGTTCCATTCGGCAAGATGCGACTCGGTATTAGGATAGCCGTAATTTATCAGCTGCTCGGAGAGATAATCGGCGTGCACGAGCGTTTTTTCTACCGACATATAGCTGTGCCAGGAGAAGAAGTCGAGAGGTGTTTCGTGCTCCTTTATGTAGTTCATAAATCCGTGGAAGAAGTCCATACGGTATTCGTGAATGGGGGCTGCCGCGCGCTCCTCCTCGGTATCGGTCACATAGTAGAAGCCGTACATACTGTATCCGCCCACCTTAATTCTGTCACCGAAGCGGCTCTTGAGCGTTTTCGCGGTTATATCGTAGAGCTCGTAGTACTGTTCGGGCGTTCCCCACCAAAAGGGTGCTATTCTGCCACGGAAGCCGTGACCGCTGTCCGGCTCGCACATAATCTCCCAATATGGCATATCGTAATGGAATCCGTCAGCCCAGCCGTCTATGTAGTGCGCTACTATGTGTTCGCATATCCTCGCCCATTTTGCAAAGTCTTTTGGCGGATCTTGATTGTATTGCTTGATAACCGCGTAGTTTTCGATGGTCACGCCGAGTCTGTAATATGGTGCCACCTTAGCATTTATAAGTCCTGTGATGAGTCTGTCTGTGAAAACGAAATCGTAATTTTCGGGGGCGTTTTCGTCTGCATCAAAGTCTCTGAAGATATTTGGAATATCGACAAATCTGCCGCCGCCGAAATATCCGCCGACGTCGTGAAGACGAGAGTAGGGAATATTCGCCTCGGTCAGATAATGAAACGGAGCGTGTGGGTATTGATCAAACGTACCGCCGATCGGAGGCTGTCCTACCGCGTGCATAGGCTTGATCTTACCGATCGTTTTTTGTGGATTTACGTTAATTCTCATAGCATTCTCCTTAAAAGCATTGACTTCGAGCTTATTATATATTATAATAAAAGCAAAAACCAGGCTGTTTTTGATGTAAAATTGGCTTTTTTTGATAAGATCGTCTTGATGCGAGGTGTGCTATGAAATATCCAAGAATCGAATATATGCATATCGCGAGAAGTGTTGCGGATTTTGACTATTTTCTTCGTTGGGGATGCGAGATATGGTATCTTATCTCCGGTGATGTGAGATATTTCGTTGAGAATCAGATATACGAGGTAGAGCCCGGAGATCTTATTATTACTAATCCGAATGAGATACACAAGCCTACATTCAAGTCGAATACAATTTATGAGCGAATAACCCTTTGCTTTGATCCGATGTTTTTTTCGCAGTTTTCTACCGAGAGCTTTAATCTGCTCGCCTGCTTTTACGACCGTAAGAACGGTGTCGGAAATAAGATAACGCTCACAGCGGAGCAGAATACCGAGCTTCGGCGTATCTTTTTCGAGATTGAGAAGGAGTATGCATCGGCGGAGGATTCCAGAGATATAAGGCTCAACGCGCTTATGATAGAGCTTCTTCTTATTATTGCCAAAGCGGCGAGTGTAGATGGTGAGAGCCACAGTGCCGATATGAGCAGTCTCGTTACCGACATTATTGCCTATGTGAATCACAATTTGGAGGGAGATCTTTCACTTGCGAGCCTAGAGAAGATGTTTTATATGTCCGCCTCGCACCTATGCCGCAGATTTAAGGCAGAGACCGGTGTTGCTCTGCATCGGTTTATAGTAGATAAAAGAATAGCTCTTGCGAAATCTTTGCTCGCAAACGGGGATGCGGTTACAGCAACAGCGCAGAAATGTGGATTTAGCGATCTTTCAAACTTCATCAGAAGCTTTAAGCGACACGTGGGGATGGCTCCTAATGAATATAAAAAGAACCCGGATCTTCTCAGGCTTCAGACACTAACCGTTAAGTCAAAATAATAAAAAAGCAGAGGCATTGTGTTTGTTTACTGAACTGCCCCAAATTGTACGGACAGCACAAAAAAAGAGTCCTAAGATAGAAAATATTAAAAATTAAGCAACGAACTGACATCGCTTTTCGAGTGGTGTCAGTTTTGTATTTAGTTGAATACGCTCGTTGTTGTAGAACTGTATGTATGCACCTATGAGGAGGCGCGCCTCCTCATAGGTGCGGATTTTCGCGCGGTAGATACACTCGGTTTTGAGTATAGAGAAAAAATTCTCGGCTAAAGCGTTGTCATATGGGTTTCCACGTCTTGACATTGACGGTGTAATGTGGTATGATTTTGTTAGGCTATAATACGCTTGCGAGGTGTACTGAAAGCCTTGGTCACTGTGGAGCTGCAACTCTGCGGTGACCTTTTCCTTTCTCTTGGCTGCTCTGATCGTAGAGAGAACGAGATTGATATTCTGTTCAGTACCCGTCTTGTATGCAACGATACTGTTGTCATAGAGGTCACGAATGATTGAAAGATACAGTACACCTTGACCGGTTTTGATGTACGAAATATCTGTTACCCACTTCTGATTGGGGCGATCTGCGTGGAAGTTTCTGTTGAGCAAGTTCGGGTATCTGTGCAGATATTCGCCATAGTTGCGGTATTTCTTGCGGCGAACGACAGAAAGCAGATCGTATTTCTGCATCACACGAAGCACTGTTTTAGGATTCTTATGGATGCCTTGTCTTTCAAGCCATATATGCACTCTGCGGTAACCGTAGGTGCTATGGCTGTGCTCCTGACACTCTCGGATCTTCTCGGCAAGCGGCAGATCCCATGCAGGTACATCCATTCTTTTGACATAGTCATAGTAGCCACTTCTTGACACCTCAAAGAACCGGCACATTTCACTGATTGGATATTTATCCTTGTGACGATAGATCACTATATATTTTACGCTTGTCCTCACTTCCTTTCTGTGAGCGAGAGAAAATCCCGCATCAGTTCGTTTTCCATCTCTAATTGCTTGATTCGTGCATCCTTACGAGCCAACTTGTAGCGCAGTTCGGCTAGTTTATCTTCCTCGGTTACAACGCTATCCTTTGCTGGTCTGCCTTTCTTCTTGATGGCTATTCCTGCGGCTATCTTTTCTTGACGTCGATTATACCTTGTGATAAATCCTTCTATTTGCTTTTTACTAAATCCAAATTTCTCACATATTTCTCGTCTTGTTTTTCCTTGTGATCGCAGTTCCAATATTTCTTCTTCGTAATCTTGTATGTGCCGATATCCTCTTGACATAAAAAGCCTCCTATGGTAGATATTTATATTCTACCACAGGAGACTCTTTTTTTCAATTGTCCGTTTTTAACGGACTTGTGCACGACCTGGCATCACTCATTTTTCGTTGTTGATTACCAACCCCGTCTGACAGATGCTGTAAAATAGTTAAATTTTTGGTTTAACTGTTTTACGAACACCCATCATTGCGCGTGGCTGTTTTTCTGATTATGCTTTTGTGATCTTATCAAGATCAACGGCTTCTCCCGAGCAATGCTTTCCGTCAAACATTCCGTCCATATTGCAGAAGTATTCGCCGTTCTCCGACTTTTTAAAGCCGATTGCGCGAAGAAGCAGAGCGTCTGTATATTCGTCGCTCGCCTTTGCCGTGTGTGCTCCGCAGAGATCGATGAAATTCATTGTCTGCCTGCCGAGTATGAACATCGCCTCGAAATCGTCGTAGCCGGTTTTAGGAACGAGGTCGGCAATGTATCCGCCGTCTGCTCTTATCTCAAACTGCGCCATACCCATAAGCTCGAGTGTGTCAACGTCGAGCATCGCATAGCCGAAGAAATCCTCACGGCAGGGGATTGCGCACTCGCTTGCATATTTCTTCTGTGTTTCTTTGTCCTGAATAGGAGTGATCTTAAACATTTTTTACACCCTTCGTTGCTTTGTACAGATATTCCACCTCGGCTTCATCAAGGTATCTCCATTTGCCGACGGGGAGATTGTTGAGCTTGAGGTTTCCGATGGAAACTCTTGCAAGACGCTTGACCGTCAGGCCCGCCTGCTCGCACATCTTTCGTATCTGGCGGTTACGTCCCTCTTGGAGCGTCATTTTGAGCACTGTTCCGCTCTCGTCGGATGCGCCTATCATAACGTCAACGGGCTTTATTTTATATCCGTCGATAACGAGAGGAGAGGTGAGGATTTCATATTCCTCGTCGCCCACCTTTTCTGCAACCTTTACACGGTAAACCTTGGGCAGAGAATGGCTTGGGTGGGTGAGCTTGTTCTTGAGCTCTCCGTCATCGGTTAGGAGGAGCATTCCCTCAGAGATCAGGTCGAGTCTTCCTACGGGATATATTCTTGCATCGGTGTCTATGAGATCGGTGACGCATTTTCTGCCTCTGTCGTCGGATGTACTGCAAAGATATCCGCGGGGCTTGTTGAGCATAATGTATGTATATTCGCGGCGCTCGTAGCGAATACGTTTTCCACGTATGGTCACAATGTC
Organism: Eubacteriales bacterium; assembly: GCA_045653185.1. Classification (GTDB taxonomy): domain Bacteria; phylum Bacillota; class Clostridia; order Oscillospirales; family CAG-272; genus HGM12713. Next base: position 5,814 of record JAZOLQ010000088.1, read on the forward strand.
GGAGACAGGATTTACCTTTGTTCCCGTTTCGGCAACGTGTCCGTTGACGGAAACGTTGCCGTTCATTATTTCCTCCTCGGCTGCGCGTCTTGACATAATGCCTGCCTGCGAGATGAATTTCTGAAGTCTGATCTTTTCCATAATAGTCCTCTACTTAAAAAGGCTTTGTAAGCCCTTTTTCTTTTTCGCACTTACAGTCTCTTTAGAGACGAGATCGTGCGTTGATATTGTTTTTCCGTTTTTTAATATAATTATTTTTCCTATCGTGTCGCCGATGTTTATCGGCGCGCTTATGAAGCGGGGGAGTTGAATTTCCGATTTTATTGATTCGTCGCTACCGAAGGTAATAAGCGAAATGTCGTCGCTAAGCCCAACCCGAACCTGTGTTTTATTAGAATTTAAAATAGGGACAAAGTATTCGAGGTCATCTGCAGAGAATAGCGTCTGCCTTTTTATAGACGAGAAACCATATTCGAGAAGGGCTTCGTGATCATTCCAATCGTTAGGTGCATCAATTGTAACGCAAATGAGTCGAATGCTGTCACGCTCGGCGGCGCTGACTAAGCATCTGCCGCTCTTCTTTGTGAATCCTGTTTTTACACCGATACATCCATTGTAACGAGTGAGTAGCTTGTTGTGATTTACAAAAAGTCGGGAGATACCATTCCGTTCGACCTTTTTTGATTTTGTTGACGTTATCTCGCAAAATTCCGGATATTCCAGGGCAGAAGCTGCGATTTTTGCTAAGTCGCTTGCCGTTGTATAGTGGCTTTCATCATCGAGTCCGTGTGGGTTCGTGAAATTTGTGTCATGAAGACCGAGCGAGTTCGCTTTTTGATTCATAAGTTCAGCGAAGGCATCGATGCTACCTGATATTGCATATGCTATTGCTTCGGCGGCGTCGTTTGCGCTTTGGAGCATCAGCGCAAAAAGCAGATCTCTCAGAGCGAAGACCTCTCCCGCTTTTAAATAAGCGGAGCTACCTTCGATTCCCACTGCACGCTCGTCGACTGTTATTTCCTTGTCCAAATTTTCTCGTTCTATAGCAACAAGCGCCGTCATAATCTT
>JAZOLQ010000089.1:0-6280 GCA_045653185.1 Eubacteriales bacterium
ATGAAGGACTGGGCAATTGAAAAAGGAGCAACACATTATACTCACTGGTTCCAGCCTCTCACGGGCGTTACTGCTGAGAAGCACGATTCATTTATATCACCTGTCGGAAACTGCAAGGTGGTAATGGAATTCTCGGGAAAAGAGCTTATAAAGGGAGAATCCGATGCGTCCTCCTTCCCCTCAGGCGGGCTCAGAGCCACCTTTGAGGCGAGAGGGTATACAGCGTGGGACCCCGCTTCTTACGCCTTTGTTAAGGACGGAACTCTCTACATACCCACGGCGTTCTGCTCTTACACAGGCGACGCGCTTGACACAAAAACTCCCCTGCTTCGCTCAATGGACGCCATAAGCACACAGGGACTCAGAATATTGCGCCTTTTCGGAGATACAACTACAAAGCGCCTCACGACCACTGTCGGCGCTGAACAGGAGTATTTCATCATTGACAATGAGATATACAATAAGAGAAAAGACCTTATTTATTCGGGAAGAACCCTCTTTGGCGCTCCCGCGCCGAAGGGACAGGAGCTTGAGGACCACTATTTCGGACCTCTCAAGTCGAGAATAAGCGCCTTTATGAGCGATCTTGATATCTCTCTCTGGACGCTCGGAATAAACTCCAAGACAAAGCACAACGAGGCAGCGCCCGCTCAGCACGAGCTCGCTCCTATATTCGCCACCACAAATATGGCTGTTGATCAGAACCTTCTTATTATGGAATATATGAAGAAGACAGCCGAGAAGCACGGGCTTGTTTGCCTGCTTCACGAAAAGCCTTATGCGGGCGTGAACGGCTCGGGTAAGCACAATAACTGGTCGCTTAACACCGAAAGCGGTAAAAATCTTCTCGACGCGGGCAAAACTCCTTCCGAGAACGTGAAATTCCTTCTTATACTTGCCGCTATACTCAAGGCGGTAGACGATTATCAGGACCTTATGAGAATATCTGTCGCTTTTGCGGGTAACGATCACCGTCTCGGCGCAAATGAAGCGCCTCCCGCTATCGTTTCGGTATTCCTTGGCGAAGAGCTTGACAGCATTATCGATTCTATCGTCAACGGCGACGTTTATAAGGGCAAGAAGGCGGGCATTATGGACCTTGGTATTCCCTCTATCCCCACCTTCAGAAAGGATACCACAGACAGAAACAGAACCTCTCCCTTTGCGTTCACCGGTAACAAGTTTGAGTTCCGTATGCTTGGCTCTTCTCAGAATATAGCTATGCCCAACATCGTTCTCAATACAGCGGTAGCTGAAAGCTTCCGTCAGTTTGCCGACGTGCTTGAGGCGGCAGACGATTTTGACGCGGCTGTTGCGGCTCTTATGAAGGAAACCTTTGCAAAGCACAGAAGAATCGTATTTGACGGAAACGGATATTCTGAGGAGTGGGAGAAGGAAGCCGAAAAGAGAGGTCTTCTCAATCTCAAGAACTCGGTTGACGCTTATAAGTGCTTCGACCTTAAGAAGAATATCGAGCTCTTTACAACTCACGGTGTAATGAATGAGACCGAGGTAAGCTCTCGAAAGGATATTCTCTTTGAGAACTACTCTAAGATAATCAATATTGAGGCTCGCACGATGATAGAGATGGCGGGCAGAGATATAATCCCCGCGGTCAACGAGTACGTTGGCGACGTAGCCGATACGGCTGCCGCGAAGCTTGCCGTTTTGCCCGACATTTCCTGTGAGGTCGAAAAGGATATCATCAAAAAGCTCTCTGCTCTTAACGCAAAGGCTTACGCTAAGGTTGAGGAGCTCAGAGCTGTCGAAGCAAAGGCTGTGGCTATCTCTGACCACGAGAAGATGGCGGATTTCTACTGTAATGAGGTTATCCCCGTTATGACAGAGCTTCGCGAGATAGTCGACGAGATGGAAACTATGACCGCGAGCGAGTATTGGCCGCTTCCGTCTTATGGAGATATGATGTTCGGTATTTAAAAATTATTCTAAATAAAAAAGTTCGGCGGTACGAATGCGTACCGCCGATATTTTCTATTTTATTTTACTTTTTTCTTCTTGCGAAGTGCAAAGGCTGCACATCCGGCGCTTATGGGAAGCGCGGGCATAAAGATAAGGGATTTACATCCGGATTTTTCTTCTGCTGCCGTTGTAGCTGCAGTTGTTTCGGGAGCTGCTGTTGTTGCAGCAGTAGTAGTCTTTGCCTCATACTCAAAGATCCATGTGGAAGTGTTGAGCTTGCAGTACTCGTCTTTTATAGTCGAATAGTACTCAACCGAGCAACGCGACAAGTCCTCTTTAAAGTAAAGCATAGCAACCATTCCGACAGGCGCTTTTTGCATATCGTACTCCTGAGGATTGATCATTACCTCGTATACGGTATTTCCGTGGTCACCCTTTGGTCTGCGAACAACAAACGGGGCGTCAACGGCATAATGTCCGCACAATACCATAAAGATATTTTCGTATTTTCTGACGAGTCCGTTCCATATTTCTTCGCCACCGTTAGTTCCGCCGTCACCTATCCAGTCACCGCCTGCTTTGCTTGAGCGTCTTGATCCGTTATAAACATATCCGTGTGTGGAAATGATTACCTTTCGGTCGGGATGCTGCTCAACTACGCCGCATGCCCAATTGAGAACATCGTCATTTGCTCCAAAATCAAGCGCGAGAAGAAGGAATTTTGCGTCTCCGACATCGAGGGTCTTATATGTGCTTCTGCCGACGTTTGAACCGTTTGAATAATATCCGTCAAACTGAGACATATAGGTTTCATCCCTACAAATAAATTCGTCGTAAAGCTCTATGTGGTCGTGATTTCCGCGAACGTGAGAATAAGATACCTTTCCGTTAAGAACCGACCAACCGGCCTTTGCAAGCTCGAATTCTTTTTTTCCGTTGACCTTACCATCTGCACCGTTACGGTTCTGCGTAATATCGCCAAGCGCAAAAACGTGAGCTATATTCTTTGCCTCAATGTTACCGGCGATCCAATTGTAGATGCCGGGGATATAACCCTTATTTAAGTGATTAGCGTAACTATAGCCCCAATTGCTAATTGTCTCGTGTGTTTGCGCATCGAGGGTAGAAAGTATCTGCGTGTCACCTACTATTGCGAATGAGAAATCATAGCTATCGGGTTTGACAGCAGATTCGTTTGTTCCTGTCCACGTCCAATCCCATGCGGATACGGGAATAGCCATACACATAGAGAAAACGAGCACTAAAGCTACGAAAGTCCAAATAATTTTTTTCATTTCAATATCTCCTTATTGATATTTTTGCCTTGCTAAGACGGCAAATGGGATTAAAATTGTTGTGTAATACATTATATCATACGGGGCAAAAACTGTCAATATAGCTAATATATTTTTGGGTATTCTGTATAATTTATATCCTATTTAATTGTTTAAAAAGCCCCGCGAATTTGGCTCGCAGGGCTTTTAATATTTTAATTATACCTCAAAGGTAAAGGCTTCCCAAGGAATATTTACCGAGAGCTTATCTGTGAGTATCTCGTCTATATGAAGAAGAAGCGGGAAATTCGATGCGAGAAGAGTTCCCTTTGCGATACCCTTCTTGATGGCGCGCGCGACTCTTACGGCAACGACAAGAGATTCAAGCGTCACGCCGTTGAGCTCTGCCTTTGCCTCGTCTATGTTGAGTCCGCGTCCGAGAAGGATTCCTATAAGTCTGGTCCTTCCGCCGTAAACCGTCACGTAAAGGTCTCCAAGACCTACCGAAAGATTTTCGACCGAGAGCGCTCCCTGAAAATCAAGCAGGCGGTACATTTCCTTTGTGCTTTGAGCGAAGATAGCCGCCTGAGAATTGAAATGCAGCTCGCTCTCAATCCCAAACTGCTTTTGGCAAAGACCGATAGTGAGAGCGATGCCAAGCGCGTAGCCGTTTTTGAGGGCGACGGCGCTCTCAATGCCGACGACGTCGGTTGAAAGGCTGACGTGGTAATAATCGGTCGTCATTATATCCTTGAGCTTGCGGAGAACAGCGATATCTTTTCCGCAAAAAGCTACTTCGGTCTGGTCGTGGGCGACAAGCTCATAGCTTGTGCAAGGACCGCCGACGGCGTTTATATAGCGCTCTATTCCCTTATCGCGCAGTCTCGATTCCCAAAGCTCAGGATAGGAGAGAAGCTTTCCATCGGGAGTGTCGTAAAGTCCCTTGGTTACCGTAAGCACGGGAATATCTGTCGGTATCCTTGGCAGCACGAAGTCTCCGAACCAATCCACGCCAAAGCTGCTGACGCCTCCGATTATCATATCCGCTCCGTCGATAGCCTTTTCCATATCGTCGACGTGATAAAATTTCAATCCTTCGGGGAAATCGCGTGTGAATTTTGGGTGACGGTTGGTCTTTATCGAGGTGTCGATTATTTCCCTGTCAAGATGCGTTCCCACAAGCCTTACCTCGTGGCCGTTCTCTCTTGCGGGGAAAGCAAGCGCCGAGCCCATCATTCCCGAGCCGATAATAGTTACGATAGCCATAAAAGCCTCCAAAGTAAAATCGTATTAAAAAGATTTGATATCATAACGATAAGTTTTATTTGATTTTCGCCACAAGGGCATATTTTTCGAGTATCTCTGTCGGGTGATAGGAGAGCTTCGAGGTTCTGAGCCCCGCTTCTCCGCAGTCCTCTTCGCGATTTATATAAAGTGTATCTGCCGCGTATTTTTGGGCAAAAAGGTTTACAAGCGCGGGGTATACTCCTTTTATCTTTGTGTTGGCCTTTTCAGTGTGGACTATGAGAGTTTTTCCGACTATCTCTCCTATTGAGAAGCCCACTATCTCGCCCGACACCTTCAGTACCCCTGTGCACTGCGAGTATATATCGAGGTTATCAAGCTGCTCATCAAGATATTTTTCCTCGTATTCGGCGACCTTTGCCTTTTCGTTTCCGAATTCGTGGAAATATCCGTGATTAAATGCCTTCACCGCTTCGACGTTTGTCTCGTTTATCTCTTCAAATACCGCGTCGGGATACAGTTTTTTGAATTTGTTTATATGATTGCGCTGACCGCTGTATCTCCTGCCGCCAAGACTTATGATATCCGACGAGTTGTAGATATAATCGTCCCAATCTCTTTCGTGTTTTAGCTCGTCAATATCAAAATTCTGTCTGAAAAATTCAAGCTCTGACGGCGCAAGACAGCTAAAGCAGGCGCTTCCGCCCTCATGGGATATTATTCTTTGAGCAAGCTCTTTGCGCGCCTCGCAGAAGTAGCTGACGGTATTGTCCATATTTCCGAAGCGAAACGCGTAGCCGTCCTCTCCGAGATAATAGGAGATATCGTAATAATCTCTCCAGAACACGAGGTTTGCGGGGGAGATATCGCATATCCTGCCCGTGTAGCTGCTCAATATTTTTTTCAGTGTGTTAAAATCGTTAAGTTCAACTTTTTTAAATTCCATAAACATCTCTGATTTTTTACATAGTTCTCATACAATTATAAATATTATTTCTCTTTTTGTCAATATTATTTTAAATACCTCAGAAGATATTTAAAGGCTTTGAAGGCAGACGCAAAAACGCCTTTGCCATCTTTTTTGACGGCAAAGGCGACATTTTTATTTGCGCGGAGTGAGTATATCTTACGCGTTTCTCGTTGCTACGAGATTTGCTCCCGTGCCGAGAATGTTTTCGATTATAACGTCACCAAGCTTTACGTCTGCGGGAGCTTTTACAGCGTTTACAGCTTCCATACACTTAAAGAGAAGCTCCTTCGGAACGGTTTTGTCGGTCTTTACGGGAACTACTCCGCCGCCGACAAGAGCAACGGTGGTTGTGAGTGTACGCATGGGAGCTGTGCACTCGTTTATTGCGTATTCCTCTCCTCTTTTACAGGTGTGACCCGATACCGAAACGATATTTTTGCCGTCAAGCTCAACGGTGAGGGAGCAGCCCTTAGGGCATACTATACAAGTTAAATTACGTGTCATTTTATAACCCTTCCTTTCCTATTATTCAAGGCTGAAGCTGATCGTATCGGTCTCGATGCCCTTGATAAGATCTGCCTTGAGAGTAAGAGCTTCCATCTCTCCGGGAGCTACCTTCTGCTTCTTTTTGCTTACAAGAACCTTGTCGCCGTCTCTTACAACGATGCTTACGTTTCTGAATACGTCAGCAACACGGAAGTAAACGGTAACGTCTTCCTCTGCGGTTATCTTCTGCGGAACGGTGTATCTTACCTTTCCGTCGGTCTTGAGTGTGATACTTCTTCCTTGAGCCGTCTCGCCCTTGATATAAGCGGCAGCAGATCTGCCCGCGATGTCAGCTTCCTCGGAAACGTAGTCAACGAGGTCGTGA
>JAZOLQ010000090.1:0-11313 GCA_045653185.1 Eubacteriales bacterium
CGCTTAAACAAGTGATCCACTTCCCTACACCGATAAAAAACATATACATATAAAGGAGATTTTACCATGGAATTCAAAGTAGTTCAAAAAGAGATCGAGCTTCAGTCGCGCGGTTGGATCCCCACCTTCCACGACATCAGAAAGGAGATCCTTGAGATCGTTGAGGCTTCGGGCGTAAAGAACGGCACCATCGCTATCGTATCTCACCACACCACCTGCTCCGTTATGGTTCAGGAATGCTCGCACGATATCGACACCTTCGACCTTGAGTACCTCCAGCACGACCTTCTCGATATCATGAGAAAGCTCATTCCCGACTTCGCTGAGGAGCATCAGTACCGTCATCCCGGTCCTATCCACTCCCAGTTCGGCAGATGGGTAAACGAGCCCGGTGACTACTCCAGCATGAACACAGACGGACACCTCCGTTCTGTATTCTTCGGCAGAAGCGAAACCTTGACAATCAAGGACGGTAAGCTCGACCTCGGTCTCTTTGCACACATCTACTTCATCGACTGGGATCACGTTATCGCTCGTCGCCGTCAGGTAAACGTTACCATTATCGGTACATCTGAGGACGTTGGAGACAGAAAGTGGAACGACGGTAAGGTTATCGACACAAAGAGAAAGTTCACAGACGAAGAGAAGGCATACGACATTCACTATGACCTTCAGCAGATGAGATAAGATAACAAAATCGGAGGCAAATAAAATTGAAACTCCTTCTTGATACGGCTAATCTTGACGATATAAGATATTTTAACGAGTATTTTCCTATTGTCGGAGTTACGACCAATCCTACAATTCTTTCTAAAGAGGGCGGAGATATAGTTGCGCACCTCAGAAAAATAAGAAAGATAATCGGCTTTGATAAAGAGCTTCACGTTCAGGTTACCGAGACGAATTTTGACGGTATAGTTGAAGAGGCAGAGGCAATAGTCGGCTTGCTTGCTAACAATACCTACATAAAGATACCGATAACCGATGAAGGAATAAAGGCGACGCATTTCCTTTCCAAAAAGGGATACAGAATAACTATGACAGCTATTCTCAGTGCGGCACAGGCAATGATCGCATCCAATGCGGGTGCGGCTTATGTTGCGCCTTATGCAAGCCGTCTTGACAACATCTGTGATGATGGAGTTGAGATAGTTGCCGAGATACAGTCTATCTTTAATGCATCGGGAACAAATTCCGAGGTTTTGGCAGCAAGCTTTAAAACTGTACGTCAGGTTCTTGACGTAGCTATGACAGGAGCGGGAGCGTCTACTGTTGGAGCATCGGTAATGCACAATATGCTTGCGCATCCTATAACCGATACCTCTATCACAGGCTTTGCAAACGACTGGAAGAAAGCATTTGGCGACACAACTATCGGAAACCTTATACGAAACTCAGAGAAATAATATTTTTCTGTAATGCTACACCCAAAAGGGCTGCTTCATTTATTTTGTGAAGCAGCCCTTGATTTTTGTTTTGAGGCCGTCGAAATATAATATATTGTAATGTGATTGACAAATCAGGTTAAGTGTGTTAAAATGGTGAATAAGGACGAGGTGTGAAGATGATAACGACAAAGAAGATAAAAATGAAAATAAAATCGCTTCGTTATGAGGTCGAGGAATCGCTTTTCGCAAAGGTGGTAAACGATATAATTGATAGCGGAGAGAATTACGACAACGATGATCTTGCTTATGACGAGGAGCAGGAGATAGCTCTAAATACAGAGGGCTTTATGAATCTTGACGGTGATAGAGTTGAGCTTGTGTACGAGGAAAGCGAAATAACGGGAATGGAGGGCTCGCGCACCTCTGTGATGTTTGATAAGAGCAATTCGGGACTTGTAAGTATGCTCAGAGACGGTTCTGTCTCAACAGCGCTTGTTTTTGAAAAAGGAAAGCGGCATCACTGTGTTTATAACACACCTATAATGCCGTTTGAAATATGTGTAAGAACGCTCAGAGTAGAGAATAACATAATCGATGCGGGAACGCTTAAACTCGACTACATAATAGAGATAAGAGGCGCTAAGGCAGAGAGAACTAAATTTGAGCTTGAAATAAAAGAAATTTAACTCACTTTATTGAAAGGATCTTGAAAAGATGAAAAAGACAACGTTACTTATAATGGCGGCGGGGCTTGGCTCTCGCTACGGAGGAAACAAGCAGGTAGACGGTATAGGTCCTCATGGAGAGATACTTATGCAGTATTCGATATATGATGCGATAGCGGCAGGATTTAACAAAATAGTTTTTGTAATAAAGCCCGAACATCAGTCGGTAGTAGAAGTTTTCTGCAAGGGTATAAAGGGCGCTGACATAGAGTTTGTATATCAGGATTTTTCATCCATTCCCGCTTTTTATAAAGTGCCCGAGGATAGAGTGAAGCCTTTTGGTACGGTACATGCAGTGCTTTGCGCAAAGGACGTCGTGAAAGAGCCTTTTGCAATAATAAATGCTGATGATTATTACGGCTCGGAGGCGTTCAGTGTTATATACGACGAGCTTCAGAAGCTCTCGGATGGCGAGGGAACAATGGTGGCATACCGCCTCAAAAACACCGTCAGCAAGAACGGTGCTGTAACAAGAGGTGTTTGCGGTGTCTCGGACGGATATCTTAGCGACGTTACTGAGACTTACAAGATAACTATTGACGACGCGGACGTTATAAAGGATGCAGATGCGGGAATTCTTGATCCCGAAGCGCTTGTATCAATGAACCTTTGGGGATTTGTTCCTTCGGTGTTTGATACGGCAGAGAAGAGCTTTGACGAATTTTTGCATAATATTTCCGAGGGAGATATAAAGGCGGAGTATGCGCTTCCTACAATGATAGACGCCTTTATAAAGAGCAAAAAAATGACGGTCAGTGTTCTTTCCACCGATTCGGTGTGGTTTGGAGTCACCTATAAAGAGGATAAGGACTTCGTTGCCGGAGAGCTTCGTAAGATGCACGAAGAAGGAAAATATCCTGAGAAGCTTTTTTGAAATTAAATTGAAAACATGGGGCTGAGTTATAAAACTCAGCCCTTTCTTACTTAGATTTGTTTTCTCATTCGCTCCAGCGCCCCTTTTTCAAGTCGCGATACCTGAGCCTGAGATATACCTATTTCCTCGGCTATTTCCATCTGTGTTTTGTTTTGATAATATCTCATGTTTATTATAGTGCGCTCGCGTTCGCTGAGCTTTTTCATAGCTTCTTTCAAGACAATGTTTTCAAGCCATATCTCGTCCGAGCTATTGGAGTCGCTGAGCTGGTCCATAACGTATATCGAGTCACCGCTTTCGTTGTAAACAGGCTCGTAGAGCGATATCGGATCAACTATTGCCTCCATAGCACGCAATACAGCCTCTTTTTTCTCCCCCATTCTCGCGGCTATCTCATCAACGGTAGGCTCGCTTTGCTTTTCGTGGATAAGCTCCTCTCGCGTTTGAAGCGAGCGATACGCAAGGTCGCGTACAGAACGGCTTATTCGTATGGCGTTGTTGTCACGCAGGTGACGGCGTATCTCTCCTATTATCATAGGGACAGCATAGGTTGAAAATTTTACGTCTAGCTCGGTATTGAAATTGTCCACTGCCTTTACAAGTCCGATACAGCCGACTTGAAAAAGGTCGTCGAGGTTTTCTTTTCTGCCCGTAAACCGCTGTATGATACTCAGTACCAATCGGAGATTTCCGTAAATAAGCTCTTGACGCGCCTCCATATCTCCGTTTTTTGTTTTTTTAAGCAAGGTCTTTTTTTCTTCATCGGTCAGAGTTTTAAGGTGCGAGGTGTTTACACCGCATATTTCTACTTTGTTGTAGTACATAAAAATAATACTCCCGATAAGTTTATATCGGGAGTATTGACTTTTTCGGCGGGTTGCTATTCAGAAACCTATATGTTACTTTTTACCAAGTTGCTTTTCGGGGGAGACGTGAGAGTAAGGACGGTGTCTGCATATTTCATATCTTCTTTGTCGTGTGAGACGATAATGGCAGTTGTTCCTTTTAATGCTTTGAAAAGAATATCTGCTACCTCGTGTCTGCGCTCCTCATCAAGCCCTTTAAATGGCTCGTCAAGCAATACGAGGTCGGGCTCGTAGGCGAGAGCGCGAGCAATAGAAACGCGCTGCTTCATTCCGCCCGAAAGTTCAGAGGGATATTTGTCAAAGGAATCCTCAAGCCCCATAAGAGTCAAAAGCTCCTCTGCCTTTACCTTGTTGCTTACGATGCTCACATTTTCAAGCGCCGTCAGCCACTCAAAAAGGCGAGGCTCTTGAAATACGTACGATATCTTTTCATAAGAGCTTTCAAGCTTTCCGCCCGAGGCTTTAATGGTAGAGGCTATAATATTTAAGAGTGAGGTCTTTCCAATGCCCGAGTCGCCCATAATAAGTGTATTTTTTCCGTCCTCAAATTCATAGGAGAGCGAGTCGATGATAATCTTCTTTTCATAACTCAGAGAGATATTGTCAAGCTTAAGCATTATCGGCCTCCTTTTTCTGCACGTGCAACCGACCTGCCAGACGGTTGAGTATAAGGATCAAGAGCTTTTCGATTATAAGGCTGAAGATTATTACCGCCAAGGTCCAGGCAAAAAGCTCGGTGGTCTCAAGGTAGGTCTTTGAAAGATATATTTTCGTTCCGATAGCGTCTTTTGGGGTGCAAAGGACCTCTGCGGCAATTCCCGCCTTCCACGCCATTCCGAGAGAAGCTCGGCAGGCGGCAAGAAAATAGGGCATAACTGACGGAATATATATTCGTCTTATCCGCATGCCAAAGGAAAAACGATAGACCTTTGCCACTTCAAGTAAGTCTTTGTCGGTAGAACGAATTCCCGTGCAGATATTTGACACTACGATAGGAAGCACTATGAGTATAGTTATAAAAATCGGGAGAGTGTTTTTATCCATCCAAAGCAAAGCAAGGACGATAAATGATGCTATCGGCGTTGCCTTTGTTACCGTCATAAGCGGAGAAAAAAGCGAGTCCGCCGCAACCAAGGATGTGCTTGCTACCGCAACGAGTATTCCCAAGACGATAGATATCAGTATGCCGATAAGTATTCGTCCAAGGGATATGGATACGGTCCTCCAAAAATCAAGCGTGGACGCGAGCTCGGAAAAAACGAGCACGGTATCCTTGGGAGAGGGCAGAAGAAAGCTGTTTCCTGTTTTATATGCAGCGATTGCCCAGACGAGTATCCAAAAAAGGAGCGAGAGGCAAAAGGATATTATTTTAAAAAGCTTTGACTTTGTTTTTATCATGTCTCGCTCCTTTCGTGTTGATGTTCTGAAAAATTATCTTTGATAGTAGAATGCGTCATCGGGAATAGCCGCGATAGACTTGTTGTTGGATGCGTAAAGCTTTTCATAAAATACAGAGATAGCCGACTTCATATCTTTTCCTTCGATAAAGCAGATATTGCAATTAGGCAGAGCCTTTTTTGCAACGGGGGCTTTGGGCAAAATGCCCGCGTCAACTATTGCGTTTATCGCATCGTCAGAGCCCTCTGCGATGAATTCAACGGATGCCTTGTAATCATCAAGGAATTTGCTGAGCTCCTTCGGGTGCTCCTCGGCAAACGCCTTGTTTACAACAAGACAGCCCTGGGCCATCGTGTTCTCGCCGTATATCTTTTCCCATTCGGCAGTGAAGTCAATAGCCACTTTTACGGCACTGTTAGCGCTTATAACGGTGGTTACCTTAGGCTCGGGAAGGACAGCAAGCTTTGCGCTTCCCGCGCTAACAGCCGCAGCAAGCGCGTCGGGAGAGGGATAAGTTGTGGTGTCAAGCGTTATGTCGCCATCCTCAAGTCCGTTGGCTTTTAAGAGCGCCGCTGTTATAAATTCGGGGTTAGAGCCTGCTCCGGGGAGGTATATCGTCTTACCCTTGAGCGACTCTATGCCCGATACGTCCTCGCCGTTATTTAAAAGATAGAGAACACCGAGCGTGTTGATAGCAAGAAGCTGGACTTTGCCTTCGCTCTTTTTATAAAGATTTGCGGCGGCGTTAGTTGGAAGAGCCGCGATGTGACATTCACCCGAGACGATAGCGCCTGTTATCGCGTCGGCAGAGGGGAAGGTCTCAATTTTATAGTTCATCTCAGCGTTGCCGTTCTTGGAGTCAACGATAAGCTTGGATGCTCCAAGGGCTGTTGTTCCGTTGAGAAGGTACACCTTTATTTCAAGCTCGGAGTCGGGCTTTGAGCAGGAAGCAAGCGGAACTATCGCAAGCGATAGCGCAAGAATTACAAGTAAGATTTTTGTGCAGATGGATTTCATTTTTATCTTTCCTTTCTTGAATAAAAAATTATATATTATCGCGGCGGAGTATCAGTCAGCCTAAATATTTTTCAAGCATAGCGTTTTTGTCCTTAAGTATTATCGTTTTATCGTGCTTTTCTATAAATCCCTCGGCGCGCAGCTTGTCGATAGCTCTGTAAAGAGAGGCGCGTCCTATGTCGAGCATATCCGCAAGAGCGCTCATAGAAATGTCGGCGGAATATACACCGTCGCTCTCGTTGTCCGCAAGGAAAAGCGAAAGTCTTCTTTCGGCGTTACCCGCGGTGAAGGAGTTTATTTTTTTGTTCAGATAAACTATGCGATTTCCCAAAAAGGTCAGAAAAGCTTTATTGACGGCTCGGTCGTTTTCGATAAGCGCCCTTACTGCGTTTCTTTCGATAAACAACACGCGGCAAACGCTTTTTGCTGATATCTTTGTCGGAAATGGCGTATCGAGCGAATAAAGCGTGGCAACTCCAAACAGAGCTCCTTTGCCAACTGTGCGAAGAAGAACGTTTTTTTCCTCGTCGGCAGAGATGATAGAGGCTTTTCCTTCAAGGATATAACCAACAGCAATACTTTCGGCAGACGGCGAGAGTATTTCCTCTCCCACAGAAAAGCTTTGCTCGGAATAAGAGCCGTCGCATAAATATTTTTCAAGATTTTCAGACTCTGCATCCTTAAAGATGAGACAGTCTTTTATTTCGGGATATTTTGCGAGTATATTTATCATCTCTTTCTTGAAAAATTGTCTCAAACGAGACAACTTATTATAACAAAAATATATTTTTTTGTCAATAGATGTAGTGGAAAAGGTGTAAACAAATTGTTAACAATACAAAATGGCAATAGCAAACAGATATAGGATGGTGTATAATGTATAAAATAAGTACATCAAACTGAAATTGTTTGTAAATTATAGATAGGAGAGTAAAAATGACACTTGTGATACTTGCCGCGGGAATGGGTTCTCGTTACGGAGGACTGAAGCAGATAGACCCGATAACCGACAACGGAGATTTCATAATAGATTTTTCTGTATTTGACGCACTGAGAAGCGGGTTTGACAAGGTTGTTTTTGTCATAAAGGAAGAAAATCTTGAGCTTTTCAGAGAAAGCATCGGAAAAAGATTTGGAAATAAAATAAAAGTAGAATACGCTTTTCAGAAGCTGGACGACCTTCCCGAAGGATTTTCTGTCCCCGAGGGCAGAGTGAAGCCGTGGGGAACGGCACATGCGCTTCTGGCTGCGAGAAACGCAGTCAATGGGCCCTTTGCTGTTATCAATGCAGACGATTTTTACGGAGCGGGCGCTTACAGAGCGATAGCCGAGCATTTTTCTCGCGTAGCGGAGAAGGGTGAGTACTGTATGGTGGGATACATACTTTCAAACACGCTCACAGAGAACGGAACTGTTTCAAGAGGAATATGCAAGATAGACGAAGACGGAACTCTCCTTGAGGTAAACGAGAGGATCAAAATAGAGAGGTGCGGAGACAGCGCGGTGTCTATTGAGGATGGTATCGAGTACAAAGTTCCGCTAAATTCCATTGCATCTATGAACTGCTGGGGATTTACTCCCGACATCTTTGAAGGCGTGGCAAGAGGATTTAAAAACTTCTTGAATAGCGAGCACAAGGATGAGCTGAAGTGCGAATACTACCTTCCGTTTGCTGTGACAGAGCTTATGTCACAAGGGGAATGCACTGTAAAGGTATATCCTTGCGGCGATGCTTGGTACGGAGTTACTTACGCCGACGATAAGGAAGGCGTAAAGGCAAGCATACGCAAGCTTATCGAGAGCGGAAAATATCCGAGCAAGCTTAATTGACCGCTTGTATAACTAAACAAAAAACGCTCAAGGCGTGTAGCGCCTTGAGCGTTTTTCTGTGCTTTTTAGCATTATTTCTTTTTCCACGTCGTAGGTGAAAAGAGGAGTACCATGGGAATTATCTCCAGTCTGCCCAGTAGCATATCGAAGGAGAGAATGATCTTTGAGAAAAACGAGTATCCGCCATAGTTGCCCGTAGGTCCGACTACGCCAAGACCGGGACCGATGTTGTTTATACAAGCCAAAACAGCGGTTATATTCGATTCAAGGTCAAAGCCGTCGATCGATATTGCCAGCATAGATGCGAGTACCAGTGAAAAATAAAGTGTCAGATAGCTCGCCGCGGAATTTACGGTTTCATCGGGAACGACCTCTCCGTCGATGCGCACGACGTTTACAGAGCGAGGACGAAGTATACGCTTGAGTTCTCTTGAAATGCCCTTGATGATTATGAGAACACGGGATACCTTCAGTCCCCCCGCGGTAGAGCCCGCACAAGCGCCTACGATCATAAGTATGAGAAGGATAGTTTTTGAAAGCTCGGGCCACAGATCAAAATCCGTTGTCGCAAAGCCTGTGGTTGTCATTATCGTGCTTGTCTGGAAGAAGGCGTCTCGCAAACAGTCACCGAGTCTTTCATAGCTGTGAGCAATATTTACTGCCACAACTGCGGTAGACGCGAATGCGATAATAAGATAGGTTCGAAGCTCGTCGCTTCTTAAAACGTCTCTTATCTTGCCTATCAAGATAAAAAAGTAAATGTTGAAATTTATACCGAAAACAAGCATAAACACAGTGATCACCCATTCTGCCGCGGGATTGTTGTATCCTGCGATAGAGGCATTCAAAACAGAGAAACCGCCTGTGCCCGCTGTCGCAAAGCTGGTTACTGCGGAGTCGTAAAGCGAAAGACCGCAGAAAAGCAGAGCGATTATCTGTATAACGGTGAGAATGATATATATTCCGTACAGGATAAGCGCTGTGTGCTTCATTTTGGGAACAAGCTTTCCCTTGGTAGGACCCGGGACTTCGGCGCGCATAAGATGCATTGTCTGACCGCCTGCGGAGGGAAGAATTGCGAGGATAAATACAAGCACGCCCATTCCGCCTATACAGTGCGTGAAGCTTCTCCAAAAAAGAATTCCTTTAGGCAAGGATTCTATTTCCGAGAGGATCGAAGCTCCCGTGGTAGTAAATCCCGATATCGTTTCAAAGAGAGCGTCGATATAGTTTGGAATCGAATTTCCAATAACGAAAGGAAGCGCTCCAAAGAGTGAAAGGACTATCCAACCCGCAGCGACCGTGACAAATCCCTCTTTGGCGTATATTCGGGTATCTTTCGGCTTGAATATAGCGAGGGGCAGAGATATTGCGAGAGATATAAGTATCGTTATAATGAACGGATAGATAGCTTCGCCGTAATATAACGATACGCTAAGAGGCAGGATCATGAGAGCCGCCTCTATCATAAGAATGACACCAAGAAGGTATCCTATCATACGGTAGTTCATTATTTCAATATTTCTCCAATACCTTTTATTTGTTCCTTTGTTGTGACTATTATAACGGTATCGCCCTTGGAAATAACGTCGTTACCTGAAGGGATTATGACCGTATCCTTGTGCACGATACAAGCGATGAGAACACCGGTGCGGAGTTTTAGTTCTTTAAGCGGCGTATCGGTAAGATTTTCTATTTCGTCTTTTATCAAGAATTCGAGTGCTTCGACCTTGTCGTCCATAAGTCTGTGAAGAGCCTCGATCTCAGCGCCGCGCGCATGCTCCATCGAACGAACGAAACGCAGGATATAGGACGCGGTAGAGGATTTCGGAGAGACTATGCTGTCAAGTCCGACACCCTTGAAAAGATCGATATAAGATATCGCGCGGATCATGGTGATTATTTTATTGGTGTTTTGAGTTTTTGCATACATCGAAACTATCGCGTTCTCCTCGTCTACGTCCGAAAGCGCGAGGAATGCGTCTGTCTTTTCAAGTCCCTCTTCAAGAAGTACCTCTTGGTTTGCCGGGTCGTTGCATATGACGGTACAGTTGAAATCGTTTGCGAGATCTTGGCAAAGCGCTTTGTTCTTCTCAATAACGGTGGATTTTATTTTTGCATGCTTGAGCAGAGATTGGAGATAGTATGTGGTCCTTCCGCCGCCTGCTATAAGAATGTTTTTAACGGGGTTTTTGTAAGCGCCAACCGCCTTGAAAAAGCGGGTTATCTCGTCCTCGGGCGCGGTCACGCAAATAACGTCTCCCGCCTCTATACTGAAATATCCTGTGGGGATATGCGCCTCTCCGTTACGAAGCACGGCGCAGACAAGGAAACGGATATTGAGCTTTGCTCTGAGGTCGTTGAGTGATATTCCGCATATAGGGGAGCTTGCGCTTACGGCAAACTGAGCCACCTCGACTCGTCCTTTGCAGAATGTATCTATTTTGGTTGCCGCAGGGAATCTGAGCGTGCGATATATCTCCTTCGCGACGGCAAGCTCGGGGTTTATGGTGAGCGAAAGATTGAGCTCATTCTTCATAAAGTGCATAAGCTCGGCGTATTCGGGATTTCTGACGCGCGCAATAGCATGGCTAATTCCAAGCTTTTTTGCGGCGGCGCAGCAAAGGATGTTTATTTCATCGCTTGAGGTTACCGCTATAATGAGGTCTGCCTTCTCGATATTTGCCTTTTTTAATACCGATATTTCAGCTCCGTTGCCTACGATACCAAAAACGTCGTATTTGTTGGAGATCTCTGTCAATACAGCTGAACTTGTATCTACCAGAGTTATGTTATGAGCCTCAGAGACAAGCTGAGCGCAGATCGAAGCGCCAACAGTTCCCGTGCCGACTATAACTATATTCATGTCGTTAAGTCTCCTTTTTAGAAGATAATTACAAATTATTATATCACTAATTATCAAATTTTTCAAGAGAAAGATAAAAATAGAAAAAATATTTTGAAAAAAGAATTTTTAAAGCTTTTTTAGGTATTTTTAAAATCCTCTTGCAAAACATGAATAGGTGTGGTATAATAATATAGTTATCTGTGCAAGGCATAGATAAACAGCCGTGGGCTGTGAAATAAGGCCATACCAGCCGGGGAATTAGCGGTGCCCTGTACCTGAAATCCGCTACAGCAGGGGTTCATTCCTTTTTTGAGGACCGAGCTTTTACGAATGAGTCGTACCTGCTGCGTTGAAGAGTGGGTCTTGC
>JAZOLQ010000091.1:0-2204 GCA_045653185.1 Eubacteriales bacterium
TGCGCGGCGCATCTTGGTTCAAAGACCGACCTTGACGAGTCGGTAGAGCTTGGAAGCGCGGCAGTTGTTGCGGCTTGCGAGGGTGTAAATGGAGAAATGATGCTTTATAAGCGCGCTTCCTCGAAGCCTTACGTATGCGAGTTCGGACACAGCGACGTTTCTTCTATCGCTAACGAGGTCAAGGCTCTTTCGGATGAATATATCAACGATACTGCGAACGGAATTACCGAGGCGTGCGCTGAATATATCCTTCCTCTTATCGAGGGAGAGGCATATCCCGAGTATAAGAACGGTATTCCCAAGTTCTTTGTTTTCTAAGCCTTAATAGAATATAATTTGTAAATTTGCGCATAATAACCCTTGAATATCTTGTTGGGGGTCGTTATGCGCAAGCTTTTTTTGGATTACAGGCAGAATGTAAAATATTTTGATAATAAGTTTTGTGTGAATGAAAATTTCGACGTTATAAAAAAGGTGCTTAAAATAGGTGACGGAGAACTATCATTATATTATATAGACGGATTTGTCAAGGATACGGTTATGCAGAAGCTGATGATGCATTTTCTGTCTGTCGAGAGGCTGTCCGATAGCGCCCTTGAATTTATGCAGAAGAACGTTCCGTACGTTGAGACCGACGTGAGCGAGGATATAGAGTTTATGATACAGATGGTTATGTCGGGCGCGACGCTTATGATAGGCAGCAGCTTTGGCGCGTCGGGAATAATCATCGACTCGAGAAGCTATCCCGGCAGAGATGCCGAAGAGCCCCAAGGCGACCGAGTTATGAGAGGGTCTCGCGACGGCTTTGTTGAAACGCTTATATTTAACACGGCTCTTATCAGAAGAAGAATAAGAGACGTTTCGCTTACGATGAAATACGTTACGGTGGGCTCGGAATCCAAGACCGATATAGTTATCTGCTATATGAAGGGGAAGGCAGACGAAGAGTACGTAAAGGAGCTTACCGAGCGCCTGCGTTCGATAAAGACAAAGTCGCTCACGATGGGAGCTCAGTCGCTTGCGGAATGTCTTATCAAGAGCCGATGGTATAATCCTTTTCCGAAGATAAGAATGACAGAACGCCCCGATTCTGCTTCAGCGCAGATACTCGAGGGAAGTGTGGCTATCATCATGGACAACTCCCCCGAGGTCATGATACTTCCGTCGTCTATATTTGACTTTATGCAGGAGACCAATGATTTTTATTTTCCTCCGCTGACGGGAACTTATATAAGGATAGTGCGCTATACTGTATTTTTGATGACCTTGCTTGTGACTCCCGTTTGGTATCTTTTGATGCAGTATCCCGAGATGATCCCTGAATGGCTTCGGTTTATAGTGCCTGAAAACTCGGCAAGGATACCGATAATATTTCAGCTTTTCTTAGTCGAGTTTATAATCGACGCGCTTCGTCTGGCATCGACAAATACCCCCGATATGCTGGCAAACTCTCTTTCGGTGGTCGGCGGACTTATACTTGGAGATTTTGCCGTAAGCATAGGCTGGCTCATACCCGAGGTCATACTTTATATGGCGTTTGTCGCTATCGCGAACTTTACCCAGAGAAGCTACGAATTGGGATACGCCTTCAAATTCTTGCGAATGTTCCTTCTTTTGCTGACGGCAATATTCAAGATATGGGGATTTGTTGCGGGATGCGTAATTATCTTTGTACTCCTTGTTAGCAATAAGAGTGTAAACGGAAAGAGAAGATATCTGTATCCGCTTATCCCTTTCAACGGCAGAGCTTTGCTTTCGCTTGTTGTGAGAGTAAAAAAGAAGGATTTTTATAATTGATAAAGGATTTTGATAGTGTTTTTATGACTCGCTCTTCTTAAAAAGAGCGAGTCATTTATAAATTTAAGTTGATTTTGAAGCAAAAAAGATATATTTTGGCTAAACTGTATGAAAAAATATTGATTTTTTTCAAAAAAAGTTAAAACAGGGGAGAAAAATGCAAAAAAATCCTTGCAAAAATGGCATTTTTTAATAAAAAACGGCTGTTTTTGTGAAAAATGTATATAAAATACTTATATTTTGATTGATAATTCTATGTTTTGACCATGAAAAAAATATTGATTATTGGACGATAATATGTTATAATCTAAAGGCTTGATATGCGATGAAACGAGAGGTTGCTATAACTATGCTCACTGCGTAGTATAGGGAATTTTCGTGGAGTATGTCCGTTTTAACCGGGCGAC
>JAZOLQ010000092.1:0-4908 GCA_045653185.1 Eubacteriales bacterium
TACTGCCTTAACTGCGCCGATGAGCTGCTCCTTGGGATCTGTGGGGAAGTCAGAACCGATCTTAGCCTTGTATTCAGCCTTGAACTGCTCTGCGAGCTCCTTAAGATCGTCAGCGGTAAGATCAACGTCGTAAACAACGCCCTTTACCTTCTTCATCTCATCGATAAGCTCCTCGAAGTACTTCTTTCCAACTTCCATAACGACGTCGGAGTACATCTGGATAAATCTTCTGTAACAGTCGTAAGCCCAACGAGCATTGCCGGACTTCTTAGCCATTACTTCAACAACATCCTCGTTAAGACCGAGGTTGAGTATTGTGTCCATCATACCGGGCATGGATGCGCGAGCGCCGGAACGAACCGAAACGAGAAGGGGATTTTCCTTATCGCCGAACTTCTTACCGGTAACGCCCTCCATCTTTACGATGTAGTCCATGATCTCAGCCATGATTTCGGGATTGATCTGTCTGCCGTCCTCATAATACTGAGTACAAGCTTCGGTAGAGATGGTAAAGCCCTGAGGAACAGGAAGACCGATCTTGGTCATCTCTGCAAGGTTAGCACCCTTACCGCCGAGAAGCTCGCGCATGCTTGCGTCGCCTTCGGAAAAGAGATAGCAATATTTCTTTGCCATTGGTAGATACCTCCAATAAATATAAATTTTTAACAACTTTAGGGGCTATCAAACGTCGCAGACGTCAACAGCACAGACAATTATACCACATATTTATTAAAAAGACCATAGGAGATAGCAAAAAAAGGGAGCTGATGATGTAAATTTTTTGTTAACAAATGGCAAAATCGACAGAAATTATTGATTTTTGAGTGAATATATAATATAATTGTGAGAGAAATTAAAAAACTCGGCGGAGCGTCTAGCTCCGCTTTATCGTCTTATAAAACTTATTTGAAAATTGAGGGACAAAATGGCTGACATATTCGAGCTTTTCAAAAAAATATCCTCTGAGGGAAACGCCAAGCGCGAGCCGATATCCCATATCGTTGTGGGACTTGGTAATCCGGGAGATAAATACTTTACAACAAGACACAACGCGGGCTTTCTCACTATGGATTATATATCGCAGAAATATTCCGCAAGGATAGACAGAGTAAAATTCAAGGCGCTCTGCGGTGAGGCTACCATCGCGGGCAAGAGCGTACTTCTTATGAAGCCGCAGACCTTTATGAATAATTCGGGCGAGGCGGTCGCAGAGGCTGCAAAATTTTACAAGATAGCTCCCGAAAATATAATAGTCATTTGCGATGACGTAAACCTTGAGGTTGCGAGACTTCGCGTCAGAAGAAAGGGAAGCGACGGCGGACAGAACGGAATGAAAAGTATTATAAGCCACCTCGGCAGCGATGCTTTTCCACGAATAAAAATAGGGGTTGGACAGAAGCCACACCCCGATTACGATCTTGCCTCGTGGGTGCTTTCGGAGTTTGGCGAGGAAGACAAGAAAAAGCTTTTTGAGAGCTTTTCTGTTATCTGTGACGGACTTGAGAAGATACTTGCAGGCGACGTTGACGGAGCTATGCAGGTCTGCAACCGAGCAAAGAATTAAGGCTTACTGAGTTTTAATTGGAGAATTAAAGTGAATATATTAACCGATTGTATAAGGACGGACGGAGAATACAAGCATTTGCTTCGTGCTATCGTTGAACAGAGAATGGCAAAAAATCCTCTGCCGATAGCCGCGGCGGGACTTTGCGAGGGCGCGCTTGACGCCATCTACGCAGCGCTATCCGAGGATATCGCGAAGGTGGCGAAGGGGAAGCACCCCGTACTGCTTGTCTGTCCCGAGGAAAAGGAATGTGTGAGGCTTGTAAATCTTCTGAGAAGATTTGGGCTTCGCGCCGAGTTCTTTATCACAAGAGATTTGAATTTTTATAACATTATCGCCTCCCATGAGTATGAGCATGAGAGGCTTAAAGTCTTGTCTGCGATACTTTGCTGCGAGATAGACGTCGTTGTTACAACGCCCGACGCGGTTCTCGGCTACACGATACCCCCCGAAAGATTTATCTCGGCTATGTTGAAGATAGAATACGATAAGACGAGCATAGATACGGCCGAATTTTCGGAAAAGCTTCTTGCGTCAGGATACGTGCGCGCCGAGCTTGTCGATGCAGCGGGGCAGTTTGCAGTCAGAGGCGGAATAATAGACATATATCCTCCGTCGGCAAGATTTGTGGATATAAACGGCAAAGAGATAATTGGCTCGTATCCGCTTAGAATAGAGCTTTTCGGCGACGAGATAGACAGAATGGAGCTTTTTGACGCCGAGACACAGAGAATGACGGTGTCGCTTGATTCTGCCGAGCTCACCCCCGCGCGTGAGATACTTCTTGACACAGAGACGAAGAAGAAGCTTCGCGACGCGGTCGCCTCTCAGTTTAAAAAGAGCAACGACGAGAGAGCCTGCTCCGAGATGACCGGCGAGATAGCGGCGATAGACGGCGGACTGGATATCAATTTCTTAGACAAATATTTTACGCTCGTATATCCCGAGCGCACCTCTCTTATCGACTATCTTTCGGGCATAACCTGTGTGCTTATGCGAAACACATCTGCTTGCTACGACAGACTTAAAGCATCGGAGTGGCATCTCTCGCAGACGGTAGAGGAGCTGATTGAGAACGGAACGATAGCACCGAAATACACCGATTACTCAAAGCCCACGTCGGCGTTTGATATATTTTTACAGAAAAATCCCACCGTGCATTTTGATGCCTTTGGGCAGGGAATGTCGGGCAAAAAGCTTGCCGCGATGTTTACCTTCAGAACAAAGCATATGGTGTCGTACAGTGAAAATTACGACCTGCTTTGCGAGGACCTTGAGGGCTATATAAAGACGGGATACCGCGCGATAATTATGAGCGAGAACGAGTCCTCGGCAAAAAATCTTTGCGGATATCTCTGCGACAAGGGATTTTCTGCAATGCTTGAGGCAGAAAGCGGCGAGTTCAGCGTTGAAGATCTCCCCAAAAAGAGTGTCATAGTCAAGTGGAGGCAGTCGATTCGCGGCTATGAGCTTGCTTCTGCAAAAATAGTCGTACTGTCAACTAATTCCGACAGCCGTGACGGTGGATTTTCGGGCTCGGGAAGGCTCAAGACCTCAAGAAAAAAGAAGAGCGCGGCAGAGCGCATAATGTCTTATAATGACCTTAACGTAGGTGATTTTGTGGTGCACGAGATACACGGTATCGGTCAGTATATGGGAATAGAAAATCTGACGGTAGACGGAGTCAGCCGAGATTATATCAATATAAAATACGCGGGCAGTGATAGACTCTTTTTGCCTACCGACAAGCTTGATATGATATCAAAATATATAGGCGCTCACTCGGACGACGGACTCGTCAAGCTCTCAAAATTCGGCGGCGGAGAGTGGGTAAGAGCAAAGAGCCGCGCAAAAGCGGCGGTAAAGGAGATGGCGAAGGAGCTTATCAAGCTTTACGCCGAGAGAGTGAGACGCCCGGGCTTTGCTTTTCCTCCCGACGATGACTTACAGCGAGATTTTGAGGCGGCGTTTGAATATGACGAAACAGCGGGACAGCTTGAGGCGGTCGAGGATATCAAAAAGGATATGATGTCGCCTGTTCCTATGGACAGACTGCTTTGCGGAGACGTTGGCTTTGGTAAGACTGAGGTGGCGCTCCGCGCGGCATACAAGGCGGTGCTTGGCGGAAAGCAGGTGGCAATACTTGTGCCCACCACAATACTTGCGCTCCAGCATTATCAGACTGTGAGCAGCCGAACAAGAGGCTTTTCGGTAAACGTCGATATGATATCGCGCTTCAGAACTCCAAAACAGCAGGCGCAAACTCTTCGCAAGCTCAAACGCGGAGAGGTGGATATCATAATTGGCACACACAGGCTTATCTCCAAGGATATCGAGTTTAAGGACCTTGGACTGCTTATCGTTGACGAGGAGCAGAGATTTGGAGTGGCGCAGAAGGAGAAGCTCAAGCAGATAGCGGGCAACGTTGACGTGCTTACGCTCAGCGCGACGCCTATTCCGAGAACGCTGAATATGGCGATGGGCGGTATCAGGGACGTTTCGGTGCTTGATGAAGCGCCGACCGACCGACTTCCCGTGCAGACCTACGTGCTTGAGCACGACGAGATTATAATCATTGAGGCTATAAAGAGAGAGCTTCGTCGGGGCGGACAGGTGTTCTATCTTTATAATTTCGTGGAAAGTATAGATAGCTGTGCGGCAAGACTTGCAAAGGCAATTCCCGAGGCGAGAATAACCGTGGCTCACGGAAAGATGGACAAGGAAAGACTTGAGGACATCTGGGCGGATATGCTCAGCGGAAATATAGATATCCTTGTTTCCACCACTATAATCGAGACGGGAGTCGATATTCCCAACGCCAATACGCTTATAGTCGAGCACGCTCAGCGTCTCGGACTCTCACAGCTTCACCAGATAAGAGGCCGTGTGGGACGTTCCTCGCGCCGCGCGTATGCTTATTTCACCTTCCCGAAGGATAAGACGGTGAGCGAGATAGCTACCAAACGCCTTGAGGCGATAAGAGAGTACGCTGAGTTTGGCGCGGGCTTCAAGATAGCGTTGCGCGACCTTGAGATAAGAGGCGCTGGAAACATTCTCGGCGCTGAACAGCACGGACATCTTGACGCCGTAGGCTACGACCTCTATATGAAGCTTCTCAAGGAGGCGGTGCTTGAGGAGATAAATCTCGGCAACGGTTGTGCGCGCGTTGAGCTCAAGATGCAGGACGGACTTTATTACGACGTGATAAGCGAGCTTACGGGCTTTGAAATTGACGGAGAGCAATCCCTTATAGAATTGCTTCGTGAGCTTTCGCAGATGAAGGAGAGATACGACAGAGTAGCTCAGGCGCTTGACGAGGCGGAGGAGAAGGGATACGGCATAGT
>JAZOLQ010000093.1:0-3087 GCA_045653185.1 Eubacteriales bacterium
GACAGAAGGTGTGTTACGATATAGAAAACTAAAGGGGTGATATTATGAAGTTATTTGATGCGTTTGAAGCAATAAAGTTTTCTCAAGAGAATTTAATTTTAATAACCCACAACGGGTATCTTTACTACATCTATAGCCCCAAGCACAAGTATTGGCGGAAGCACCGTAACGTTGGCAACGACCATCTAACCGTTGCTAATTACGATGATGTGACGAAGGAAGAATTGATGGACGCAATGAACGGAGTTTTTCCGAAAAGCGAAACTGATTTCATGCGCTTATGCAACTCCTCGCAATTGTGGATCCGCGATATGATGGATATACTCCGAGAGGACTACGCAACTTACATGTCCAATGACGAGGTACATTACGCAATTCACCGCCTCTTGTTGAAATCGGATATTTGCCATAAGTCGTATGAAGAAATTCAAAAACTGCTCGCTTCAGCAGCGGCAAACAAAAACGACAATACGCAGGTAGTTACGCTAATAATGGAACTGTCGTCAAGACTCATTGGTAGAGATATTTTCAAGAAACAAATCGGCATCGTCGATGGACATGACAGTTCATCGTATTTTGGGATTATGCCTGTACGAGTTATTGATAATTCTAATACAAATATCTTGGACAATGTCGCAGAAATGAGAAGCACCGAGATTTCAATTGAGGAAGATGATGTCAACCAGTATCTTACGCCTTTTCTCTACAAATATTTTGATGAGGAGCTCGACGCAAACAGAAAAAGAGTGGATGACTATTGGATAGATGATGATGGCAATGAGCAAGCTACTTTCGTAAGCGGTTTTGAATGGTATTTGACGCATAATTTTTTCACATTCGAGCAGATGGCGCAGATACTAAAGGACATCTCGGACACAGTTGATGCTTTGACATCTGGAAAAGAAACCGATTACACCAAGAAGTTGAAAATCAAAAGAGGCAGCGAGACTTATCAGTTGCTTTACGCGAAGAATCTCACCAACGATGAGGTGGCAGCATATAACGCCAACAGACCGACCGAGGATGATACTGAGGCGGAACTCGTTGTTGATTTTTATCAACGATTCCTCTATCGCATGGAATACATGATGAAAGTCGGCAAGGAGAAGGGTTACGACCTTATCTCTTTCATGGGACCCTAAAAAATAACGAACAAGGATGGAAAACTATGTCCGAACAATACGATAGAGGCGTGTGGGTGTTGGATTTCCTTCAAAAAATAGGCGTCGATATGTTCGCCATCGGCGCAGCAATTGATGACGCAAATATCGATAGGAGCTATCAACTATTACTGGAAAATCCCGACATCACTAAAGAGGAATTCCTCCGCACTATGCGCATCGAGGAATATGTAAAAAATACGATTCCTCATAAATATAGAAACTACGGCAACGGCGATTTTGACCCAGATAAAATGTTCAAAGACATACAGGCGCATGTGGCAAGCGGCAATGATATAAATACATTCTGCGGCGATGACTCGGTGCTTTACGATTTTTTGGATAATTACTACCAGCTCATCATTTACAATCCGATAACGGAAGACGAAGGCTACTACGACGACGGCAGCGATTACTCCGAAGAATTGTTGTTGCCATTGACGGAGAGGGCATATAACATACTTACAAAGATACAATGGTTAATGGATAACGGACTGATCCCAATGCCGGCGGTGATTGGTTACCGCTAATGCCGCCCGTCGCATTTCTCGATTACGAGATGACAGAATTCCTGCTGGAGCATGGTGCAAACGCACACTACCATAGCGATGAAGAAAGCAATATTCCATACGGCTGCGGTAACTATTACATTGACGATTTGGACGTAACCGCGCTGAATTATAGCTTTGAACCAAACGCAAAAAAGGTCATATTCGACCAGATACTAAAAATCGCAACGTTGTTCGCAAAGTACGGCGTCACGGACGTACACACTCATTGCATCGATATTGACAGCGAAAAACGCACAGTCAGCGTGACGCAGGCCGGAGTGAAATACTAAGAACAGGAGGCGACACTATGACACAGCTTTTTTCAATTAAATGTGACGGTATCTTTTGGGTTGAAAAAGAAAATGAGGTATATAGTGTTTGGAAACGTGACGCAGGGCGAGAAACTTGTACATTTTTTGATAGCAACGGAGATGTACTCCCCGATTATAAACGTCCACCGCTTAAGAAAGATTCGAACGATTCTAAACCTGTACAAGAATATTTAGAAGAGCCCGAGGATAAATTATTTTATAACAAGTATGGCGTTGCATGCGGAGATAATTGTCTTGTTGATATTGATGGCAATCCAATTCCTGATACTGAACTTAATTTAGAAGACTCATGCGGCGAATATGATAGGTATTTTACCTTTGGAACAACTACTGAAGAACAAGACGAATCTATAAGTAGATGCGGAGAAGCTGACGGAATTACTCTTGATATTTACGATACCAAAACAAGAAGCTACGTAGCTAAAGGCATTCCCGAATGCCGTCTTGACGTTTCGTTTTATGATGGTGAGCCTGAAGTAATTTTAGCTGCCATTGATCTTATACCCGAGTATGAAGAAGTAGATGTATGCAGAACGGGTACCATAATCGGCAAAAAATGACTTTATAACATTCTATAATTTTTATAAAAATGAATAAATCGGGTATAGGATGAACCAATCACAGTTCAGCTTTTTCCTTTTCACTTAATCCGTTAGTGCATTGTAAATCGCTGCACCGGTCTGCATCTTACTATGACTGTCCAGATGGCTATAAATATTTACGGTGGTGCCGATGTCCGAGTGTCCCAGCTACATTTGCCAAACGCGAGCATAGTTGAGGCGCAGGAGTGGCGCAGATCGTGAAATCTTATCTTGCGAAGTCCGTGCTTTCAGAGGAGCCCCTACCGAACATTTCTTGCATATGCTGTACATTTATAAATTGAAAAAACTGACACCGAAAAAACGGTGTCAGTTCCCCTATTTATCTATCGCTTCTTCTTGCTCCGCCGAGGATAATCAAAAGTCTTAGCAGCTGTGAAAGTGATGAAGCCAATGCTGCAACGTAGGTCAATGCCGCTGCATTCAAGACCTCTTTTGCGGCGCT
>JAZOLQ010000094.1:0-2592 GCA_045653185.1 Eubacteriales bacterium
TTCTTTTACTTTGTTTGAGTATATATAACTCTTTGACGAGATCAGCACTTGCTTTTTGCTTTGTACTTATCTCTTGTTGTTCAATTTTCAATGACCGCGCTACCCGCTCCTGCGGACAGCTTGACTATTATATCACATCCCTATCTCCTTGTCAATATCTTTTTTCAACTTTTTTTGAAAAAATTCGATTTTGTATCGATTGGTGTTTTTTGGAATTTTTTGAAAGCTGCTTTTTGTCACAAATAACCAAATCATGTAGTCAATTTGCAAAAATCAAAGAATTTACTCTCTCTTTGTGATGACGTTCAGCACCTATCTGCTCGGATAAAAAAATCACCAAGCGATTGCTTGGTGATTTTCTGGTGGGCCAACAGGGACTCGAACCCCGGACCGACCGGTTATGAGCCGGTAGCTCTAACCAACTGAGCTATTGGCCCTCAGTTGCGACCTCATTATTATATCCTATCATTTCGGTTTTGTCAATACCTTTTTTGAAATTTTTTCAAGAAATATTTTTATTTTTTATCGACACCGTTTTCTTGTTTTCTTTGCCCGATAGTGTTATCCTTATTTATACAACGAAACAAAAAAGGAGTTAAGCTATGAAAACAAAATTTTTGATATTCGCCCTGCTTATATCGCTTATAACATGTCTCACTTTTTCAGCCTGCACGCAGGACTCCCCTCCTCCCATCCCCTCTGTAACCACCGAAGGCAATGAAAATACACAAAACGATGTTCAATCCTACGAAGCCCAAATAAAAGAGCTTGAAAAAAAGATAATCGAGCTTCAACAAAACCAGAGTGTTGCCGACAAGGAAACAGAAGAGTTACTTAAGACGTTGCAGGAAAAGATAGACGAATTAAAAGCGCAATCTGCGCAAAGCAATGCCGCAACTACAACAAAAGCTCAAGCAACTTCTATTTTTATTTATTCGATATCCGATGGAAAAGCCTTTATAGACGGATTTACAGGCAATGATGAACACATTGTTATACCAAGCGAGATCGACGGATTTGATGTCTACGGAATAACCGACAACGCTTTTGAGAATTATTCCTTCAAATCGGTAATAATTTCCGAGGGCGTCGAGGAGATAGACTGGTTTGCATTTTACAACTGCAAAAATCTTGTATCTATCACGATCCCCTCAAGTGTCAGAAAAATAGGTCACTCAGCTTTCAGCGGTTCTTCAAAAAACTTTACGATATACTGTCCAAGCGGCTCTTTTGCGCAAAGCTATGCCCAGAGCTACGGAATTACATACGCTTCAATATAACATAGAAATATAATTAAGGTACTGCCCCTCTTTATGAGAGGCAGTACCTTTAATTAATTATTTGTTGCAATCAAGCTCTTGCCGAAAGAACGTTCTTTTCGTAGTCAACGATTTCGTCGAACCACTCAGCTCCAGCCTTTACGCCGCAAGAACGGCAGTATTCTTCCCAAACCTCACCGAAAGGAAGGGTCTTGAACTCCTCCTGCATAACCATGAGCTTTGTATACTCTCTGTTATCCTGAAGTGCCTTGAACTCAGCCGACGGCTCGAGAAGCGCGTAAAGAAGCGCCTTCTGCATATTTCTTGCTCCAACTGTCCAAGCGGAGATTCTGTTGATGCTTGCGTCAAAGTAATCAAGAGCTATATAAACTCTGTCAAGAGCGTCGTTTCTTACGATTTCCTTAGCGATCTCCTTTGTCTCGTCATCAAAGAGGACAACGTGGTCAGAGTCCCATCTGATAGGACGTGTTACGTGGAGAGCGATCTCGGGGAAGAAGCAAAGAAGCGAGGATATCTTATCGGAAACCACCTCGGTAGGATGATAGTGACCGTTATCCATAAGAGGAAGGATGTTACGTGTAGCAGCGTATGTAAGAGTGAACTCTGCCGAGCCTACTGTGTAGCTCTCAACGCCGATACCGAACACCTTGGACTCAACGCAGGGCTTAACAAGGTTCTTATCGTATCCCTCAAGGATCTCGTCTATCGACTTTGCGTATCTCTCTCTGGGAGCTTTTCTGTCAGCGGGAACGTCCTTAAGACCGTCTCCTGTCCAGATGTTCATAACGCAAGGAACGCCTGTTTCTCTTGCGAAATACTCAGAAATTCTTATACAAGCGCGTCCGTGCTCTACCCAGAACTTCCTTACCTTTTCATCGGGAGATGAAAGTGTAAGTCCGCTATCAGCCATAGGATGAGAAAAGAATGTGGGGTTGAAATCAAGACCTGCGCCGTGCTTCTTAGCAAACTCTACCCACTTTCTGAAGTGCTTGGGCTCAAGCTTGTCTCTGTCAGCGAATACGCCATCCTCAAAAATAGCGTAGCAAGCGTGTACGTTAACCTTCTTTGTTCCGGGAACGAGGGAGAACATCTTTTCCATGTCAGCCATGAGCTGTTCGGGAGTGGTTGCTCTTCCGGGGTAGTTACCCGTTGTCTGAATTCCGCCCGTAAGAGGTCCTTCTGTGTCAAAGCCCTTTACGTCGTCGCCCTGCCAGCAGTGGATAGATACGGGAATGTTCTTAAGCTTTGCGATAGCCGCGTCGGTGTCTATACCGATCTTAGCGTATCTCTCTTTTGCATAAAGATACTGATT
>JAZOLQ010000095.1:0-19798 GCA_045653185.1 Eubacteriales bacterium
AATGGTAGAAAGGACCGATTTTCCTGATACCGCACACATAAGCGGAGATACGGCGGACATTACTACTGATTTTTCAAATACGACTTTCATTTTTTATCCTCCTTGAGCTTTTCTGCTTTTTCGCAGAAATAAATAAATAAAATAATAAAAAATATAGTAGAAGAAGTAATAGGGGGTGTTGAAAATGTTTATAAGTCACGCAGACTTTGATACTATTGACTTTCAAATGAAAGTGAAGTACAGATGAATACCCCAAAAGCTTCTTAAAAGATGTTTATAAAAATTAGAAATATTGCTCTTTTTTCTGTTTTCTGATACCAAATATTATTTTTTACTTTTGGTAAAATTTTTTCAAAAGATTTTCAACATACAAAAAGCTGTATTTTATGTTTGAAAATTCAAGAGCTATTGAAATGAGAATTTTTTAAACAGTGCCGAAAAGATTTGATATCAATATTTCCAACTCTTTTTCAACAATTAATCAACAAGAAGCGAAACTTGTTGAAAAGTATACCATTAACCTGATATTTCGTTTTTCATCTCGGTTATCTCGATATTGAATATAGAATCCGACGTAAGCTTTTTCTTTATCTTGTCGATACTTGTAAGAACTGTCGAATGGTCTCTGTTAAGTATCTTTCCTATATTCGGGAGAGACATCTCGGTTATCTCTCTTATGAGATATATAACGATATGCCTTGCGTTTGCTATATCCTTGTTTCTCTTCTGTCCGATGATATCCTCTTTCGTTATTCCGTATCTCTTGAATACGGCGGTAAATATCTTATCTACCGTAACGTTTATCGGTTCAGCGCCGCCAAGCAGCTCCGAGAGACAATCCTTTGCAATCTCCATCGTTATCTTTTTTCCTGTGAGGAAGTTTATCGCGCTCAGCTTTCTCACAGCGCCCTCTATCTGTCTTATATTAGACCTGAGGTTCTCTGCAAGGAAGTTCAGAACGTCGTCTGAAAGCTCGACCGATATCTGCTCCGCCTTTTTCTTGATTATGGCTATTCTCAGCTCAAGGTCAGGCGGCTGGATATCCGCGATAAGCCCCCATTCAAATCTTGTTTTAAGCCTTTCCTCAAGAGTCTGTATATCCTTTGGCGGACGGTCGGACGAAAGGATTATCTGCTTTTGCTCCTCATAAAGCGAGTTGAAGGTATGGAAAAATTCTTCCTGAGTTGAATTTTTTCCCGCGATAAACTGAATATCGTCTATAAGCAATATGTCACAGTTTCTGTAAGTCTCGCGGAACTTGTTCATCTCCTGCTTTGAAAGGCTTTCGATAAGCTGATTTGTAAATTCCTCGCCCTTTATATAAACTACTTTAAGGTCGTTCTTTTTCTTTTTTATCTCGTTTACCACGGCGCTCATAAGGTGTGTCTTTCCAAGACCGCTCGGTCCGTAGATAAACAGAGGATTATAATCCATCGCGGGTCTTTCAGCCACAGCAACACAAGCGGCGTGAGCGAATTTATTTGAATTTCCGACAATAAAGCTGTCAAAGGTGTATTCAAAATTATAATTTTGACTGTCGCTCACCTTTTTGCTCTTTTCTTCTTCAAGCTTTTCCTTCTGGCTCTTTCCCATAAACTGCTGCTTTATCTGTTCTATGTCCGAGGGAGTGCCGTTGAATATTAACTTTGTTTTTATCTCAAATCCGAATATTCTTGAAAATTTATCGTTTATCTTTGTGATATAATTTTCAGAAATAGTTTTATGCTTGAATTCAGAATCGGTTGAGAAGGTTATCTCGTTACCCTCAAAGGACACTATCTTAAGATCTTCAAACCACAGATCTATAACAGATTGGGGAAGATTTTCTTCATCCTTAAATGATTTTTTGACCATTTCCCAGATAGCCGAGATATCGTCGATATATGACATTTAATGATAACCTCCTTTGCATTTAAAAAATCTTTATCAATTTCGCGTATATATAATAATATTATAACATATATTTATAGTTAATGCAAGAAAATTTTATTATTTTTTACATTTAAAACACATATTTTTTACTTGACGTAGTATATTTTTTTGTGATAAAATACTGTACGTAAAAATATTTGAGAGTACGAGGCGGATAATGAAAAAAATAAGATACGGAGTTAAGGGAATGAGTTGCTCCGCATGCGTTGCGCACGTTGAAAAGGCGGCGGCAAAAATATGCGGAAAAGAGAATATAAACGTAAGTCTTATGACTAATTCAATAACCGTCACGGCAGATGAGTCTGTTGATGAGGAAAAGCTCTTTTCAGACCTTAAAAAATCTCTTGGCTCTGCGGGATATAAGCTTCAAAAATCAAGTAATTTTGATAGCGCGGGTAAGGACGAGTATCGAAAAGGAATTGTAAAGCTTGTATTCTCGATAGTAATTACCTTGATACTTATGTACGTGTCAATGGGACACATGCTCTCGTTTCCGCTACCCCACCTGCTCTCACATAATGCAAGTATCTTATCTTCGCTTCAATTTCTTCTGGCAACAGCTGTAATAATAATAAATTTCAAATTTTTCAGAAACGGTTTTTCCGCGCTTTTTAGATTGTCTCCGAATATGGACTCACTAATTGCCATCGGCTCTGCGGCGTCTGTGATATACGGCGTTTTTGCCATGGTAATGATATTTTTGGGCAATACCGAATATATTCACGAGCTCTATTTTGAGTCTGCGGCAATGATACTCACTCTCGTGTCTCTTGGCAAAACTCTTGAGGGAAGGGCAAAGATGAAAGCCTCGTCGGCAATAGGAAAGCTTGCCTCAATGATGCCCGAGACCGCAACGGTAGTAAGAGACGGAGAAAATATCAAAATTCCGCTTAGTGAAATATCGGTAGGAGATACCGTGCTTGTTAAAGAGGGAGAGATAATCCCTGCCGACGCTGTGGTTATCAGCGGCTCGGGCTCTGTGGACGAGTCGGCGCTCAGCGGAGAAAGTATCCCGCTTGAAAAGAACGAGGGAGACAAGGTAAGCGCAGTTACCACTCTTTTGAGCGGATATCTGGTCATAAGCGTCGAAAAGGTGGGAAAGGACACCACGCTTTCAAAGATAATAGGGCTTCTTGAGGATGCCGCGACGTCAAAGGCGCGCATATCAAGAGTTGCCGATAAGGTGAGTGCGGTATTCGTGCCTGCCGTAATGCTTATCTCGCTTATAACGGCTCTTGTGTGGTTTCTTCTGGGCGAGAGCGCAAGCGTTATACTGAGACACGCTATAAGCGTGCTTGTAATATCCTGTCCTTGCGCGCTCGGTCTTGCAACTCCCACGGCTGTAATCGTCGGAACGGCGATAGGAGCAGAGGAGGGAGTGCTTATAAAGAGCGCGGAGGCGCTTGAAAATCTCAGTAAGATAAAATATTTTATGACCGATAAAACAGGAACTCTTACCGAGGGAAGACCGACTGTAACGGACGTTTTTACACTTTACGCTGAATATGATGAAACAGAGATATTAAAGGCAGGGTTTGCCGCCGAGTCGATGTCTGCACACCCGCTTGCATCGGCTATCTGCAACGAGGCAAAAAAGCGGAATATCGCGCCCATAAAGGTACAAAATTATTTCTCCGAAACGGGAATGGGTATATCGGTAGATACCGATAGTGGAGTTGTTGCCGTCGGAAAGCCGGAATTTTTGCTTTCAAAGGGATTTTCGGATAATGGATGCGAAAATATACAGCTTATCCTCGAAAAGCTCGAAAAAGAGGGAAAAACGGCTGTCTGCGTGGGTTCGGATAAAAAAATAATAGGAATTATCGGAATAGCCGACACCTTGCGCACAGACAGCATAGAAGCGATACAAGAAATAAAGGCTCTTGGCATCACCCCCGTTATGCTTACGGGTGACAATGCGCTCACGGCGTCTGCGATAGCAAACAGGTGCTTTATAGACGAGTATTACGCAAAATTGCTTCCTCAGGATAAAGAGAGGATAATCAGAGAGTATTCGGAGAAGGGTATTACTGTTATGGTGGGGGACGGAATAAACGATGCCCCCGCACTCGCAAGAGCCGATATAGGCATAGCGATAGGCGCGGGGACAGAAGTGGCGATAGATTGCGCCGACGTAATTCTGCCAAGAAACAGTATTTCTGATGTTGTAAAGGCTATAAGACTCTCAAAAGCAACACTCAGATGTATAAAGCAAAATCTTTTCTGGGCGCTTATATATAATTCGGTGTGTATCCCCATAGCCGCAGGAGCTTTTAGCTTTGTAGGTATAGATATCTCCCCAATGATAGCCTCTGCCGCAATGAGCTTCTCCTCTGTATGCGTAGTCCTTAACTCGCTAAGGCTTAGATATATGAAGAAATAAAAGTTAGTTTGTGTTATGAAGGGGATTTTTCAAGGGAAACCTTTTAAGGAAAGGTTCTCCCGCCCTTCTTCTAACACAAACTAACTTTTATTTTTTTGAGTTTCAAAGTAATCATCGGATAGCTTCAGTATAGGATTTGCGCGATCCTTCGCGACGACGAAGTGATCTACAAAATTGACGTTCAGGTGTCTGAAGGCTTCGACTATTCTATAAGTAGCGTCGATATCGTTTTGAGAGGGTATTGCGACGCCGTCCGGGTGATTATGGGCGAGAATAATAAACGAAGCGTTATAGTTATGAGCAGTGCGGACGATATTATCGATAGTTGCCGACGAGTAATTTATTTTTCCCGTATAGATATTTGAATATCCGAGCAATCTGAACGAGTTATTCAGGGCGATAAGATAAATGCGTTCTTCGGATTCATTATCATAGAGATCTGCAAGAAATTTTTTGACAGAGGAAGCGTTGTTGAGCCTCATTCGAGAATCTGTTTGCAAATTTCGGTTTCGGCTGTTGCAAGCCGCTACAATCTTTATTACAGTTGCAGAGCTTATACCCACTCCCTCGACAGAGCATAGCTCTGAAATGCTTGCCGAAAAAACCTTCTGAAGCGAGCCGAAACGATCTAAAAGTCTGTGTGCCGTTGGATTTGTATTTTTTCTTGGAATGGAGAAGAAAAGCAGCATTTCAAGTAATTCGTGGTCGTTGAAGGCATCAGGTCCGAAGGTCAGGAATTTTTGTTTCATTCTTGATCTGTGGTTGGTATGCATAGTTATCTCCAAATAATCGTACTTCAAGGATAGTTTATCATTACAAATGAGATATGTCAATAATTTTAGCGCTTTTTTAATAAATTTCCGTATTATTCCTAGCATATTTATTTTAATTTTACAGAGAATATTATCGACGGTGTTATACAGTTAAAACCGTTAGGAGGAACTACTATGATAATGGACAGGATCGCACTCATCATCACGATTATCGGAGCGCTCAACTGGGGAAGTATAGGACTTTTCAAATTTGATATAGTCGCTTGGCTCTGCGGCGGACAGGACGCGCTTGTCAGCCGTATAATATATACGGTCGTAGCTCTTGCGGGAATATGGTGTATATCTCTTATTTTCCGCGCGAGAGAAAGATTTGAGTCAATAGATGAGTAATTAGGGGCTGTCATATTTGGCAAGACCGAAAAAGTCCGACAAAAGAGAAGAAACGTCTCAAAGACTGTCCAAGACTCTTCTTGCTCAAATATGCCTATCCCGAATGAAAAAGGGGTGTTTCACTGAATTAGTGAAACAGCCCTTGAAGTTTAAATCAAAGCTCTTCTATTGTGACCACGCCTTCGATCTTTGACACCTCGGTCATAATTCTCTGATGTGGGAGCTTTCTCGGAATTTTAACCGAAAATACCGCGCAGAGATTGCCTATATTGTTAGATGATTTCGTTAGCTCAAGGTCAAGGATAAAGACCTGAGACTTTTTAAGCGTATCAACTATGTTTGCAAGCTTTGCGCTGTCGGTATACTCAACGAAAAGAGTGAAAGTCTTCGCGCTTGAAAGAATGAAATACTCAAGCTTCGAGAAGACCATTTCAGCCAAAAGGACGATAAGCGTTGCGAATACAGCTCCCTCATAGAAGCCGGCTCCGCAGCAAAGACCGACGATAGCCGCCGTCCAAAGACCTGCCGCCGTTGTAAGTCCCTTTACCTGTCTGTTTCTCGTTACGATAATAGTTCCCGCGCCGATAAAGCCTATTCCCGCGATAACCTGCGCTCCAAGTCTTGCGGGGTCGGTAAAGAGATTAAGCTCAAGCATTATGTACTGGCTGGTAAGGGTAGTCATAGCCGCGCCAAGACAGATAAGAATATGCGTTCTGAAGCCCGCGGGACGTCTCTTTCGCTCTCTTTCAATTCCGATAACACCGCCGCAGATAACGCTGAGTATAAGTCTTACTGTAACTGTAAGAAGGTCAAGAGAGTCTCCTCTTAAAAAATTTAAAAATTCAAACATAAGCTCTCCTCCTTTTACAGCTCTTCAATAGCGCGAACGTTTTTAATTTCCGATATTGACGAAAAAACGTCGGTGCGAAGCATTTTCTTGGGCATAAGAATAGATATTATAGCGTTGGGATATTGGTTATCGGAATACTTTGCCTTTGTTATCTCAACGTCAAATATGCGGATACCTTTATTTTTCAGAGTGGATATTATTTCGGCGATATCGTCTGTGTGCTCGAATTCAACGCAAAGAGTGATATTTTTGGAGAGTCTGAGTATCCAAGTTTCAAGCTTTGAAAAAAGAATTATCGTCACAACAATAAGCAGGCAGGCGATAAGAGCTGCGGAAAAAAAGCCCGCCCCGATGGCAAGACCCATGCAGGCAGATGCCCAAAGACCTGCGGCAGTCGTCATACCCTTTATCTGTTGGCGGCCCGTTACGATGATAGTTCCCGCGCCCAAAAAGCCTATTCCGTTGATGACCTGCGCGCCAAAACGCGACAAGTCTATTTTGACGTCGGGATTATCGACAGACCACACACCCGAGAGCATAGCGGCAAGATATGTACTCAGAACCATAGTCAAAGCCGCGCCCATACAAACTATCATATAGGTTCTGAAGCCTGCGGGCCTGTGCTTACGACCTCTTTCTAGTCCTATAAGACCTCCGCAGAGAGCGGCGGCAGAGATACGCAAAATCGTATCCCAGATAGAAAGCTGAACAGTCATTATAGGGTATCTCCTTAAAATAAATAATAAAAAGCGGTACAATTAAAAACATTATACCGCAATTTTATTTATTTTGCAATAGATTTATACGTCTTTGTTAAAATTATTTTCCGAGAATGACGGTTACGGTCATTTGCTGAGTTGAACGGTAGAAGGTGATTTTTACCATATCGCCCGGAGAAAAGACGTCAAGCACAGCTCTTAGCTGTTCGACCGAGGATATTTTGTAGTCGTTTATTCCAACGATAATGTCGCCCTTGGACATTTTTCTTGAAATGTCGTACTGAGAGCTTGTGAATTCGGTTATCTGAACGCCTTGAATATTTTTTCCTTCAACAGTGGTATCCTGAGGATTCGTTATCCCGAGAACTGCGGGATATCTGCTTACCGCAGGAATGAGATCCTCGTAATTTTGTCCCGCCTTCATAGCCTTGATTATCGGGAATGCCGAATCTATCGGTATAGCGAAGCACATACCCTCATAATGAGTGCTGTTGAGCTTCATAGTGACTATTCCGACAGCCTCTCCACGCTCGTTTATAAGCGGACAGCCCGAATTTCCGGGGTTGACGAGCGCGTTTGTCTGTATCAGAGTCATTTTTTTCTGAACGCTTCCGTCGGAATTATATATTTTGAATATACGGTTATTGTACGAGACAACGCCCTCAGCGAAAGAGCCCGCAAAATCTATTGCGGCAGGAGTTCCTATCGCATAGACGTTCTCCCCCACGAGCAGAGAGGACGAGCGGCCTATTTTGAGCGCGGGAAGACCTGTTTTGTCTATCTTCAGAAGCGCAATATCGGTAAAATCGTTTCCGTCCACAAGAGTAGCGCGGTAGGCCTCGTTATTTGAAAGAATGACGGTTATGCTTTCCATATCGTTTACGACGTGGTTTGCCGTGACGATATATCCGTCAGAGGAGATTATAAATCCGGAGCCTATTCCGCTTGCCGTGTCATTTGATACGGCAATTGAGACTACCGACGGCAGACATTTACTGTATACCTCCTGCGGAGTGAGTACACCGCTGCTTGAGTCGTATTCTCTTACGTAAACGACCTTCTCACCCTCTTGAGAGGGAATGATGGGGGTATTCTGGGGGAAGGTATTTTTTGAAATGATAAGAAGTATGAGCATTGTAAAGGCAGCCAAAAAAGCGCAGGAAACGATAATGGCGTAGACAAGCATTGCGGACTTTTGCTTTTTCTTCTTTCGCTTGCCGTCAATATCCAACTGCTCGTCATAATTCCACCGATATATTTTTGGCTCGGTGAGCTCTGTGCAAGGGACAGCGGGCTCGATAGCTGCTTCCTCGGTCAGCTCCTGCGCCGATGTTTTCTCGGTGTCCTCGAAAAGCTCTTTCGGCTCATCGGTCTTGTTATCCTCTGTCACGGCGTCCTCGGACGGCGAGTCTGAGGCGTCAACAGCTTTAAAATCGCCCATTTTAGACTGTTCAAGCTCGTTTGTGTCATCAAGAGGAAGATTATTCATTTCATCATTGTTATAATTTTTTTCGTTATCTTGCATTCGGAGTCGACTCCTCTCTTAAGTCTGGTATCTGTACAATTAATTATTTGCTTGGATTTTACATTTTATTCTGCTGTAAGAGTAAAACTGAAGGAGCAATTCTTTTCAAATTCACTCTCTGCCCAAATTTGCTCATTGTGCGCCTCGATTATAGTCTTTGAGATGTAGAGACCGAGACCTACGCCCGACTTATTAAGTCCGCGGCTCTTGTCGCTCTTATAAAATCTTTCAAAGACGTACGGAAGGTCGGCGGGCGGAATGCCCTGACCCTCGTTATATACCGAAACGAGCAGCTTTTTGCCCT
The DNA here is from genome assembly GCA_045653185.1 of Eubacteriales bacterium. Lineage (GTDB taxonomy): Bacteria > Bacillota > Clostridia > Oscillospirales > CAG-272 > HGM12713. The sequence continues at coordinate 8,877 of JAZOLQ010000095.1, forward strand.
TGATCTTTGTTATGCTTATCCTCAAAATACCGCCCTCGCGTGAGAATTTGACCGCATTTTCACAAAGATTATAAAGGGTCTGATATATTGCGTCTCTGTCGGCTATAACGTTCATGTTGTCCTCGTCGCAGATGAATTCCACCTCAAGCTTTTTCTCGCCGAGCGTCTGGTCAAAGGATATGATTATCTGCCTTGCCATCTCGCATATATCAAAGGGTATCATATTGAATTTTCTCTCTCCCGCCTGAATTCTCGAAAGGTCGAGCAGGGATGCGACAAGTCTTGAGAGACGTCCTATCTCGTTAGAGACTATACGCAAATAATATTCATGCTTTTCGGGGGGAATTACTCCGTCGAGAATTCCGTCAACAAAACCCGCAATAGAGGTCATTGGCGTGCGAAGGTCGTGAGAAACGTTTGAGATAAAGGTGTTTCGCATGTTGTCGTAGTTGTCGAGGGACTGCGCCATGCTGTTGAATGCCATGGCAAGCTCAGCGACCTCGTCGCTTCCGCTTACGGGAACTCGGGTGTCAAATCTTCCCGACGCGAACTGACGCGCGGCAACGCTTATTTTTTTAAGCGGTCCAACTATCTTTTCGGTTATGAAATATACGGCGATAAGAGCAGCCATCATTATCCACAAGACCGACATTATTATCGCCTTGGTGATGCGCTGTATAAGGTCTGTCATAATGACCGAGGACGAGCACACGAAGATATTGCCATAGGGCTCAGCTCCCTCGTTGGTTATGGGAAGCGCGTAGATAAGGTGATCGGAATTGAAAAAATCGACGTCCTTTTTAACGTGAAATATCTCTGTTCCGTTTTCTATTCTGTCGATAAACGATGAGGGAAGCTTGCTGTTCTGGGTTATCTGCTCTTTCTCAGGGCCTGTGACAATCAGAATATTTCCGCCTTCGTCGGTAAGAATTATGGTAAGGTCGTTTGCGGACGTCAAAATAACCGAGAACATATCGTTTATATCCTCGCTGTTAAGCGCTACCGCGTCGTAAAGATTGCCTGTGTCGAGGTCGGACACCTTGTTTTCGATATAAAGGCTTGCGGTGGTAGCGGCGGTCTCCATAATATTCACCTTGGTATCTCTTGAATAATTGCCGACGATAGCGGTTATCGTGGCGCTTATGATGAGAAAGCTGATAAGTATTATCAAAAAGAAAGCCCATATATATTTAGCAAAAACACTTTTAAACATAGTAATACCCTCAAGCGCATCGGATTTATGAAAATAAACGCCAATGTCGAGTTCGGCAAAGGCGTTTATTTGATCTGTGGCGTTAAAGAAATCTTTTAGCCGAGTATTTCAAACTTATATCCTACTCCCCAGACCGTCTTAAGCGACCATTTTTCAGATACTCCCTCGATCTTTTCTCTCAGACGCTTTACGTGAACGTCAACCGTTCTGGAGTCTCCGAGATAATCAAATCCCCACACCTTGTCAAGAAGCTGATCTCTTGTAAAAACTCGGTTATAGTTGGATGCGAGGAAGTAGAGGAGCTCAAGCTCCTTGGGAGGAACGTCAACGGGCTTGCCGTGAAGCTTAAGCTCGTATTTTTGCAGACTTATCTCCATATTTACAAACTTGATAAGTTCTTCGTCGTTCTGATTTGAGTGATTGCGATAGCGGCGCAATACTGTTTTGACTCTCGCGCTGAGCTCCTTCATATCAAAGGGCTTGACCACAAAATCGTCAGCTCCGAGCTCAAGACCGAGAACCTTGTCAAATACCTCGCCCTTTGCCGTTATCATGATTATCGGCTTCGAGGACATCTCTCTTATCTCGCGGCATACCTGCCAGCCGTCCTTTTTCGGAAGCATGATGTCGAGCAGAACGAGGTCAGGCTCGTAAATCTTAAAATAGCTGAGTCCTTCAGCGCCGTCGTTTGCTATTTTTATCTCATATCCCTCTTTTTCAAAGTAAATCTTTAAGAGATCGCAGATATTAGTGTCGTCGTCTATAACAAGAATTTTTGTATCCAGCATTTTTTTCTCCTTTGCATTTAAGAAAAAATATATTCGCTCAAAATAATACTTCTTACATTATAGCATATTATTTTAATTTTTGCAAGTTTTTTAAAAATATTTCCAATTTTACAATATATATTTCTCGATTTTTTAATCACTTTGTAATATTTTGTCGCATAAGATAAAAATCTATAAAAGATGGGCTGCATCAAATGTAAATTGAGACAGCCCATTATCATATTAAAGGACAGGCAGATTTGAGCAAGAAGCGCCGCTTCGGGTGCGTGAGGCGCACAAAGGTACGCCGAGCCACCGAAACGGCGGTAGGAAAAGTCGATTAAAATGAAGAATTTCGTAGAAATTTCAACCTATTAATTCATTATATCCTTTAAGATTTTCGATAATCTTTAGGGTAATTTTTAGCTTCTTTTCGGACTTTTTCGGTCTTGCCAAATATGAACCTTATTACAGTTCAAAGGTTTTTATTGACTTTACCGCAGTCCCCTCGGGGTATTCGCGGACCTCGCCGAGAGCGAAAAATCCCTTCTCCCCGTAAAGTCTTACCCTCGCTCCTATCTCGTGGGAGCAGGATATCTTTTTCTGGTATATCTCGCAGCCGCTTCTGCAAAGCTTTTCATAGAAGGCGGGGAGAGTTACCTTTGGCAAATCGGAGAAAAGAGCTTCTGTGGGGATAAGCTTTGCAAGTCTTTCTTCGATGCCCGCCTCTTCAAGCTCAGCGATGCTTATCGCGCGGTCTATCGTAAATCCGCCCACCTCGGTGCGCTCAAGTGACGCCATAGCGCCCCCGCAGCCGAGAGCTGCTCCGATATCGGCGCAAAGAGTGCGGATATATGTTCCCGAGGAACAGCTTACGTCAAGCGCGAAAAGGTCGTTTGCGTCGGTGGGGGAGAGCGTGATAGAAAATATTTCAATATCTCTTGCCTCTCTCTCGACCGATACTCCGCGCCTTGCAAGGTCGCAAAGCTTTTGTCCGCCGACCTTGAGCGCGCTGTACATAGGAGGTATCTGCTTTTGCTTTCCCACAAAGTTTTCGCATACGCGCTTTACCTCATCTGCGGAAGGAATATTATCGCTTACGCTCAAAATATTTCCCGTTGTGTCCTCGGTGTCGCTTGTTATTCCAAGCTTCAAGGTAGCCCTATATCCCTTCGTGTCGCTCACAAGATATTCAGCCGCCTTCGCCGCCCTTCCCACAAGCACGACAAGCACTCCCGTCGCCATAGGGTCGAGCGTGCCCGTGTGACCTACACGAGAGGTCGAATAGAGCCGTCTTATTTTGTTTACGATATCGTGAGACGTAACGCCCGCGTGTTTATTTATTATAAGTACGCCTGACGGCTCTTTGTTCTGCATAATTCTCTCTCTTAATTTTTTATTTTATGATTATATCCTCAAGCTTGCGCTTGGGAACGTAGTGAACGTTGTTTTCGTCGCGGTAATATTTTACCTTTCCGTCCTCAGCCTCACAAAGAATTGCCGTCTCGTCGGGCACTCCGAGAGCGAGAACGAGATTTATCATAAGGTTTTCGGGCAGGGAAAGTGCCTTTGTGAGCGCTTCGGCGTTATAAGAGCCTATCATACAGCCGCCATATCCCGCCTCGGTGGCGGACAGCATAATGACCTCGGCGCAGATGCCGATATCCTTAAGATATATAGGGGTAAACGGAGTTATATCGGTGTCGTGACAGATAACGATGAGCGAGGTCGCCTCATGTCCCTCGGGGGGAAGCTTTATGCCGAGAGACGCCGCGTAGCGAAGCTCGGGATTGCATAAGTCAAGCTCCTTTTGCGAGGTGACTATGCGGTATTTGAGGGGCTGAGAATTTCTTGTAGCCGCCGATATTCTGGCGTTATCTATAAATCCGAGCAAGGTCTCCTCGGGTATCTTTTTTTCGGGGTCGAAGGAGCGGAAGCTTCTGCATTCCTTCAAAATATCATTCAGCATCTGTCGTATCCTCGGCTTTCTGCGGAAATTTTACCCAAGCGGATTTTATCGGCACACCCTTTGAGGAGAAGTTTGCCTCGTATTCGGTCATTACGTTGCCTTCGGCATACTCGGAATTGTGAAGGTCGTAGGTCATCCAAACGACCTCGAGACCGCAGAGCTCAAACTGCTCAAGGCTTGACGCAAAAAGTCCGTCGTTGTCGGTCTTCAGCTTGAGGATACCGTCCTCCTTAAGAAGAGCTCTGTATATCTCAAGAAACGAGGAATAAGTAAGGCGGCGCTTTGCGTGACCCGCCTTGGGCCATGGGTCGCTGAAATTGAGATATATGCAGTCAACCGAATGGGGCTTCATATTATCAGCCAAAAATTTTGCGTCCCCGATAAGAAAGCGGAGATTGTCCCTCCCACGCTCTTCGGTGCGCCTTACCGCCTTTTCAAGCGCGACACAGCAAACGTCTGCTATCTTTTCCATAGCGATAAAATTCACGTCGGGATATGCCTCTGCCATTCCGCAGGCAAAATTGCCCTTTCCGCACCCTATCTCAAGATGCAGAGGAGCGTTATTTTCAAATATCTTTTCGGGCACGGAGAGAGAATTGAACTCGGATATAAGCAAATGCGAGCAAGCGGCGATCCTCTCTGCTCCGTTTTTCTTTTTTCTCATTCTCATAGGTCGGCCTCTTATACGTTAAATCTGAAAAGAACGATATCTCCGTCCTTCATAACGTATTCCTTACCCTCGCTTCGATAAAGGCCCGCATCCTTTGCGGCGGCTATCGTGCCGCAGGACATAAGGTCATCGAAGGAAACTATTTCGGCTCTGATAAAGCCTCTCTCAAAGTCGCTGTGTATCTTTCCTGCCGCTCCGGGAGCTTTAGTGCCCTTGGTTATAGTCCAAGCGCGGACTTCCTGAGGACCTGCGGTGAGGAAGCTGATAAGACCGAGAAGGGCATAGCTTGCCTTTATAAGACGGTCAAGCCCGCTTTCCGCGATGCCAAGGTCGTCAAGGAAGATCTGCTTTTCCTCGCCATCAAGCTCGGCGATCTCCGCCTCAAGCTGAGCGCATATAGCGATTATCTGAGAATGCTCTCTCTCTGCCTGCTCCTTGAGAGCGACGTAGTTTGCGTTTGAGAGCGGCTCTTCCGAGACCTCGTCCTCGCACACGTTAGCCACGTATATAACAGGCTTCATCGTGAGCAGGGGAGTGTCGTAAAGACATTCTCTCTCGCTCTCGTCAAGCTCGACCTCACGCGCGCACTTGCCGTCGGAGAGTGCGGCGAGGAGCTTTTCGTATACTTCAAGCTCGGATGCGAGCGACTTGTCGCCCTTCATCGCCTTTTTAGTGCGGTCGATGCGGCGCTCGATCATCTCTATATCCGAGAAAATGAGCTCAAGATTTATCGTTTCAAGGTCGCGGAGCGAGTTTATCGAGCCGTCAACGTGAATAATGTTGTCGTCGTCAAAGCAACGGATAACGTGCACGATAGCATCTACCTCGCGGATGTTAGAGAGGAATTTGTTTCCAAGGCCCTCTCCCTTTGAGGCACCCTTAACGAGACCCGCGATATCAACGAATTCGATGACCGCAGGGGTATATTTTTCGGGGTTATACATCTTTGCAAGCTCATCAAGTCTTGCGTCGGGAACGGTTACGACACCGACGTTCGGCTCGATAGTGCAGAATGGGTAGTTTGCGGATTCAGCTCCCGCATTTGTAAGAGCGTTAAAAAGAGTGCTCTTGCCTACGTTAGGCAAGCCAACGATACCTAATTTCATTTATATGTCCTTTCGTTTTGAGATTTTACTATTTAAATATACATACATAGTCTATTATACATCATATCTTTACTTTTTTCAAGGTCATAGAAAAAATTATCCCAATTTATCAAAAAAACGGCTTTTAAAGCCGTTTTTTGAATATATCAAGTTAAATAACCGTCACCTTCTCATAGAGCGAAGCTATGTCCTCGGGCTTTGGCGGGCGAGTGCCTTCGGTGAGGCAGGCCGCGCTGCCAAACGCCGCCGCGAGTCTAAGACATTCGGGTATCGAGCGCCCCTCTGCCGTCCCTGCCATATATCCCGCGACAGTGCTGTCGCCAGCGCCTATCGTAGAGAGGGGACGTATCTCGGGGACCGAGACGGTGTACGCCGCATTCTTTGCGGCAAAGACCGAGCCAAGCGCTCCGAGGGATATCATTACCTCCTCGGCAGCTCCCATATCCACAAGTTCTTTGGCGACCTTGACGGCGTCCTCGCGACTTGACACAGGGCGTCCGAGAAGGGTGGATATCTCCTGCTCGTTAGGCTTTATAAACCAAGGGCGGATAAGTCCAAGGTCTTCAAATCCAAAGGAGTTTGAGTCTACCGCTATTTTCGCTCCCGCGCCCTCGAGCTTTTTGAGAAAATCGATAACCGCGGACTTTTCCACACCCCTCGGCATACGACCCGAGAAGGATATCAGAGTTTCCGCATCTATCGCCTTGAGAAGCATCTCGCAAAGAGAGTCGAGCTCCTTTTGGGAGATAGAAAAGTTATCAAGACTTATGCGTGTTTCTTTGTCATTTTCGGGGTGAATGGTTATGTTTTCGCGCACACTTCCGTCGGCATAGAGGACAACGCAGTTCATATTATCGGCTTTAAGCAGACGCTCAAAGCGCTCTCCGTTGTCGCGTCCGAGGATAACGTAAGCGCAGCTGTCGATGCCGTTTACAAGTAAGGCTCTCGAAATATTTATGCCCTTTCCGCCCGCGTCGCAGAGAAGAGAAGTGACGTAATTTTCCTTTTTCGCCTCAAACTTATCCATTCGGTAATGCAGGTCAAAAGCGGGATTAAGGGTTATCGTAATGATTTTTTTCATCTTTAAATCTCCTGTTATTCGGCGATCTTGGGGGCGTGCGCAAGCAGATACTTTTCGGCTTCGGCGCACCAGTTTCCGCCGTTTTTCTCAAGGATATTATTTATCTCTGCCCACATCGCGTCACCTTTTGCAAGCTCGGGGATATCGGATAGAGCTACAAGCGGGATATCTATGTGGTTATAGCATATCTTCTTCACTCCGTTTGGACGCTCCATAGCCAATATTACCTCGGGGACAGCGCCAAGACCGAGAATGTGGGAGACCATGACGTTTGGATGAATGAGCCCCTTTTCGATAAGCTCTATTGAATCCTCTGTGTCGGCAGGAATACTTCCCGCAGTCCCCACGAGATGTATGCCGTCATAGTGAACGCGGTATACGTTAAGGCTTGCCTGCATCTCTCTTACGGCAGGACCCGCAAAGAAGTTGATACAGCCGTCAAAGCAAGAAATCTTCTCAGCCATCGTGATAAGCTCGGGGACGGGAACCATAACAAAAACGTCGTCAAATCCGCCGTCTGATATCTCAAGCAGCTTTGATACGGGATCGTCAAGGTCTGCGGTGTTGAGATATACGAGCTCGCAGCCTCTTTCTTTAGCCGCTTGGGGAGTGCACTTTGAAGCGGCGTAATCAAGGCGCTCCTGATTTATATCGGTAACTACCACCTGAGAGCAACCCGCGTAACCCATGGCAAGCTCAACAGATGCAAGACCCATAGGGCCTGCTCCGCCGAGAATTGCAAGCTTTCCGCCTCTCTTTGCGCCGTCGGTGCGCGAGTAGTCGGTATAGTCTGTGTGATACATTCCCTTGAAGGCGCGCAGACAGCAGGCGATAGGCTCTGTGAGCGAGCCGCTGAAAAAATCCTCGCCCGAATAGGCAAGAACGCATTGGCGCTCAAGCGCTATCGCGGGAATTATCGAATAGGTCATATTTCCGCCGTAGTAGGGGTAGGAATATCCGGGGTCGTGACCGTTGTCAAGCTTGAGAGCGGGCTGGATAACTATCTTCTGTCCCACAGTCCATTTAGGGTCAACGGCGCTGCCCACCTTAATTATCTCTCCCGCCATCTCGTGACCGACAACTATCGGATTTTCGGCGATATCCTCGGGTACTCTCTTGTGAGTAGGTCCTTGCAAGACCGCCTTGTAGGTAGAGGCGCAGACAGAGTCGGATATTACCTTCATAAGTATCTCGTTATCACGGAGCTCGGGAAGCTCGAAGCTCTCGTTGCGCATATCCTTTGCGCCATAGAGCCTGATCGCTCTTGTTTTCATATATGATCCCCCTTTAAATATTTAACTCTTTACGTTACAATGATACCACAATAACCGAACTTCTTCAATAGTTGACGGCAAATTTGATTAAAAATCCTATAAGTAAGACGTTCGACCGTCAAAAAATGTCCGCGGAAGAATATCTCTTGCAATTTGCCGCGCAAAATGGTATAATAATTGTCGTATGAATAAATATAACGCCGATAACGGCTAAAGAGGTAGAAGATGAGTTATAATTTTTTTGCGTATATGGCGCGAATGAAGCTTATTCGCCGTTGGAGTCTTATGAAGTCTGTGTCCGAGGAGAATATCGCGGAGCATAGCGCGCAGGTGGCGCAGATAGCGCACGCCTTGGCGCTTATCAAAAACCGTATGTTCGGCGGGGAGCTGAACGTAGATAAGGTGACGTCCGCGGCTCTTTATCACGAGACGAGCGAGGTCTTGACGGGAGATCTTCCCACACCGATAAAATATTACAATCCCGAAATAAGAGCGTCCTATAAGAGTATAGAGAAAACGGCAAATGATAAGCTGATATCTATGCTTCCGCCCGAGCTTCAAGGGGATTACAGGGAGCTTATCGAGATATCTCCCGACTCGTATGAGTATATGCTTATAAAGGCGGCGGACAAGATATCGGCGTATATCAAGTGCATTGAGGAAATGCGAAGCGGAAACCGAGAGTTTGCCAAAGCCGAGGCGGCGCTGAAAAAAGAGGTCAAAGCGTATTGCGTACACGAGGAAGTGGCGTATTTTATGGACAATTTTATAGATACCTTCAAAAAGACACTTGATGAGCTTGAATAGAAATAGCCGACGCCAAAAGCGTCGGCTATTTATTTTTCAATTCAACCGAAAAATTTTCAGTCTTATTTCTTTCTGACAATAAACGCTGTGATTGCTCCAACGGTTGCTACCATAGCGATCCCGCTAAGAGCGATATACTTCTTGAATCCGCCCTTTTCCTCAACTGTATTGGCGGCAGTGGTATTTGCAGTTGTATCAGCTTCGGTGGACGTAGCCTCAGCCGTCGTTGTTACCGTAGTCTCTGCCGCTGTTGTTGTCGAAGTCTCAGTCACTGTTGTTGCAGGCGCTGGTGTTGTTACGGGTGCGGATGTTTCAGAAGTTTCAGGCACTTTGCCAATGAACCTACCCTTGTAGATCTCAAAATCCTTAATCGTTGTGTTAACAGAATCAGAGTAAAAAGAGTAGAGGAAGAAGGTAATGGCGTCCTCGCCTTCAATCACCATATCCTGCTGTTCGAGCACTATCCAGCTGTTCTCAGCGTAGAGATTAGCAGAACAATCGTCTTTGAGGATATAGGAAGTGAACTTGCCCGCATCAACGTTGTATTCGAGCATCATTGTAACGAATCCGTCGTTGCTTACATCGAACGCATTGTTGAACAAGCTGAACATTACATATCCGCTGCTGTTCTTACCCGGACCTATACTGCTGGCTTGGGTAATCTTTGAATGAGCATCGGAGAGAGCAGAACGTTGAAGAGTAGCATCACTTGTGTTGTGGTTAGAGTAGTTGTTGTAACTCTTGGAAAAATCCTGATTATTTGTGGTCCAACCGCCAATGCCCACACTGTTATTCATAACGTCAGCAACATTCTTATCGTTAGCTCTTACCTTGTATACTATGGTGTACTGAGTGCTGCTGTTGGCAGGAAGTCCATTGATAATACCGCCCCAGAATACAGCAGTATCAGACTGTCCTTCTACACCTACCACGGTAAGCGAGCTGCCGTCCTGAGAGGGAATGTATGAGAAATGCTCAAGAGCTTGATAGCTATATGGATTGGGCGTGAAAGCATCGTCGCCACGGAAGTTCACGGTGTACAGAAGGTCTCCATTAGCAGCCGTAGCATAATCCTTAACGGGAGAGGTTGTAGCAGAAAGAGGAATAATTGCGGCAAAAAGCAATGATGCGACCAAAATAGCTACTAATACTTTTTTCATAAGGTCGAGATCCTTTCGTAATTCTTTTATAAAAGATTATATCACCCTGTTTTTACTTTGTCAACACAAGATAATAAATAAAAAGGAAACACGGCGGACAGCAAGCACTGCCTGCTGTCCGCCGTGTTTCCACATTAGAGAAAAAATATCCCATTAAGCAAGATAAGATTTAGGAAGCCAAACCCTTTTTTAAAAAGGGTTGGAGAGTGTGATAATCCAATGTTTGATGTTTTTAGCTGTAAGCTAAAATGGCGGTGTTTAGCCGCCAAATCAAACTTGGCGCAAAGCCATAGGCTTTGTAGCTTTCCTCAAAAGGTTCTCACGCCTTTCTCCTAACATAACCTAATTTTCCTTGAAAGGGCCTCCCTTAAAAACTCATTACTTACTCTTCTTCTTTGTTTTAACAGCCGCAACGACTATGCCCGAAAGAGCCGCGAGAGCTATTACGTTGGGGATAACCATTATGTTGTTGAACATATCTGTAAGCTCCCAAACGAGATCGTTCTGAAGAACAGAACCGAGGAAGATAAATACTATTGCGAGAATAGAGTAAACAAGAGTACTCTTTTTGCCAAAGAGGTATTCAACGTTCTGCTTACCGAAGAAGTTCCAGCTGATGATAGTGGTGAACGCGAAGAAGGTGAGGCAGACAGCAACGAGGATATTACCGAGCGTTGCGTTTCCGAATGCCGTTCCGACAGCCGACTGCATAAGATTTGCCTTGGTAAGTCCCTCCATAGAAGCGTCACCCGCATAGAATGTGGAGATAACTACGAGAGCTGTGATGGTGAGAACTACGAAAGTATCTATAAATACGCCTATCATAGCAACTACGCCCTGGTCGTGGGGCTTCTCAACGTTAGCCTGAGCGTGAG